>CAYNDV010000411.1:0-1504 GCA_964396055.1 uncultured Vicinamibacterales bacterium | reverse complement strand
GCGTAATCGTACATGACCTGGACGGTCTTCGCGGTGGCGACCTGCCGCCCGTGCTGATCCACCAGGTCGTACTCGAATGTGAAACTCGTCCGGCCGAACCCGGTGATGCCGAGATGGACCGACACGGTGTCGTTCACCTCGGCCGAGGCCCGGTAGTCGATCTCCACGCGGGCCACGATGAAACCCGCGTCGCCGAACCAGCGCCCGCCGGCCACGTCGTGCCAGTACGCGAAGCGGGCCACCTCGAGGTAGGTGAGATAGACGGCATTGTTCACGTGACCCATGGGGTCGCAGTCGCGGAAGCGGACGGTGATGGGCGTGGAATAGCGGAAGCGGCTCATGAACGGATCATGACCGAGGTCGGCGGGCGGATCTAGGCCATCCGCGCGCGCCAGAGGCCGTAGGTGGCCACAAGGGCGGTGACGGCCATGAACGCGGCTGAACTGACAAACGGCACGCCGTGCCCGAAGTGGTCGAACGTGAAGCCGCCGTAGAGCGGCCCGATGATGCGCGCCAGGCTGTTGAGCGACTGGGTGAGCCCCATGATGCCGCCCTGATCCTCGGCCGACGAGAACCGCGAGATGAGCGACATCAGGGCGGGGCCGTTGAACCCCATGCCGACGGCCAGGACCGCCTGCGACACCAGCAACGCCGCCACGCTCTCGGTGGCGGGGATCATCAGCAGCCCGATCGCCACGACCGACAGCGACACGGGCACCAGGTGGTGCTCGCCGAAGACCCGCGTCACCCGGCCCACCAGGCCGCCCTGCACGATCGCGAGGACGATGCCGACAAACGCGAAGATGTACCCGATGGTGGCGGCGGTGAAGTGGAACCGCCGCTCGGCGAACAGGGCGAAGGTCGACTCGAACACGGAGAACGACGCGACGACGAGGAAGCCGGTGAGCAGCAGGAACGGCAGGTGGGGGCGGGCCAGGGCCCGCCGCAGCGACTCCACGCGGCCGACACGTTCTTTGGCCCGGTGCTCGGGCTTCAGCGTCTCGGGCAGCATGAACCACGCGAAGGTGAAGTTCACGATCGACAGCCCCGCCGCGAACAGCGACGGCGCGGCGTAACCCCAGCGGCTGAAGAACCCGCCGATGGCCGGCCCGAAGATGAACCCCAGCCCGAAGGCTGCGCCCACCAGCCCCATGCCCTTCGCCCGGTTCTCGGGCGTGGTGATGTCGGCCATCACGGCCTGCGCCGTCGGGATGTTCGCGCCCGCGATGCCGGCGAAGATGCGCGCCAGGAACAGCAGGGGCAACGACGACACCGAGGCGAACGCCAGATACGACAGGAACGACCCGAGCAGGCCGGCCAGGATGATCGGCCGCCGCCCGATGCGGTCCGACAGGCGTCCCCAGATCGGCGCGAAGATGAACTGCGCCAGCGAGAACGACGTCGACAGCATCCCGACGGTGAGGGCCGTGGCGCCGAAACTCTCGGCGTAGAACGGGAGCAGCGGGATGATGATCCCGAACCCCAGCAGGTCGATGAAGACCGT
>CAYNDV010000410.1:0-1506 GCA_964396055.1 uncultured Vicinamibacterales bacterium | reverse complement strand
TTGTCCCGAGCGACGTCGAGGGAAGCCGGACGCCACGAGAGAGAACCGCGGCCGGTACGCAGAAACGGCGATCCCTCGCTGATCAGTGTGTGGCAGTCCGTGCGTGGTAGTCCTGGAGCGCCTTCACGGTCAGCGTCTCGCCGCGCAGCGCCCGGATGCCGGCCACGGCGGCCGCCGCGCCCGTCAGCGTCGTGATGCAGGGCACGCCGTGCAGCATCGCCGCCCGGCGCACGGTCCGATCGTCAAAGAACGAGGCCCGGCCCAGCGGCGTGTTGATGATGAGCTGGATGCTGCCGTTCACCACCTGGTCGGCAATGTTCGGCCGCCCTTCGTTGACCTTGAACGCCGTGCCCGCCGGCACGCCGTGGGCGCGCAGGAAGGCTGCGGTTCCCCTCGTCGCCACGATGGCGAACCCGAGGGCGACCAGATCCCGGGCCACGCCGAGCACGTTGGCCTTGTCGTCGTTGTTGACGCTGATGAACACCGTGCCGGCGGTCGGGAGTTCCTGGCCCACGGCCAGGCACGCCTTCGCGAACGCCGCGCCAAACGTCTCGGCGCCGCCCATCACCTCGCCGGTGGACTTCATCTCCGGCCCGAGGATCGTATCGACGCCGGGGAAGCGGATGAACGGGAAGACGGGCGACTTCACGAAGACGCCGTCCACGGTCAGGTCTTCGGTCAGTCCCAGCCCGGCCAGCGTCCGGCCCGCCATGACGCGCGCGGCCATCCGCGCCAGCGGGACGCCCGTCGCCTTCGACAGATACGGCACGGTCCGCGAGGCACGGGGGTTCACCTCGAGCACGTACACCGTGCCGCCCTTGATCGCGTACTGCGCGTTCATCAGCCCGACCACGCCGAGGGCCCGCGCGATGCGGCGCGTGTAGTCACGGATGGTCTCGAGGTGCGCCTCCGACACGAGGTAGGGCGGGACCACGCACGAGCTGTCGCCCGAGTGGATGCCGGCCTCCTCGATGTGCTCCATGATGCCGCCGATCACGACGGCCCCGGTGGCGTCGGCGATCGCGTCCACGTCGAGTTCGAACGCATCCTCGAGGAACCGATCCACGAGGACCGGGTGCTCCGGCGACGCGTCCACGGCCGTCGTCATGTAGCGGTCGAGGGCCGCGGGGTCGTAGACGATCGCCATCGCGCGCCCGCCGAGGACGTAGGACGGCCGGACGACGACCGGATAGCCGATCGACGCGGCGATGGCCCGCGCCTCCTCGCGGGACGTGGCCGTGCCGCTGGGCGGCTGCGGGATCTGCAGCCCGTCGAGCAGCGCCGAGAACCGCTTGCGGTCCTCCGCCAGGTCGATCGAGTCGGGCGAGGTGCCCAGCACGCGCACCCCCGCGTGCTGCAGGGCCAGCGACAGGCGCAGCGGCGTCTGGCCGCCGAACTGCACGAGGCACGACACGTCCCCGCCGGCGCTCCGCTCCTTGTCGACGATCGCGAGCACGGTCTCGAGGGTGAGCGGCTCGAAGTACAGCCGGTCGGCGGTGTCGTAGT
>CAYNDV010000409.1:0-1558 GCA_964396055.1 uncultured Vicinamibacterales bacterium | reverse complement strand
ACCTGGACCGGCATCAGCGGCGACCGGTTCTATCGCAACGCGCCCGGCGCGGATTTCACGACGTTCACGGATGACTGGGTGAACGCGCAGATCCGGAGCAAGGGCCCGCTTGGCAAGCTCTACCCCTATCCCTGCTGCATTCACGAAGGCGACACGCCGTCGTTCCTGGGCCTGATCGACAACGGTCTGGCGGGCGCGATGAGCCCGGCGTTCGGCGGCTGGGGCGGCCGCTACGTGTGGCGTCAGCCCACGGGATCCACGCGCCCGTTCTGGACGCAGGGCGGCGATTCGTACCCCGGCCGCGACAGTTCGCGCGACACGGTGACGGGCGTCGACGGGCGGAGCTACACCTCGGACCAGGCCTCGATCTGGCGCTGGCGCACGGCGTTCCAGAACGACTTCGCCGCCCGCATGGACTGGACCGTCAAGGACGTGGCCGGAGCGAATCACCCCCCGCGCGTCGTCGTGAACGGATCCCGGGGAACCGAGCCCCTCGTGCTGCACGCGCTGGTGGGCACGCCGGTGACGCTGGACGCGGCGGGTACCGCCGACCCGGACGGGCACGCGCTCACGTATACGTGGTTCTTCTACCCGGAGGCCGGTACGGGCATCCCGGATCAACCGGTGCTGGTCCGCGAACGCCGGCCCTCGCCGCCGCCGGACCCGGGAGGCGTTCCACCGGCGCCGGCCGGCGGCCCGCGTGAACCGGCGCCGCGGGTGGTCGTCGAGCGGGACCGCGGGCCCGTGACCACCGTGATGCCGAAGGCGGCGGGCCTCGCTCACATCATCCTGGCCGTCGAAGACAGCGGGTCGCCGCCCCTGACGTCGTACCGGCGGGTCATCCTGGAGATGAAGCCCATGCCGCCCGGCGGGCCCGTGCCGCCGCCGGTGGACCTCACGGCCGAGCAGGAACACGCCCGCATGATGCAGGTGCTCGGGATCAGGACTGTCAGGCCTGGCGCCGACCCGCGCAATCCTCAGGCACCGAATCCCGTGAACTACGACGAGGCCAAGGCCGGGCCGCCGTCTCCACTGCCGGATCCACTGGTGTCCAGGAACGGGCGGCGCATCGTCCAGCCGCAGGACTGGTGGGATCGCCGGCGGCCCGAGATCGTCGAGGATTTCGATCGCGAGGTCTACGGCCGCGTGCCGAAGGACGCGCCGGCCGTAACGTGGTCCGTCGGGTCCACGACATCGGGCGTCATCGCCGGCGTCCCGGTGACGACCACGCACCTGAAGGGACACGTCGACAACACCTCCTACCCGGCGATCGCCGTCGACATCGAGATGGCGTTGACCACGCCGGACCGGGCGGCCGGACCCGTGCCGGTGATGATCGAGTTCGGATTCCGCTTGCCCGCAGGTTTCCCCAGGCCGCCCGTGCAGCCGGGTGCGCCTCTCGAGGGCCCGACGTGGCAGGAGCAGTTGATCGCGAAGGGCTGGGGGTTCGCGGTGCTCTATCCGAACACGATCCAGGCCGACAACGGCGCCGGCCTGACGCGGGGCATCATCGGCCTCGTGAACAAGGGGCAGCCGCGCAAGCCGGACGACTGGGGCG
>CAYNDV010000408.1:0-1567 GCA_964396055.1 uncultured Vicinamibacterales bacterium | reverse complement strand
TGTGGAGCACGGAGGCCGTGGTGGCGTCCCGCATGAGATATCTAATATATCAGAACGGTGGCCAGGCGATGTTCGTCGTGTCGTGCTTTGACCAGAGGGCGTTGAATCAGGTATAAAATTGGTCGGGATTCAAGACTCTCAGCGTCGGATGCCCTGCCATCGGTCGGGTGGCGGGAGGGACAGCGTCCCTCCACCCGACGCCGCGGGTTGCGTCGACCCGCCGGCCGCGTACGGGAGTCTGGCAACGGGGAGGTGGCAACGTGAAGATGTCGCGTACTTGTCTGGTGGTGTTGGCGGCGGCCCTGGGCACGGTGGCCCCGGCCGGCGATGCTCTGGCGCAGAAGGGTGAGATCAAGCGGTTCGGCACCGTCACGGTGTACACGCCCGGCGCCAGCGAGGCGGGCGTCACGCCGGCGCAGATGGCGACGGCGAAGGTGTTCGAGGTGCCACAGGCGGCCACGCGGCCCAGCCGGACCCTGGGGGCAGCCAAGGCGCCCCGGGCCGGGCGGCCGGGCTTCGTGCCGGGCTCCGCGGGGACGGGCCGTCAGACGCCGCAGGTGATCCCGGGCGGAGCCTCCGGCCCGGACGGCGCCGTGCCGCAGCCGAATGAGTACGGCGGCGCAAGCCTGCCGTTCACCACGTCCCGTGTCGACCTCGGGACCGGCCAGTCGGCGTCGCGGACCTATCCCTACAGCGCGACCGGCAAGCTGTTCTTCGCCATCGGGTCGGATGTCTACGTGTGTTCGGGGGCGCTGATCCAGCCCGGCATCGTCGTCACGGCGGCGCACTGCGTCGCCTCCTTCGGTGAGGGCTTCTATGGCGGCCACGTCTTCGTGCCCGCACTGCACAAGGACCGCGCGCCGTTCGGGGTGTGGCGTGCCGCCGCCGTGGCCGTGATCTCGTCCTACCTGGACGGCACCGATGCCTGCTACGTCGAGGGGATCGTGTGCGAGAACGACGTGGCGTTGGTCATCCTGCAGCAGAAGCGGGGGCCGCGCTTCCCCGGCCTGGCGGCGGGCTGGCTCGGGTACGGGTATGACGGCTGGGGCTTCACCGAAGACGAGGTCACCGGGGAGTGGATTACGCTCGTGACCCAGCTCGGCTACCCCGTGTCGCACGATCGCGGCCTGCGGATGCAGCGCACCGACGCGCAGGGCATCGTGTTCCCGGACTGGTCGATGAACACGGTGTGGGGCAGCCGCCAGACCGGCGGCTCGAGCGGCGGCCCTGAGGTGCTGAACTTCGGGGCGCCGGCCCTGCTGGGCGGAACGGACTTCGGCTGGGACGCCGAGCCGAACATCGTGGTCGGCGTCACGAGCTGGGGGTTTAACGACACCACCGTAAAGGCACAGGGTGCGAGCCCGTTTACGTCGAGCAACATCGGCGTCCTGGTTCCGGTCGCGTGCGGGGCGTTCCCGGGCGCCTGCGTCCTCGAATAGGATCCCCCCGGCCTGCCAGCGGGGCCGGGGCGGGACGCCCCGGCCCCGCTGGGCTATCATGAGGCCCTCCCTGCCCCCCCGGATAGGGTTGGTCCATGCGCTGGTTCTTCCTCTTCGTCGTCACCATC
>CAYNDV010000407.1:0-1567 GCA_964396055.1 uncultured Vicinamibacterales bacterium | reverse complement strand
GCTGGCAGCTCAGCCCCATGATTGCCGCCGCCGCCATGTCGTTCTCGTCGGTCTCGGTCCTCGCCAACAGCCTTCGGCTGCGCCGGGGGGGCTTGGGGTTTGCAGCGCGGGGTTTGGGGTTCGTCAGAAGCAAGAAGCAAGTAGCAAGAAGGGATCGCGCTGTCACGCCGCACCCTGAACCGTGAACCTGGAACTTGGAACTCTTCGGGCCGGGCACTGGATCAGCGGTTCGTGCTTTCCGTGCTCCGCCTGCCTTGTCCCTTCTTGCTTCTTGCTTCTTGCTTCTACACGTGAACCGCAATGCCCACGCCCCACGCCCCTACCCCCCCGCCCCTTTGAAGAAGACGCGGCCGAAACGCGGCTGGTACGCGGTGAACTCGCCGTCGCCGATGTCCTCGGCGATCGCGTGCCGGATCTGGTGCAGCTTGGCGTCGAGGTCGTCCACCATCGACAGGATGTAGGCCTCCACCGTCATCGGCTCGACAGGTGACCCCAGCTCGAACGACCCGTGGTGCGACAGGATCAGGTGCTGGATCTCGGTGAGCAGCACCGGAGGGAACCCGGGGATGTCGCGTGCCATGTCGCGGACCAGCTGCGCCCCCATGGCGATGTGGCCGAGCAGCCTGCCGTCGCGCGAATACGACGTGGCGCCGTCGTACGACAACTCCTGCAGCTTCCCGATGTCGTGCAGCAGCGCGCCTGCCACCAGCCGGCTGCGGTCCGCACCATACAGGTCGCCCAGCGACAGCGCCACCCGCGCGATCTGCAGGACGTGCTCGAGAAACCCGCCGCGATACGCGTGGTGGATAGTCTGCGCCGCCGGCCACACGCGCAGCTGACCTTCGTGCCCGGCCACGACGCGCTCGAGCAGCGCCCGCACGAACGGGTCGGGCACGCCAGCCACGAGGGCGGTGAGCTCGGCCCACATCTCGTCGAGCGGCCTGGGCGACGCCGGGACGCAGTCTTCCTCGCGGAAGCCGTCGCGACGGTCCTGGTCGGGATTGACGCGCCGGATCCGTTCGACCACCAGCTGCAGCTGGTTGTTGTACATCGACGATCGCGCCTGCACCTTGACGAATTCACCGGCGTCGAACTCGTCGCGCTGCGCAGCCACGTTGTCGAACACCCGGGCCGGCACCGACCCGCCGGCGTCCTTCAGCGTCAGCGCCAGGAACTCGCCACTCCGGCCCGCCCGGACCTCCTTGGACGCGCAGAAGTAGAACCCCCATCCAACCGTGTCGGGCTGCAGGTCGCGAAGTGCGGGAAGGCGTGCCATGATTGCGGATTTTACTTTGAACCGCCGGCCGCGCATTGGCACAATATGGGCGCCATGGACATCTGCCCGAAGTGCGAATCGAACCGTGTGCACCGGTCGAAAACCCGCAACGCGTGGGAGAAGTTCCGACGCGACTTTTCGCAGAAGCGCCTCTACCGCTGCCATTCGTGCGGCTGGCGCGGCTGGGGCGAGGTGAGCGATCGCGAGCCCTCCGCCGACATGTCGCAGATGGCCGACGCCCCGCCGCCCGACTTCGACGCCATCGACGCCGCCCTCTCCGGCAAGGACAAG
>CAYNDV010000406.1:0-1573 GCA_964396055.1 uncultured Vicinamibacterales bacterium | reverse complement strand
ACGTGCACGACGAGGTCGCCCACCTTCAGTTCGCGCAGGTCGCTGAGGAACGCTCGCGCGGCGCTGCGACGGCGCTGGTCGGCCGCCCGGCGTTCCTCCTCGAAGAGGTCCGTCTCGGCGTAGACGACGAACTGCGCCGCGGGCAGGCGGAAGCCGCGCGAGAGCCGGCCGGTGACGATGAGGACGGCGGCGCCAAAGGGGCCGTAGGGATCGTCGGCGCGGTCGAGCAGGACGCCGCGCAGTTCGTAGTCCTCGAGCAGTTCGGTGAGGCGCTCGGCGCGGCCGGGCGTGTTGGCGACAAACAGGATCGTGTCGCCGCGCTGGCGCGCCGCTTTCACCTCGGCCACCCAGTCCGCGACGCGGCCGGCGAACGACAGCGCGGGCACGCTGCCCGCCGATAAATCAATCCCGGATTGATTTATGCAGTCGGGGGCGGCGTCTGCGGCGTCCGGCGCAGGCCGGACGTCGCCAGGAATGTATAAATCAATCCGGGATTGATTATCGGGCGGGGGGGCAAGCGACAACTCCTCCAGCCGCACGGCGGATGCGAGGCGGGCGGCGATGTCGGGCCACGCCACGAGGATGTCGTGCGGCTCGGGTGGCGGGTCGTCGCCGGCGCGCGCCGCGCGCTCGGCCGCGTCGGCGTAACTCGTGCTCACCTGCTCCAGCCACGTCTCCGCCTTCACCTGCACATCGTCCGGCTCCGAGACGATCAGGACCGGCCGGCGCCCGAGGGTGAGGTAGTCGAACACCGGGGCGAGGGGTCCCGATCCGCCGACCCCTTCCTGCTTCCTGCTTCTTGCTTCTGACCACGCCGTCGTCTCCCACCCCAGGCCCCGATCGGTGAGCGGTACGACCAGCAGTCGATCGATCAGCTCGAGCGATCGCTGCGTGGTGGGATCGAAGCGGCGAATCGACTCGATCGTGTCTCCGACGAACTCGAGGCGCGCCGGCATGTCGTCGCCCGCCGGAAAGACGTCCACCACGCCGCCACGGATGCAGAACGCGCCGTGTTCCTCCACCGGGTCGGTGCGCGTGAAGCCGCCGTCCACCAGCGTCTCGGCAAGGCGCATGGTGTCGATGTCCATGCCCGGGCGCAGGTCGAGGGCGAGGTCGAACAGCGCGTCTGGCGGGCTCACGCGCGGCAGCAGGGCCGTGGCCGACGCCACGACGACGCGCGCCTGGCCGGCGGCGAGGGCGTGCAGGGCGCGGGCGCGGGCGGAGGCGATGCTGAGGTGCGGCGTCATGCCGCGATACGGATCGACCTCGTGCGACGGGAACGGCACGACAGCCTGCGCGATGTCGGACGCCGACGCGCCTTCGAGGCCGCCGAGGAAGAAGCGCACGTCCTGGACGAGGGCGTCGATGTCGCGGTCGGCGGGGACGACGACGAGCAGGACCTCGTGGCGCGGGTCGCGGATGGCGGCGCCGGCGATCCAGAGGGACTTGGCTGCGGCTGTCAGACCGGACACGGGTTTCGCCCCTGGGGCGAAACCCGCGCGCACAAGTACCCCTCGAAGCAGTTCCTGGAGCTTCAGCGACGGCATCACGCTGGGGACATGGTACTCGGGGC
>CAYNDV010000405.1:0-1587 GCA_964396055.1 uncultured Vicinamibacterales bacterium | reverse complement strand
CGGTCGTGCTGGTGAACGATCACTGGCACGAGTGCCTGAAGCCCGAAGACGCGGAAACGCTCGTGGACGACCTGCGGGCCCGGGGCACGGGGGTGCTCAGCGGGTGCCATTTGTGCGTGGAAGGGAAGAAGTAACCAGGAGAAGCAGGAAGCAAGAAGCAAGAAGCAAGAAGGGGAGGCTGCCGATCTTCCGGCCTTCGTCATCGTGCGACTTGCTCTTTGCCACGTGCTTCTGACAATTAACATGGAACCTGTCCTGACATCGTTTGTTCGCGAGCCCGGCAGCTTCACCCTTGACGTGTCGCTGGCGCACGGCGCCTACGAGGGCCTGAAGAAGGCCGTCACGATGCCGCCCGCCCAGGTGATCGAGATGGTGAAGGCCTCGGGCCTGCGGGGGCGCGGCGGCGCCGGGTTTCCCACGGGCATGAAGTGGGGCTTCGTGCCGAAGGACTCGCCGAAGCCCAAGTACGTGTGCTGCAACGCGGACGAGAGCGAGCCCGGCACCTTCAAGGACCACGTGCTGATGGAGCGCAACCCGCACCTCGTCCTCGAGGGCGTGGCCATCGCGTGCTACGCGATCGGCGCGAAGGTGGGGTACATCTACATCCGCGGCGAGTTCTTCCACGTGTCCGAGGTGCTCGAGTCGGCGATTGCGGAGGCGAAGGCCCGCGGGTACCTCGGGACGAACCTGTTCGGCAGCGGCGTCGACTGCGAGATTCACGTGCACCGGGGCGCCGGCGCCTACGAGGCGGGCGAGGAGTCGGCCCTGCTCGAGTCGCTCGAGGGCAAGCGCGCCCAGCCGCGCCTGCGGCCGCCGTTCCCGGCCGTGGTGGGGCTCTACGGATGCCCGACGATCATCAACAACGTCGAGACGCTGGCCAACGTGCCGCTCATCCTGACGCGGGGCCCCGAGTGGTTCGCGGGCCTCGGCCCCGAGCGCAACGGCGGCCCCAAGCTCTACTGCATCAGCGGCCACGTGGCCCGGCCCGGCGTCTACGAGGCGTCGATGCACACGACGCTGCGCGAGCTCATCTACGACCCGCGGTTCGGCGGCGGCATCCGGGACGGCCGGCAGCTGAAGGCCGTGATTCCCGGCGGATCGTCCACGCCCGTGCTGCTGCCCGACGCCATCGACGCGCCGGCCAGCTTCGACGGCGTGGCGAAGGCCGGGTCGATGCTCGGGTCCGCGGCCATGATCGTGATGGACGACAGCACCTGCATGGTGTGGGCGGCCGCGAACCTCATTCACTTCTACCGCCACGAGTCGTGCGGCAAGTGTACGCCCTGCCGCGAGGGCGCGGACTGGATGCTGAAGATCCTGCAGAAGATCGAGCGGGGCGACGGCGAGATGCGCGACCTGGATCTGCTGGCGAGCGTGGCCCGCAACATCAACGGCAAGACGCTCTGTCCGTTCGGCGAGGCCGAGGTGGCGCCGGTGCTCAGCACCCTGGCGCACTTCCGCCACGAGTACGAAGCCCACGTGCGCGAGGGCCGCTGCCCGCTGCCGGCGCCCTGGCGTTGCGGGCACGCTCACTAGAGGCTAGAGGCTAGAGGCTAGAGGCTAGAGGCGAGGGATGATCCCACTGAT
>CAYNDV010000404.1:0-1591 GCA_964396055.1 uncultured Vicinamibacterales bacterium | reverse complement strand
GTACGTGCCGGCGCTGTGCCAGGCCATGCGGATGAACAGCGGGCCGTAGTGGCCGAAGTCCGCGGGCCACCAGTCCTGCGAGTCGGTCATCAGGGCCTTGAGGTCCTTGACGACCGCGTCGAGGTCGAGGCTCTTGAACTCCTCGGCGTAGTTGAACGACGGGTCCATCGGGTTGGACTTGTCGGAGTGCTGGTGCAGGATCTTCAGGTTCAGCTGATTGGGCCACCACTGGGCGTTGGGCGACGCTCCCGTCGACGTGGGCCTGCGGCCGCCGCCCGTCACCGGGCATTTCGATTCGGATGACATGGGTCTTCTCCTCGTGAGTCGTGTGCGACTCGGGTGCGAGACGTTCCGTGCCTGCGTATTGTTTCTACTAGAATACCCCACCGCTCGCGGCTGGAGAAGGCACGACGCGCAGCGTGAACGTTTCCGGCGCCCACTCCAGGTCGATCGTCTCCGCGGGCTCGATCCCGAGGTAACGCGCGGGTGACGTAGAGGCCATCGCCAGCGCCTGCTCGATGGTGACGCCGGCGAACCGCACGGTGTTGGCAACGGCCCGGTCCAGCGACAGGGCCGATCCGGCCAGGTTCGGCGCCCCGGGGATCGCCACGCGGCCCGTCTCGTCGAGCCGGACCGTCACCGACCCCAGGACGTAATCGCCCGGCGGCTGCCCGGCCGCCGCGATGGCATCGGTGACCAGCACCACCCGTTCCACGCCTTTCGCCCGGATCATGGTCTTGACCGTCGCCGGCGGCAGGTGGTGGCCGTCGACGATGAGCGAGGCGGTGAGTTGGTCGGCCGCGAGCTGTTCCCAGATGACGTTGGGGTGGCGCGGCAGCATCTGGGCGGCCCCGTTGCCGAGGTGCGTCGAGAGCGAGGCGCCGGCGCGGACAGCGTCTCGGATCTGGTCCGGCGACGCGGAGGTGTGGCCGATGCCGACCCGGATCCCGGCGCCGCGCAGGTATTCGATGAGGGGCAGGGCACCCGGGACTTCGGGCGCCAGCGTGACGAGCACGATGCGGCCGCGCGCCGCGTCCTGGCGGCGCTTGAAGTCGTCGATCGAGGCCGCCGACACGTCTTCCCGCCGGTGCGCCCCCCGAGGGCCATCGTCCGGCGAGATGTAGGGGCCTTCCATGTGAAGGCCCGCGATGGCCGGGGTCTTCACGTCGAGCAGCATGCGCGCGCACCGCGCGAAGCGCTCGGTGGAGCTGGAGATGATCGTGGGCAGCAGCCGCGTGACGCCGTGGCGGCGCATGACGCCCAGGGCGTGGAGGATGGCGTCCGGCGTGGTGGCGGGGTCGTTGAAGTCGACCCCGGCGAAGCCGTTGACCTGGAGGTCGAAGAAGCCGGGGCTGCGCAGGCGGACGCTGGCGCCTTCGTGGCGTCCGGCGCCTTCGTGGCGTCCGGCGTCTTCGTGGCGTCCGGTGTCTTCGTGGCGTCCGGCTTCAGCCGGACGTTCCCCGGGGCTGCCACTTGCCAGCCCTCTGGCCGGCCAGGCGGCGGCGGCGGCCACGGTGCCCCGCAGGAACTCACGACGGCTGGGACGGCGGGCATCGCGGCGGTTCACGCCCGCGACATTACGCCCACCATG
>CAYNDV010000403.1:0-1601 GCA_964396055.1 uncultured Vicinamibacterales bacterium | reverse complement strand
GGGTGCCACCTATCTGAAGTCAGAAGTCAATGCGCATTCCCTGCGAACGCGCCGTTTTTGTGACTTCTGACGGGGCGTCCTTGCCACGCAGTCGGAGTGGCGCCACCGCGGGACGGCGCTGTGCCCCTCTGCGGAGGGGAAAGAAGCCGGGTCCGGGGCGGAGCCCCGGTTCCGTGACCGCTACGAGTATGAGCCGGCCGCCGGCCAGTGCGGGCTGCCGACCAGGAGACGGTGCGTCGCTCGCTCTTCGTTCGCAGGCGATCGCGCTACGCGAAAGGCGTCGCCCATGCACCTATGCGGGACTCTCCGCCGGGCGGAGGTCCATGAAGATGTTTGAGCGTAGCTGGCGGGGGCGGGTCCATTCACGGTCTGAGACTCTCGCCCGCAGGCAAGGTCTAGTGGCACCCAGGGGACTCCGCCCCGCGCTCGATTCGACCATCCGTCTACCAGGTCATTCGCTCCGCAGCGACGTCCGATCCACACCCACCCACGCGGGTTCGTACACTCCGCCGCTCTTGAACAGGGCCCACAGCGTCGCCGCCAGGCTTCGGGCCACATTGCGGACGGCGTTGCGGGGCGTCACACCCACATGTTGCCACTCCTTGTATCGCTCGGCGAACGGATTGTCGCCGCTGATCGCAGACTTCGCCGCGCCCAGGATCATCGCTTTGAGCGGTCGACACACCGTCACGCCGGCCGGGACCCCCACACGCGTGGGGCCCGTCCCGCTGTGACGACGTTCCAGACCGATGCCCATGTACCGCCAGAGCGCCTGCTTGCGGGCGAAACGCCAGGGCGTGTCGACGTACACGTAAAACGTCGCCCCCCGCAGCCACTTCACACCCGGTAATGCCACGAAACGCCGGATCGGCTCGTACTGCCGGGCCCCACGGGTGACCATTCGCCCGAGGGACACGACGCCGGCACGGGCCACGTCAAAATCCGCGAGCTTGACCTGCAGCGCGGCCCGCAACGACTTGACCGGCACCCGGCGCAACAGGGCGTCGCGTTGCCGCATGCTCAGTTCGTCTTTGGAACTGAAGATGCCGTGCCGGGCCAGCTGGGCCAGGATCCGATTCGCGCACCGCACCCAGCTGCGCACTTCGTCGCCGTATAGGCCCACCAACTGCTTGAACGCGGAACGCTCGAGGGTCGCCGGATGGTGTACCACCTTCACGAAGTCGCCGCGGTACAACTGGCCCAGCTTGAAGGCATCGATCGGGTCGTCCTTGTCGCCGTCCTTGGCGATGTGGGCGTTGCGCCGCGGATCGCACGCCACGACCTCCTCCGCGCACGGCCGCAACTCGCGTACCAGCCAGTCGGCGAGCGTGCCCTCCTCCAGCACGACCCGCCGCGGCCGAGGAACGCTTTCGATCAGCGCGCGCAAGGCTGGAATCTCCGTCGGCACCTCCCGTTGGCTGAGCAGTTTGCCGGCCGGGTTCAGAATTGCCGCCACCGTAAAGCTGCAATGCGTATCCAAGGCTATAATGCGTCCCGTTTGCATCGGGGCCTCCCTGCCGTAGGTCCGTGATCCTTCATCCAAGACCACGATACCCAACGGAGCCCAGGGACGCCCCAGCTTCAGATATCTTCACGGTCTG
>CAYNDV010000402.1:0-1603 GCA_964396055.1 uncultured Vicinamibacterales bacterium | reverse complement strand
CGGGATCTGCTCGGGCCGATTCACGTCGGCGTCACACTGTAGTGCAGGGCTTTAGAGCCTGTGAACGATTTGACTCATAGCCCTTCGCCCAATGGTCACGCCGCGCGACCCTGAGGCGGCGTGCGTCGTTCCTGGGCGGCGGCTCCCTGGTGCGCCGCCGCCCTGATGCGTGAACCGCGCGTGGCGGGCGGAGCCCAGGCTCCGCCCGACCGTTCGTGTGCCCCGCCTGCCTAGCTCATCGTGTGTGGTACGATCTCCATCACCCGGAGCATGTTGAACGCCAGCGCTGCCCAGAGCGCCCACGTGTGCACCTTGGGCAAGCCGCGGACGGGGAGCCCGTTGAGCGTCCGATGCGTCTTGGCATCGGCGTTGATGCGCTCGGCCGTCGCCGCTCGCACACGATACTGCTCCTTGGCCGCCTCGGTCCCCATCCGCGCCCGCCACGTCGCGACCGCGGGATCCATCGGGCCGGCGCCGGCCCCCGGGGCGCGCGGGCCCGCGGGGACCGGCGCGTAGAGCGGCACGCCGCGTGCCGCGGCCGCCACAATCCCCGCTGTACTCACGAATCCGCCATCCACCAAGTACGCCCCCGGCCGGCGGTGGGTCCGTGCCGTCACTTGGTCGAGCATCGGTACCAACTCCGCCGCCTCGCCCGCGTTGGTCACGGCCACGCCGACAATGGCGTGGCCGTCCACGTCCGTCGCAAACTGGACGTTGTACGCCGGCCGATAGCCGCCATCCGCCATCTTCATCACGCGCGCGTCGGGATCCGTGGTCGACACGCGCGCCGCACTCGGCGTCCCGTTCCGCTGCTTGGCCGCTTCCACGGCCGGCAAGGCGGCCAACGCCTCCTCGACCCGCGCCAGTTGGGCCGCGGCCGCCCGCCGCTGGGCCGCCGCCCGGGCGGCCGGCGCCGCGCCGTCGGCCTCCGCCTTCGTCCGGGCCACTTGCTGGCGCGCCATCTGCCGACAGGCCCGCAACCGCTCGCCACGCTTAAACGACCGCACCCCGGCATTCGCCCGGATCTTCGTTCCGTCATGCGCGATCCGATTCAGCGTCACGACCTGTTTGTCGAGCAGCACCGTAATCGATTGCGTCAGCAGGGCGTCCAACGCCGCCTGGTGCGCGACCCGAAACGTGCTCAGCGTGTGGTAATTCACCGACACCCCGCCCCGGAGCCACCGATACGCGTCATGCGCGTAGCACAGCCGATCGACTTCGCGCGCGCTGCCCACCCCATCGATCGTGGCGTACAGCCACAGCGACACCAGAATCTTCGGGTCGATCGCGGGACGCCCCGCCCGCCCGTCGCGCGACCGGATCCGCGCCGTGAACGCCGACAGATCCAACCCCTCCACGAAGCGCCACACCAAGCGGGCCGCATGCCCCGGCGGCAGCAACGCCTCCAGGTCCGTCGGGGTCAGCTCGACTTGCGTCCGGTTGGCCGTCTCCAGGCGCGCCTCGCCCGCGAGATCCAGGGCCGCCACCGTGTGCCGCGCCACGTCGTCGAACAACTCGTCGCTCATGGGCGCATGATCGACCATCGGGGATCCGGAGGCAACGCCAAATCATCGCGCCGATGTACTATTTGTTCACAGGCTCT
>CAYNDV010000401.1:0-1606 GCA_964396055.1 uncultured Vicinamibacterales bacterium | reverse complement strand
CCCGACGGGCTCAGCACGAAGTCCCCGGGCAGGCTGTCCGCGTAGCCGTCCCCGTCCAGGGGGATGCTCGCCACGATGCGCGCCGACGCGAGGTCGAGCGCCTTGATCTCGCCGGTGTTCGCCGATCCGTAGTAAACCAGCCGGCCGTCGGACGAGAAGGCCACGCCCATGTAGGTGCCGTCGCCGAACGACTCGTCGGCCTTCGTGCCGTAGGGCGGGATACGCGCGCCGGCCGACGCGTCGCGGCGATCCACGACTTCGATGGCGCCCGCCCGGACCAGCGCCACGCGCGACTCGTCGGGCGACACGGCCATGCCCCAGCTGTACGACTGGGTGAGGATGACGCGGCCCGCCGGCGTCACGCGCCGGCCGCTGATGAGCGTGGCCTGGTTCCCGGTGATGCCCGGTACGCCGTCGTGCACCGGCACTTCGAGGACCGGCACCGCCGCCGGGGCGGAGGACGAGCACGACCAGCCGCACAACAGGGCAGCGAGGGCGGCGCAGGCCGCCCGCGGAGCCGCCGTGGGCTTGAAGGGTGTGTGGCGACTACGCGTGCGATCGGCGGGCATCGTGCGCGCGCGGGTCACGACCGGACGCGCTCCCAGCGCCCGGTGTGCATGGAGCGGTAGCCCGCGTCGAGGACGCAGTTCACCACGAAGCCGTCCTCGAAGGTCTCGCGCGGCGTGACGCCGTCGCGGACGCACTCGACGAAGTGGCGCATCTCGGCCTGGTAGCCATAGGCGAAGGCCTCCTCGGGCAGCGGGCGTGTCCAGCCGAGGTCGAGGTCGGCCTTCTCCACCACGTATCCCGCCGACCGCGTGGTGAAGGCGCTGATGGGCGTCCCGCGGGTCACGTCGGTGAAGATCGACCCCTCGGATCCGTGGATCTCGTTGCGCAGGTCGAGCCCGCCCTTCGTCGTCCAGGAGAGTTCACAGTGTCCGATGCCGCCGCTGGCGAAGCGCAGCACCAGCAGCGCGTTGTCCTCGGCCGACGTCTTCGCGTGGTGCACCAGGCGATCGCCCCAGGCCATCACGTCGACGATGGGATCGTCCTTGCCGAAGAAGAACCGGGCGGCCTCGACGCAATGGCAGCCCAGGTCGTGCAGGGCGCCGCCGCCCGTCTTCGACGAATCCCAGAAATGGGGGCTGTGCGGGCCGCCGTGCGACTCGCGCGACCGCACCCACAGCACCCGCCCCAGGCTGCCTTCGGCCACCACCTGCTGCGCCTTGACGACGCAGGGCGCGAACACCTCCGTCTCGGCGTACCCGTGCATCGCCCCCGACCGTCGGGCGGCCGTCAGCATCTGCTTCGCCTCGGCCCGCGTGCGGCCAAGGGGCTTGGTGCACACCTGGTTCCGGCGGGCGCGCGACAGGGCCAGCGACACGGGCAGGTGCTCCTCGTTCGGCAGCGCGATGACGTACAGGTCGATGTCGTCGCGCCCGATCAACGCCGCGAGGTCGGTCGTGGGACCCGGGATGGCCCACTCGCCGGCGAAGGCCCGCGCCCGCTTCGGCGAGCGCGAGTAGTTCGCCACCACCTGCTGGCCCCGGACGTTGGCCAGTCCCTGCATGTAGAAGCCGGCCACGAAGCCGGACCCGAGCATGGC
>CAYNDV010000400.1:0-1608 GCA_964396055.1 uncultured Vicinamibacterales bacterium | reverse complement strand
CCCGAGAGATAGGCGTACGAACCGTGCCCGAAGATCGCATCGGGCGTGCCGACCGACCCACGCTTCACCCACACTTCGAGGGAGAAGGACCGGCCGGCCAGGTCGATTGCTCCGACGTCGACGTAGTCATCGACACCGTCGAACCGGAAAGTCCGATTGACTCTGCCGTCGACGTAGATGGGCCCGTTGGTCGCGGTGCCATGATGCGTCCCGATGACATCACGCGCGTGGCCGTCACCGGGCCACCAGGCCTCGATGTCGGGCGGCGGTGCCACGCAGGACTGTCCGGCAGCCGGAGTCGGCATTCCGAACAGGACCAGCGGCGCAACGATGAGCAGGATCCACAGCCGGGCGGAAGGGGTTGGGCGGTACATACGTGCCTCCGCAATGCGGACGGGACAGGTACCGGGGGCCGCTCGGGACGTGCACGGGGAGGGGGACGGGGGGATTCTACTCGGGACCAGGGGCCAGGGGCCAGGGGCTTGAGGCAGAAGACAGAAAACGGAAGACAGAAGACAGAGGCAGGAAGGGATCACGCTGTCACGCCGGGCGACGGGATATAATGAGTCTTCCCATGAAAACGGTGTTTCGCCTGTTCCTGTGGGCGGCGGTGTCGGTGCTGGCGGCCGCCCCTGCGCACGCCCAGTTCACGCCCGCCCCGCCGGCAGGTGGTGCTGCCGGCCGCGCCGGTGCGGGCCCGCACGCGCGCGTCGACCTGATCGCCGCCCCGAAACCCGGACCGGGCCCCGTGTGGTGGTTCGGCGTCCGCTTCGAACTCGAGGACGGCTGGCACATCTACTGGCAGAATCCCGGCGACTCGGGCAGCGCGCCCGTCGCCCAGTGGACGACGCCGCCGCAGATGCGGGTGGGCGCCTTCGAATGGCCGGCGCCGGAACGATTCGACGTGGACGGACTGGTGAACTACGGCTATCACGGCACGGTGGTGCTGCCGGTGCCGGTGGCGTTGGCGGCCGACGCCCAGGCGTCCGGCACGGTGACGGCATCGCTGCGCTGGCTCGTCTGCAAGGACATGTGCGTGCCGGGACGGGCCACGGTGGCCATCTCCCTGCCGCTCGCGGAGGCCGACCTGGTCGCCGCCGGCGGTTGGCGACAGGCCATCGAGGCCGCCCGCGCATCCGTGCCGGCGCCGGCCCCCGCGTCGTGGGTGGCAACGGCCTCGGCCGCGTCCGACACCTTCACGCTCGAGGTCCGCACGGGCCGGCGGGAGCAACAGGCGCTGTTCTTCCCCCTCGAGGTCAGCCAGGTGAATGACTCGGCGCCGCAGGTGGTGACGCCCCTGCCTGACGGGGTGTCGGTCGCCCTGCGGAAGTCCGCGCAGCTCGCCTCGGATCCTCCGGCCCTGAAAGGCGTCTTAACACTGATAGGCGGCCGCTCGTTCGTCATCGAGGCGCCGATCGCCCGCTGAGTCAACCATCCCGGTCACTGTCTCTCAGGAGGATGCCCCCATGCGTCACATTGCGGTCCCCGGTCTCGTCCTGGCGCTGGCCCTGGCCGGCGCGCCCGTGTCGGCGGAAGCAGCCAAGGTCGGCGCTCCCGCTCCCGCGTTCAGCGTCGTCGACTCGAAGGGCACCACCCACAGCCTGTCGG
>CAYNDV010000399.1:0-1629 GCA_964396055.1 uncultured Vicinamibacterales bacterium | reverse complement strand
CTAGTCCGACTTTGACAGATCGATTACGTTGTTCCGAAACGCGGCGGGTCGCCGCGAGTGATCACTTTTGAGGTCATTGTACTTTTCTTCGCCTTTCGCTATGCTGCTGCTCAGTGCTCGACGAGAGTCCGGGCCCCGTGCTGCGGCGGCTGATGCGGTGGCTGACGCCCTTCAAGGCGTGCTTCGGCCACCGGGCGGAGGCCGTATCGCTCGGCGCCTATGTCAGCGGCCTCTTGAGCGACAGTCCTCGCAAGTCGATGCAGGCGATGCTGGCGCGCGTCACGGCGGCGCCGGCCTATCACGCGGTGCAGCACTTCATCACCAATGCGCCGTGGCCGGCGGCGCAGATGTGGCGCGTGCTGCGGGCCCAGTTGCCCGAGCGCCGCGGCCTGCTGTTGCTCGACGATACCGGGTTCCCGAAGAAGGGCACCGCGTCGGTCGGGGTCGCCCGCCAATACAGCGGCACGTTGGGCAAGATCGGCAACTGCCAAGTGGCGGTGACCGCCGCGTTGTGGACAGGGGTCCGCGCCTGGCTGGTCGCCGCCGCCCTCTATCTCCCCGAGAGTTGGACGAGCGATTCGGCGCGCTGCGCGGGCGCGCATGTGCCGCAGACCGTCCGGTTCCGCAAGAAGTGGGAGATTGCCCTGCACCTGCTGCAGCAGGTGCGCGCGTCCGGGATCACGATCACCGGCGTGTTGAGCGACTCGGGCTATGGCGATGCGACCGTGTTTCGAACCGCGTTGCATCGCCTGAAGCTGCCCTATGGGCTCGGCATCTCGGAAACGCTGACCGTGTTTCTCGACCCACCCCAGCTGGAACTTCCCCCGCCGGTCAAGGGACCCCGGCTTCGGTATCCACGTGCCCGGTTGGGAGCCACCGCTCCGCCGGTCACCGTGAAGGCGGTCGCCGAGGGCCTGCCGGCCGAGGCGTGGCATCACGTCACCTGGCAGAACGGCGACCAACCGGCACGCGGCGCGCGGTGTGCGGCGGTGCGCATCACACCGGCGCACGACTGGAAGCAGGGCCGGTTGCTCCCGGAAGTCTGGCTCCTGGTCGAGCGTCCGGACGACCGCCCGGGCGTGACGAAGTACTACTTCGTCAATCTGCCACGTCACACGGGTCTGGCTCGTCTCGTGCAGTTCGTCCATCAGCGCTGGCCGATCGAGCAACAATACCAACAGCTCAAGACCGAACTCGGCCTCGACCACTTCGAGGGTCGCACCTATCCCGGCTGGAACCACCACGTCGTCGTGAGCGCAGTCGCCTATGCCTTCCTGCAACAGGAACGCATGCACCGCGACACCTCCCTCACCTTCGAAGCCATCCACGCCCTCGTCCAGGACATCTTCGTCGGCTTGCTCTTTGCATCTCGACCTCGCTACGCACAGTGGCTCGAGGAAGCCCGGCAACTGCTCCCGCTGAGACTCTGACTCGGCGCCGGTTTCCTGGCGTCCTCCGCCCCTCGCATGCCGTCGTGTCTCCCGCCGCTCACCGGGGCCCGGCACGAAGACGAGGTGCGCGCCACGTTACTCATCCAGCTCGGCGACCGTTAACTCAGCGTCCGACCTATGGCACTCGCGATCCCCCCGCCGCGCGGAGGAATCCCCGAGATGTGTCAAAGTCGGACTA
>CAYNDV010000398.1:0-1645 GCA_964396055.1 uncultured Vicinamibacterales bacterium | reverse complement strand
ACGCCCATGCCGCCCAGGCTGTGGCCGATCCAGATGATGCGGCTGGCGTCGATCTTCCCGTTGATCGCCCCTTCCGCGATGCTGTCCTGCAGTTCGAGGAGCGCATCGGTGTGGCCCAGCGTGCAGTCGGGCGGGCCAAAGCAGTTCTGATGCGACATCACGATGTAGCCGTACGACGCCATGTGGTAGCCGATGTGGTCGTACCAGCGGTAATCATGGCCGCCGCCGTGGCCGACCACGATCAGCGGCAGCGGCGCCATATCCTGGATGTCCTCCGGGTAGTACAGCACCTCGTGCGAGTATTCCGCGGGGATGCCGAAAATTGCGCCCACGTTGTAGGGCGGGACTTCGACGACAGGCAGCGGTCCAAGCACCGTGGTGTCGTGAACCACGTACAGCCCGGCCTCGCGGCCCAGGCCGTCGATGTAGTCGCCGCCGTCGAGCAGCCCGTTGCCGTTCACGTCGATCACCACGTCGTAGCCGCGGCCCAGGCCGGTGTTGGCGCCGGTGGCCGGATCGAACACCGCCGACTCCAGCTCGTACGGGCCGGTCAGCGGGAACGTGTTGTCCTGGATCAGCCCGTCGACGAAGGTGACGGCCAGCGGCCCGTCGCTGGTGACGTCGATCAGCGTGGGATCGACTTCCCAGCCGCCGGCGGACTTGTGCGCCACGACGTGCACCTCGGCGCTGACGCCGACCAGGTCGAGCAGGCGGGTCGGGTCCACGGCCAGGTGTACGCCGGCGTTCTCGTTGAAGGCCTTGACGAACTCGAAGTAGGGGTAGTCGCTCAGCGGATTGCCGGCCAGCTCGGCGCGGTGGATCTCCTCCGGCCCGCCGGTGAGAAAGTCGATGAACGGGTCGATGTCGAAGGCGTTGACCACGCCGTCGCCGCTGGTATCGGCCAGCAGGATGTCGCAGTCGGGATAGGCGGCGGCGTAGCCGGCCGGGTCGGTCAGGGCCAGCACGAACGGGTCAATGTCGAAGGCGTTCAGCACGCCGTCGCAGTTCAGGTCGCCGGGCGCAAACGCGGGCGCCGGGGTCGCAGCGGCGACGAGCGCGACAAGCAGAGGCAACAAGCACCGAGCCATGGGTATCCTCCTCCTGTGGGAATAAGGCCCCCGCGGCGCGCCAGGCGCCGATTCGCGCTTCGAATTGCCCCCAACGCAGGATGTCATTTGAACTTCGCGCGCGAGCCGGTTGGCGCGGCGCTCGGGACTGCGCACGAGGTGCGTGCACGCGCCATCCCAGCGTGGCGATTGTACCGCCGGAGCCGCATTCCCAGAAGCAGAAAACCCGCGCGGCGGTCAGGACGGGCCGGCCATGCTCGGCCGCCGGCGGTTTGCACGTTCCCGCCACCGAATCACCTCAAGATGCGCCCCGCCCGGGCGTGTGCCGCAGGGGCGGCTCGTCACGAGCACGAACTACTTCGAGGCTGTGGAGCGGGAATCCCGTCCCAGGGCGGCTGCTCACGCTCGAGGACACCGTGGAGTTCTTCAACCTGTCCTGGGATCGAAATTGAGCGACGAGGAAAAGACGGATCTCGTCGCGTTCCTGCGCGTGCTGTAAGTCCAGACTGCCACACCACAAGCCATGCCGGCCCGTGCCGGCATGGCTTTTCGGCGGGCCCCGGGGCCCGCCACCCCGC
>CAYNDV010000397.1:0-1663 GCA_964396055.1 uncultured Vicinamibacterales bacterium | reverse complement strand
TCGGGCCTGCGGCAGGTCTACGCGGTCACCTTCAACACCCATTCCCGCCCCATCCCGTCGCCCGTCCACGACCTGCGGCCCGCACGCGACACCTGCGAGCAGTGCCACTGGCCCGAGAAGTTCCACGGCGACAAGGTCCGGGTGATCCGCGAGTTCGGTGACGACGAGACCAACACCGAGTCGGTGACCACCCTGCGGATGCACATCGGCGGCGTCGCGCCGGGCGTGGGCGTGGCGAGCGGCATTCACTGGCACGTGAGCCAGGCCAACCGGATCGAGTACATCGCCACGGACGACAAACGCCAGGTGATTCCGTGGGTGCGCCTCACCGACGGCAAGGGCAAGGACATCGTCTACCGGGCCGAGGGCGTCACCGACGAACAACTGGCGCAGGGCGAGCGGCGGACCCTCGACTGCGTGGACTGCCACAACCGGCCGGCCCACACCTTCGCGTGGTCCGCTGAGCGCGCGGTCGACGACGCGATCACGGCGGGGGCCATCGACCGGAGCCTGCCGTTCGTCCGCCGACAGGCGGTGGAGGTCCTGAAGGCCTCCTACTCGTCGAAGGACGCCGCCTTGCAGGGCATTGCCGAGGGCCTGACGGCGTACTACCGGGCCAATCCTGCGGGCGCCACGCCGGAAGCGGTGTCCCGGGCCGTGGAGGCGGCCAGGCGGCTCTACCTGCGCAACGTGTTCCCGACGATGAACGTGGGCTGGGGCACCTACGTGAACAACATCGGGCACCAGGTGTTCCCGGGGTGTTTCCGGTGCCATGACGAGCAGCACACGTCGAAGGACGGGCGGACGATATCCCAGGACTGCAGCCTGTGTCACACCATGGAGTAGTGGAGAATCCATAACGTTGGATCCGGATCGTCGTACCTGGCGCCGAGAAATCGGCGCCAGCGTTGTTTCGGTGACACGCTTTCGGCAGTCTGTTTAAGTCCTCAACGGTACCCCGCCAGTTTCCTGAACAATCCTTCAGACCTCGTAAACTTGTTCCACGGCCCACCCCGGCACCTGCCTTGCAAATCAGCACCCGGACCTCGGTGTGAGGCCGAGGCTCGCGACTGGAATCCATGGCCCCGGATTGGGGGGGGGCGGTGGAGCGGCGGCGCCCGGGGGGCACCCGGCGCCGGGCCAGAGTCGGTTCAAACCTCAAGGAGCACGCCATGCATTCTTCCTGCAGGACCCTTATCCGCGGGGCCGTTCTCGCCGGGCTGGTGGCCGCCTGGCTGGGCGCCGCGGGGACGGCGTCGGCTGCGACGCCCGCCAAGGCGGTGAAAGCCCCGCCCCAGGCACAGGGTGAGTATGCCGGGACGGACACCTGTCTCGGCTGCCACGAAAACATGGCCGCGTCGGTGAAGGCCGGGCCCCACGCCCGCGCGTTCAACCCGAAGACGCCGGCCGCCGGCCAGGGCTGCGAGAGCTGCCACGGGCCGGGCAAGGCCCACGCCGAAGCCGGCGGAGACGTGACGAAGATCGCGTCGATCAAGGCCATGAGCGCCAGTGAGGTCAGCGAGACCTGCACGACGTGCCACGACCGCAAGTCGCACGCCCTGTGGGACGGCAGCCAGCACGACACGCGCAACGTCGGGTGCGCGACCTGCCACAGCATCCACGCGCCGAAGGGCGAGAAGGCGATGCTGAAGGCGAAGGACGA
>CAYNDV010000396.1:0-1665 GCA_964396055.1 uncultured Vicinamibacterales bacterium | reverse complement strand
TTGCCCTTCTCCCCGGTCGGGAACTGCGGGAATTCCTTGTCGCCGAAGGTGATGATGTTGTAGTGGTCGCCCCAGGGTCTGAAGGTGTGGCCTGGCGCGCACTTCTCGAGCATCGCGCGCACGGCCTTGATGGTGACGGTCCCGAACGAGGACACGAGCTAGGCCGCTTTCAGCAGCAGGCTATCGGCGACGCGCGGGGTCACGTCCTCGATGCGTTGGGGTTCGACCGACACGTGGCAGGACCAGTCGACGGGCTTTCGCTGCAGCCCTTCGATCTGGCCGAGCCGCCCCGCCTTGAGCTCCTCGAGAGCGGTGTCCCACGTAGTCGTGGAGTACTCGTCCGTCTCGTGGTAGTAGCGTTCGACGGCGCCCCGGAACGCCTCGAAGGTGCTCGAGGCGCTGGCGTAGCCACCCAGGACCCGCGTGATGGTCTCACGCAACTCCACGTTGGCTGCCTCCATGCTTGGGCCGCCGACGGCCAGTGCCCCGGGATTCACGCCATCCAGCCACACGCCCTCCGGCTCGACGGTGGCCAGCAGGCGGCCGCAGAAGCTGACCGATGCCAGGAACCCCTGGCCCATGATGGTCCCTCTGTACGTGAACAGCAGGGGCCAGAGCGTGGTGTTCGGTGCGTTCATTGGGACGTAACCATCTCCGTGGGCGGGACACACCCACCAGCCTTCATATCGACAGACGCGGTTGGGAGCTTGAGGGTTTCACGACGCCGGCGCCGTGTGGGTCGCTACGTGCCCAAGGGTATCACTCCGGGCTCATCCCAGCAACGGCGAGCCCCAGCGGGGCCGCGGCTCAGGCGCCGCGTGAACAAGGGCCGCCCCCGAACCGGCCTCAGCCTGACCCGGACCCCCGGGGAACGCCCCCCGGTTGCACATTCGTTGCACACGCGGGAGGCGAAAGTGGTCGGGGCGACTGGATTCGAACCAGCGACCCCCTGCGCCCAAGGCAGGTGCGCTACCAGGCTGCGCTACGCCCCGACCAGGCGGCGGGCCTGGCGGCCCGCCGGAACTCCATTATCACACGGGCCGGTGAAGGCCGTTAGGCCGTTGGGCCGTCAGACCCAGGGCCCATGGCCCCATGGCCTATCGCTGAACGCCCATCGCCGAACGGCCGAACGGCCGATTGGCCTATTGCCGAGGGCCTATCGCCGAACGGCCGAACGGCCTACATCTGTCCCGCGAGGTACGCCTCGTACGCCGCCATGTCGAAGATGCCATGGCCGGAGAGGTTGAAGAGGATCACCTTCTTCTCGCCCGACTCGCGCGCGGCGAGGGCGTGTTGCACGGTGCTGTGAATGGCGTGCGCCGACTCGGGCGCCGGGATGGTGCCCTCGCACCGGGCGAACGCCACGGCGCTGTCGAAGACCTCCTTCTGGCCGTAGGCTTCGGCCTCGATGAAGCCGCCCGCCAGCAGGTGGCTCACAAGCGGCGCCGAGCCGTGGTACCGCAGCCCGCCCGCGTGCGCCGGCGGCGGCACGAACCGGTGTCCCATGGTGTGCATCATCATCAGCGGCGTCAGCTCCGCCAGGTCGCCGAAGTCGTAGGCGCGCGCGCCCTTCGTGAGGCTCGGGCAGGAACTGGGCTCCGACGCGATGACGCGCAGGTGCGGCCGCAGGCCCTTGATCTTGTCCTGCAGGAACGGGAAGGTGAG
>CAYNDV010000395.1:0-1686 GCA_964396055.1 uncultured Vicinamibacterales bacterium | reverse complement strand
TCGTCTAACCTGCAGACCCTCATTTACACGGAGGGCACGCTCGTTGCATGATCAGTAGGTTCCCGGTGTTGCGGAAAGGACGCTGCATGTTCTCGTGCTGGACTCGTCGAGCGGTTGTGATCCTGGCGGTGGCAGGCGTGGCCCTGGCGTCATCAGCCTGTGATGATGTCAAGGACCTCTACCAGTTCGACTCGACACCGGTGACCTACACCGAGACCTTCGCCGGCTCGCTGACGACGGGCGGGGTATCGATCCACCCCTTCGTCGTGACGGTCTCCGGCACGGTGACGCTGAAGCTGACGGCCGTCACGCCCGACGCGGCCCAGGTGCTGGGCTTCGATATCGGCACCTGGGACGGCACGAACTGCAACCCGATCTTCGGCTCCGGCAGCCGTTCGGCGACCCAGGGCTACTCCTTCCAGGGGTCGGCCATCGTTGCGAACTTCTGCGCCCGCATTCACGACGGCGAGAACCGCATCCCGGCCGACACGACGGTGAACTACACGATCCAGGTGGACCATCCCTAGGGACAACAGGCAGAGGGCAAAGGACAAGGACACGGGCGCCGGCGCCGGAAGGTGCCGACGCCTTTTCCGTACACGGAGGAGCGACACATGAAGCGGATGATGGCGGCAGTGACGATGGTGGCGCTGGTGGCGACAGTGAGCGTGTCGGCGGCCGCGAAGAAGTACGGCAAGCCGTTGACCCTGACCGAGACGACGAAGGTCTCGGACATCTACGCGACCCCGGATGCCTTCAACGGCAAGCGCGTCAAGGTGCAGGGGCCCATCGTCGACGTCTGTTCGGAACGCGGCTGCTGGATCGCGATTGGCAGCGACAAGGAGTTCCAGACGATTCGGTTCAAGGTCGATGACGGCGTCATCGTGTTTCCGATGGACGCCAAGGGCCTGACCGCGGTGGTCGAGGGCGTCCTCGCGGTGTCGACCCTGAGCGAGAAGGACCAGATCGAACAGGGCGAGCACAT
The DNA here is from genome assembly GCA_964396055.1 of uncultured Vicinamibacterales bacterium. Lineage (GTDB taxonomy): Bacteria > Acidobacteriota > Vicinamibacteria > Vicinamibacterales > JAKQTR01 > CAYJPV01. The sequence continues at coordinate 701 of CAYNDV010000395.1, read as the reverse complement.
GGCGAAGGAGAAGAAGATCACCTTCGACCCCAAGACGGTCAAGGGCCCGAAGACCAGCATCATGATCAAGGGCGAGGGCGCCGAGGTCTTCTAGTCGGTTTCGCGCCCGCAGGCGCGGCGGCGGAAGCCGCCGCGCGCCGCGCGGGCCGGTTCCTGCAGCCCACCCGTGAACTGGCGACACCTCAACAACGTCCTGCACCGGGACATCGGCTACCTGGCCGTCGGCCTGACGATCGTCTACGGCGTGTCGGGCCTGGCCCTCAACCACAAGGCCGACTGGAACCCGAACTACCGCATCGAGCGGACGGTGCAGCGCATCGCGCCGATTGCGGCAACGGACCGTGAGGCCATCATCGCGGAGGCACGCCGGGCGCTGAACCTGGCCGACGACCCCCGCAACGCCTTCCGGCCCGACCCGGACACCCTGCGTCTCTTCTACAAGGACCACACCTACTCGATCGACCTGCCCACCGGTGCGGTGATCGTCGAATCCACGCGGCAGAGGCCCGTGCTGTTCGAGATGAACCAGTTGCACCTGAACAGCCCGAAGGGCGTCTGGACCCTCGTGGCGGACCTCTACGCCGTGGCCCTCATCGTACTCGGCCTCACCGGCATGTTCGTCCTGAAGGGGCGTCTCGGCCTCACCGGCCGCGGCAAGTGGCTGGTGGCGGCCGGCGTCCTGCTGCCGGTGGCGTACTGGG
>CAYNDV010000394.1:0-1700 GCA_964396055.1 uncultured Vicinamibacterales bacterium | reverse complement strand
AGACAGAAGACAGAAGACCGAAGCCGAACGGCCCAACGGCCGAATGGCCTAACGGCCCCCGATGATCGCCATGACCCCAGCCATCGTGCTTCTCAGCGGCGGACTCGATTCGTACACCGCGGCGGCCATCGCGCGGCACGAGGGCTTCGATCTGTACGCCCTGACGGTGGCGTACGGTCAGCGGCACGCCGTCGAGGTGGAGGCCGCGCGGCGCGTGGCGAAGGCCCTCGGCGTCGTCCGCCACGTCGAACTGCGGCTCGATCTCTCGGCGTTTGGCGGCTCGTCGCTCACTGGAGACGGCGACGTGCCGAAGGATCGCCCGCTGGACGGCCCCGTTATCCCGTCGACCTACGTCCCGGCGCGCAATACGGTCTTCCTGTCGCTGGCGCTGGGGTGGGCCGAAGCCGTCGGCGCACGCGACATCTTCATCGGCGTCAACGCCCTGGACTATTCGGGGTACCCGGACTGCCGGCCCGCGTTCATCGCGGCGTTCGAGTCCGTGGCGGCCGTGGCGACGCGCGCCGGCGTGGAAGGGGCCCGGTTCCGCGTCCACACCCCGCTCATCGCGTGGTCCAAGGCCGAGATCATCCGCCAGGGCCTCGCCCTCGGCCTCGACTACGGTCTCACGCACAGCTGCTACGATCCATCGGCGGATGGGGCCCCATGCGGCCGTTGTGACAGCTGCCTGCTGCGGGCAAGAGGTTTCGCCGACGCCGGCGTTCCAGACCCCGTCATCGTTCGTGCGGGCCGGGCCGTGAGTCCATAGCCCAACGGCCCAGAGCCCAACGGCCCCTTGCCATTGCCGAAAGCCCATAGCCGAAAGCCGAGAGCCTGCCATGTCCGAGCGTCTCTACTACACCGATGCCGCCTGCCTCGACTTCGAGGCGACGGTCGTCTCGTGCGAACCGGTTGACGGCCGCCTCGTGGCGGTGCTCGATCGCACGGCGTTCTACCCGACGTCCGGCGGGCAACCGTTCGACACGGGCTCGCTCAACGGCATCCCCGTCATCGACGTCGTCGACCTGGACGATGGAAGGATCGGGCACGTGGTGGAACGGGCGCTGGAGGCGGGTGCGGGCGTGCGGGGCCGGATCGATGCCGGGCGCCGGTTCGATCACATGCAGCAGCACACCGGGCAGCATGTTCTCTCCGCGGCGTTCGACAGGCTCTTCAAGGCCCGCACGGTCGGCTTTCACCTCGGCGCGGCCGTGTCGTCGCTCGACCTCGACACGGTGCTGCCGGCCGAGTCGCTGGCGGCCGCCGAAGCCGAGGCCAACCGCATCGTCTGGGAGAACCGGCCGGTGTCGATCCGGTTCGCGTCGGAAGAGGAGGCGGCCACGATTCAGCTGCGCAAGGAGCCCGTGCGCACCGGCCCGCTGCGCATCATCGAGGTGGAGGGCTTCGACGCCTCGGCGTGCGGCGGCACCCACGTCACGCGTACGGCCGAGGTGGGGCTCATCGCGATCCGGTCGTGGGAAAAGCTGCGCGGCGGCCTGCGCCTCGAGTTCGTCTGCGGCGGCCGCGCGCTGCGCGAGTTCCGGCGGCTGCGCGACAGCGTGGCGGGGAGCATCCGGTTCGTGTCTGTGGCGCCCGAAGAACTGCCGGCCGCCATCGAGCGCCTGCAGCAGGACAACAAGGCCCAGCAGCGCGTGCTGCGCGGCTTCCAGGAGCAGCTGGCGGCGCACGAGGCGGCGGCGATG
>CAYNDV010000393.1:0-1706 GCA_964396055.1 uncultured Vicinamibacterales bacterium | reverse complement strand
GTAGAATGTCTCCCATGAACGCGCACTTCCTGGGGATCGACGTTTCTACCACCGCCACCAAAGCCCTTCTCTGCGACGAGCGCGGCACCGTCGTCGCCGTCGCATCGACCGAATACGGCTACGACACGCCGAAGCCGCTCTGGAGCGAGCAGGACCCGGCCCTGTGGTGGGACGGCGCCGTGGCCAGCATCCGTGCCGTGCTCGCCCAGTCCGGCGTCGATCCGGGGTCGGTGGCCGGCGTCGGGCTCACCGGGCAGATGCACGGGCTCGTGCTGCTCGACGACGGCGGCCGCGTGCTGCGGCCCGCCATCCTCTGGAACGACCAGCGCACGGCCGCCGAGTGTGACGAGATCCGCCGGCGCGTGGGCGCCTCGCGGCTGATTGCCGTCACCGGCAACGATGCGCTGACGGGGTTCACCGCCCCCAAGGTGCTCTGGGTGCGGACCCACGAGCCCGACGTGTTCGCGCGGGCGCGGCACCTGCTGCTGCCCAAGGACTACGTGCGCTTCCGCCTGAGCAGCGCCCACGCGATGGACGTCGCCGACGGTGCCGGCACGCTGCTCGTGGACCTGCGCGCCCGCACCTGGTCCGACGAGGTGTTGACGGCCCTCGACATCCCGCGCGCGTGGATGCCGCCGCTCTTCGAAGGCCCGGCTGTCACGGGCACCATCACGCCCGAGGCTGCGGCAGCCACGGGCCTGCGCGCCGGCACGCCGATCGTCGGCGGCGGCGGCGACCAGGCCGCGCAGGCGGTGGGTGTCGGCGCGGTGCGCGAGGGCATCGTCGCCCTGACGCTTGGCACCTCTGGCGTGGTCTTCGCGGCCACGCGCGAGCCGCGCGTGGAGCCGCAGGGACGCCTGCACGCGTTCTGCCACGCGGTGCCCGGCCGCTGGCACCTCATGGGCGTGATGCTGTCGGCGGCGGGCAGCCTGCGCTGGTATCGCGACACAGTAGCTCCCGGCACGCCGTATCCGGACCTGCTGGCGCCGGCGGCACACGTCGAGCCGGGTTGCGAAGGACTGCTGTTCCTGCCGTATCTCACGGGTGAACGCACGCCGCACCCCGATCCCTTCGCGCGCGGCGCGTTCGTGGGACTCACCGTGCGGCACACGCGCGCGCACCTGACACGCGCGGTGCTCGAGGGCGTGGCCTTCGGCCTCAAGGACGGCTTCGATCTCATGTCGTCCGCCGGCTTGCCGCCGGTGGAACAGGTCCGCGTATCGGGCGGCGGCGCGCGCAGCGCGTTGTGGCAGCAGATCCTCGCCGACGTCTTCGGTGCCGAACTGGTCACCGTGAACACCACGGAAGGCGCGGCGTTCGGCGCCGCGTTGCTGGCGGGCGTCGGCGCCGGCGCCTGGCACGACGTCGACGCGGCCTGCGACGCGTGCATCACCACCACGGGCCGCGTGGCGCCGACGGCGGCCACGCAGGCCGCCTACGCCCGCGCCCACCAGGCGTATCGAGCCCTCTATCCTGCCCTGTCTCCCGGGTTCCGCTCATGAAACGACTCCTGTGCGCACTGGTGGCTGCGGCGCTGGCGACGCCGATGGTGGTGTCCGGCCAGGCGAAGCCGTACAAGCCGTACGACCGGCCGCTCACGAAGAAAGAAACGAACTGGGTCCAGAAGACGCTGTCGAAGATGACCGTGGACGAGAAGATCGGCCAGATGTTCATGGCCGACGCCAACGCGGTCTTCATGAACCGCG
>CAYNDV010000392.1:0-1718 GCA_964396055.1 uncultured Vicinamibacterales bacterium | reverse complement strand
GCGGCCACCGTCTCGGCCATCAGTTCGCCCGCCAGCGTGGCGACGCGGGCGCAGAGGCTCTCGTAGGTGTCGCGGCGCGAGACCGGGAGCGTCCGCCGATAGATGAGGTCGCCCGTGTCGATGCCGGCGTCGATGAAGTGCGCCGTGGCGCCCTGCGGCAGGTCCTTGTAGAGGGCCCAGCCGACCGACGCCGATCCGCGCAGCCACGGCAGCAGGCCCGGGTGGCAGTTGACCGTCCCACGCGGCGGGATCTCGAGCAGGTGTGGCTTGATGATGCGGGTGCCGCCGAGCACGACGACCTCGGGCTGGTGCTCGCGGACGAGCCCGGCACAGGCGGCATCGTTGTGATTGGCCACGCAGTAGGTCGGAATGCGGCGCCCCGTCAGGAGTTGCGTGAGGCGCGGCGGCACGGGCTGGCCGGCGATGCGCGTGAGGAACTTCTCGCGCTCCTCATCGCCGACGCGCGACACCTCCTGGATGACGACGCAGGGCTCGAACCCGCGCTCGAGCAGCAGGCGGAGCATCTCGCGGCCGTAGGGGTGCTCTTCGAGGACGAGGAACGCGTATCGCAGCGCCATGGTGGACACCCATTCTAGACCGGAGTGCCGCTGGCTACTCCGGCGCGGCCGCCGGCCCGTACGAGACGTAGGCGAACCGCTTCGAATCGGGCGACCACGAATTCACGTTGATCGTGCCCTGCCCGCCCGTGAGCTCCGTCAGGACGACGGGCGCGCCCGAGGTGTCGGGCGTCTCGCCCGGCAGCGGGAGCAGGCGCAGTTGCACCCGCAGGGTACGGTCGTTGTGGCCCTTCGTGCCGGCAGGGAAGGAGAGGAAGAGCAGGTGACGCCCGTCCGGCGACGGGTGGGGGAACCAGTCCTCCAGCGCGTCAGCCGTGACCCGTTGCGCCAGGTGATCGTCGGGACCCGCGCCGCCCGCCGGCATCCGCCAGATGTCGCCGCCTCCCGCGCGGTCGGAGTTGAAGTAGATCCAGCGGCCGTCGGGCGAGTAGTCCGTGCCGTCCTCGTGGGCGGGATGGGACGTGAGCCGTTCCTCGTCGCCGCCCCGGGCCGGCACGCGATAGAGATCGAATTGCCTGCCGTCACGCCGGGCGACGAACGAGAGGAATGTCCCGTCGGGCGACCAGCCGTGAAAGTAGGAGTCGGGTGCGGCCACCACCAGGCGCGCGTTCGTGCCGTCGGCGTCCGCCACGTAGATCTGCGACCCGCGCGACGTGGCGGTGGATGCCGAGATTGCGAGTCGCGTGCCGTCGGGCGAGTAATCGTGATCGTTGTTGCAGCGCAGCGCGGGATCGACCAGCAGCGGCTCGGGCGCGGCCGGGCGGTCGAGGAACAGCCGGTAGAGCTTCCCGCCGGCGTTGACGAGCAGGAAGCGCCCGTCACGCGACCAGTTGGGCGCCTCCCAGATGCCCTCGCCGCGGAAGACCGGCGTCGCACTCTTCGTCGCAAGGTCGAAGATCAGGATGGTGCTGGTGTAGCGCGGCGGCGGGGCAGGCTGGGCTGCCGGCGAGCCGGCGAGGCCGAGCAGCAGCGCCACACCGGTGGCGGCGGCGAGTTTCCAGGGATGCAGCATGGATGTCTCCAGGCGCGCGAGGCCGGAGCCGCCAGCCTGAAGCCGTCGCCCCGACCAGGAGCGAAGTGGCAACGAAGCGAGTGGTCGGGGCGACTGGATTCGAACCAGCGACCCCCTGCGCCCAAGGC
>CAYNDV010000391.1:0-1748 GCA_964396055.1 uncultured Vicinamibacterales bacterium | reverse complement strand
GTGCTGCGCATGCCGTTGACGTTGAACGACCCCTCGCGCGGCGTCGTCGTGCCGCCGGTGTTGAGCTGGGACAGCCGCACGCCGGGGCTCAGGAGCGCCAGGGCCGAGTACTCGCGGCCGTTGAGCGGCAGCTCCACCGCCTGGCGCCCCGTGATCAGCTGGCCGCGCTGGCTCGAGTCCGTTTCGAGCACCTGGGCGGCTCCGACCACCTGGACGGTCTCACTGACCTGCCCGGGCGCCAGCTGCAGATCCACGCGCTGCCGGGCGCCGACCGACACCTGCACGTTCTCGGCCACGGCCGTTGAGAAGCCCTGCAGTTCGGCGGCGACCTTGTAACGGCCGATCCGGACCGTGATGAACTCGTAGTTGCCGTTCTCGTCCGTCACGCCGGACAGCGACACGCCGGTGTCCATGTTCGTGATCGTCACCGTGGCGCCCGGCACCACGCCGCCGGTGTTGTCCTTCACCGTGCCGATGACCGACGCGGTATCGAACTGGGCCGACGCCGGCACGACGGCCGCAAGCAGGAGCGCCAGCACGAGCACACTGCGCAATGTGAACTTCATAGTCCCTCCAGGCGCGTGCGGACACACGCCTCCCCTTCCCGTAACGACGTTGTAACGATCAGGTCAGTGTCCCCCACAGCCTTTCGCGAGTACAGGGGCGAGGGCGTATTCCACCACCCGCCCGGAACGGTGTCAAGGCAACTCGGCGTGACCTGCAGCGATCCAAGAAGGCGGATCTCTCGCATCCCGGCCGGACCCCCGGCTAGGTGCTGCGGGGGCCACGCCGTATAATCCGGTCCCCGGGACCAGCCGCGGCCGGTCGCTCAGCCCCAACGGAGACTCGCATGACCCATGCACGCTTCGCGCCCACCCTGGTGCCCCTGCTGGCACCCGTCGTCCTGCTGCTGGCGGCGGCCGTCGTCGTCAACGCCCAGTACGCCGGGTACGCCGGCAAGACGCTCATTGCGCACCGTGGCGCGTCCGCGTACGCGCCTGAACACACGGCAGCCGCCTACCGGCTCGCCATCGAGCAGGGGGCCCACTACGTCGAGCAGGACCTCCAGGTGACGAAGGACGGGCAGCTGGTCTGCCTGCACGACCTCACCCTGGAGCGGACGACCAACGTGAAGGACGTGTTCCCGGGCCGGTCCCGCACCGCGATGCGCGAAGGGCGCGACCTGACGGGCTGGCACGTGACCGATTTCACCCTGGCCGAGATCAAGCGGCTCGACGCCGGGTCGTGGTTCGACCCGAAATTCGCGGGAGAACGGATCCTCACCTTCCAGGAGGCCATCGACCTGGTCCGGGGCAAGGCCGGCATCTACCCCGAAACGAAGGCGCCGGAGGTCTACGGCAGCGTGGGCTTCGACATGGAACGCCTGGTGATGGAGGTCCTGGCGAAGAACGGGCTCGACAAGCCCGGCGCCGACCCGAAGACGCCCGTCTTCCTCCAGTCGTTCAGCGCCGACAGCCTCAGGAAGATGCGCCAGCAGATGAAGGTGACGCTGCCCCTGCTCTTCCTCGTCACCGACCGTGATCGCGACCTGTGGCTGACGCAGGAGAAAATGGGCGACATCAGGACGTTCGCCGACGGCATCGGCCCGGCCAAGGGCATCATCTCGGGCAAGCCCGAGATCGTGACCTGGGCCCACGCCGCCGGCCTCAGCGTGACGCCGTACACCTTCCGTTCGGCCGGTCAGCCCGCCGGGCGGACCGTGCGCGACGAAATGGACCAGTTCCTGT
>CAYNDV010000390.1:0-1757 GCA_964396055.1 uncultured Vicinamibacterales bacterium | reverse complement strand
TCCTTGATCTTCAGCAGGCTCGCGTCGAACTCGTCCAGGGTGAACTCCCAGGCGTAGGTGACGACGTCGGTCTGCTCGTCGTTGGTGCGCCGGTAGCCGGCCTCGGCCACCACGCGGGTGACCGGGCTGCGCTCGTGGGCTTCGCTGTACTCCTTGACGTTGCCCAAGTCCACATAGCTGGTTTCGCCATGGGGCTTGAACAGGACGCGGGCGGTGAGTTTTTCGTGGGCCTCAATGTGGCCGAGGGTGATGGTGCTGGGCATAGGAACGGGTGCGGGTACGGGGTTGCGGTTTGGGTTCAGGGGCCGGGCCTGCTTCAGTCACAGGCTCAGCCGGGACATCGGTCGGGGCCGGTTCGCTGGCGACCGGCGGGGCGATCGGAATGGCGGCGACTGGCACCGGCGGGGCGTCGAGGGGCTCGCCGACCTTCAGCTCGATCAGGAACGCGGCGGACGCCGGCGGCAGGTTGACGACCATGCCCGCCTTGATCGTCCGGGCGTTGACGATGTGATCGCGCAGGAGACGGATGCGGACTTCGTTCATAGGCTTTGCGGGGTGGTGGCCAGCGCGTCGGCCAGGCCCTTGCGGATGGCTTCGGCGAACACCTTGGCCGCGCCCGAGGTGTCCACCCGCAGGATCTGCCGCGAGGTCTCATCCCAGAGCGTCACGCCGGCGGTGAGGTAGATCGTGCCCTTGCTCCCGCGCAGCTCGCGGATGGGCAACTCGCGCAGGGCGGCGGCAAGGCTGCTCGGCGTGTAGTTGTCGGAGTCGGCCAGCGCCTCGAGCGCCGTCACCGACGCCACGAAGTAGGCGCGGTCCTCGGGGTTGTCGGCGAGATGCAGCCCGGCGCCGACGAACGCGGCGAGGTTCGCGACCTTGGCCGCCTGGTCGATCTTCTCGGCTGGGGTCAGGGTCGAACAACCTGCCACCGCGAAGGCGGCGATCAGGGACAGGAACAGGAGTTTGATGTTTGTTTTCATGGGTTCAGGGTGGGGTCTTTCGAGAGGTAGATGCAGGGGCGCGCCCCGAGTTCGCCCCGCAGATCCTGGAGCGCTTTCACCACCTGGGACTGCTGGGCCACAAGCTGCCGCACCAGCCAGGCGGAGAACACGATGGCCGCAATCGCCGTCACCAGGGAGAGCCAGACGATGTCCTTTTCCCGGGCAAGGTCGGCCACCTGGGTCACCGTCTGGACTTCGGGCGCTACGGCCAGCGCGATCAGGAGGCCGCCGTGGATGAGCCACAGCAGCATGGCGATGAAGGTCAGGCGTCGGATGCGGGCGGTCTTCATGGTCGGGGTTCGGTGGTGAGTTCAGCCAGGGCGTTCACGAGCATTCGGTTGACGCCGTTCACCTTGCCCAGGTTGTCGAAGGGCGGGTCATCGAGCGTGATCCGGTCCGGTCCCACGCGGGCGCCGGAGAGGGCTTCCATGACGTACTGGGCGGCGTCTTCGTGATGGAGGTTCACCCCGCCGGGGGCGCGGCAAACGGCGACGTTCTCCTCGATGAACACGAAGATGGCCAGGTGCTGGATCACGGCGCCCGTGCTCGAGGCGTCCACGATCCCGCCCGACTCGATCCGCCAGACGAGCAGGCTCAGGCCCTGGGCTTTAAGGGCCGCCACCCGCTCCTTGTTCGCCTCGCCCAGGCCGTCATCGAGGACGATGGGGACCCCGGCCAGGCGCGGGTGCGCTTCGAGGAGCGCCTTCACGTTGGATTGCACGTCGGCGAGTCTCATGCGAGCCGTGCCTTTCTGGC
>CAYNDV010000389.1:0-1760 GCA_964396055.1 uncultured Vicinamibacterales bacterium | reverse complement strand
CCCCACGCCCCACGCCCCACGCCCCACGCCCCACGCCCCACGCCCCACGCCCCCTTGCCCCTGTACAATGCCCCCATGCTGCCACCACAGAAGACGCGCATCGTCGCCACCCTCGGGCCATCGTCTGACTCGGTCGAGATGATCGTGAAGCTCATCCGCGCCGGGATGAGCGTCGCCCGCCTGAACTTCTCCCACGGCGACTTCTCCGCCCACGCCGATCGCATCGCACGCATCGGCGAGGCCGAGCGGCAGACTGGCTGCCCGGTGGCCATCATGGCCGACCTGCCCGGCCCGAAGATGCGCGTGGGCACGATCGATCCCGAGCCGGTGGAACTGCGGTCCGGAGCCCGCTTCTGCCTGACGACCGACGAGGTGACGGGCACCGCCGAGCGGGTGTCGGTGACCTTCGAGCGCCTGCCCCAGGTCGTGAAGCCCGGCGACCGGCTGTTCCTCAACGACGGGCTCGTGCAGCTGCGCGTGGAGCGGGCCGAGGGGCGCGACGTGCATTGCGTGGTGACGGCAGGCGGCGAACTGCGGTCGAGGAAGGGGCTGAACCTGCCGGGCATCGACCTCGGCATCTCGGCGTTCACCGATCACGACCGGCGCTGCCTCGACTTCGCCCTGTCGCACGGCGTGGATGCGATCAGCCAGTCGTTCGTCGAAACGGCTGCGGACATCGTCGCCGTGCGTGAGGCCTGCGCGGCGGCCGGGCGCCAGCCGTTCATCATCGCGAAGATCGAGCGGGCCGGCGCGCTCACGCACCTCGATGAGATCCTGAGGGCGGCCGACGGCCTCATGGTGGCGCGCGGCGACCTCGGCGTCGAAGTCCCCCTCGACGAGATCGCCCTCACGCAGAAGCACATCATCGCGAAGGCCAACCTCGCGGGCAAGCCGGTCATCACGGCCACCCAGATGCTCGAGTCGATGGTCTCGAGCCGCCTGCCCACCCGCGCAGAAGCGACGGACGTGGCGAATGCCGTGCTGGACGGCACCGATGCGCTGATGCTGTCGGCCGAGTCGGCTGTCGGCCGGTACCCGGAAGACGCGGTGGCCACGCTGGCGCGCATCGCCGCCACCACCGAGGCGCGCCGGCCGATCACGCGCCTGGAGGAAATGCGGCGCCTGTGTTTCGCCCAGGCGCCAACGACGGTGGCGGAGAGCGTGGCGGCCGTGGTCGAACGGGCGCTCGAGACGGTGCCCTGCGTGGCGACGTTCGTGCCGAGCCGCTCGGGCTCCACCGCCCGCCTGCTGGCACGCTTCAAGCCGACGGCCTGGACGGTGGCGTTCAGCCGCGACGCCGCCGTGTGCCAGGGCCTGCTGTTCTCCTACGGTGTCGTGCCGGTGCTGCTGCACGACGAACCGAACGACTGGCGCGAGTTTGCGCGCGACTGGATCGGCGCGCAGGGTCTCGAGGGCCGGACCGTCATGCTCGTGGCCGGCCCGTCCTCGAAGTTCCCCGACGCCAATCACCGCATCGAGTTCATGCGGGTGGGGGGACGCTAGGGGCGTGGAGCGTGGGGCGTGGGGCGTGGGGCGTGGGGCGTGGGGCGTGGGGCGTGGGGCGTGGGGCGTTGAGGATGGTCAGGAAGCAAGAATCAAGAAGCAAGAAGAGATCACGCTGTCACGCAGCAACCGTGAACCGTAAACCTGGAACCGCTCGGGCCGGGCACGGTCCGAGCGAGCCGTACGAAGCAGGCCGCATCAGAGAGCCGGAACCCGACGAGCGGGCGGAGGGTTCCCGGGCGCCGCGCGTAGCGGTC
>CAYNDV010000388.1:0-1768 GCA_964396055.1 uncultured Vicinamibacterales bacterium | reverse complement strand
CCCGCCGCCATGTCAGAGGCCGGGATCGCCACGTGGCAGGTCAAGCCGGTCGACGTGGCCCACCGTCTCGTCCTGACCGGGAGTGTGTCATTCGACGAGAACCGCACGCTGCAGGTCGCTGCCAACGTCAAAGGGCGTGCGGCGGCCATCCCGGTCGACCTGGGCGCCCGTGTGCGCCGCGGCGATCCGCTCGTCGTGGTCGAGAGCATCGAACTGGGCCGTGCACGGGAAGACCTCGTGCGGGCCCGCGCGGAGCTCAATGTCGCCGATCGGGCGTATGCACGCGCGCAGGCGTTGATCAAGGCGAAGGCGATCAGTGACGGAGAGTTCCAGAGTCGCGAGGGGGACTACCTTGCGAAGAAGTCCTCTGCCGCTGCCGCCGAGCGGACCCTGCATTTGATGGGTGAAGGTGATGACCGCATCGCACGCCTCGCATCCGCACCCGACACCCACGACGCGGAGGGTGTGACGCTGACGATCCGGGCGCCGTTCGACGGACGCGTCGTCGAGCGGAAGATCGCACCCGGCGCGCTGTTCGACGCCCTTCAACCGCTCTTGACCGTGGCCGATCTCTCGACGGTGTGGGTCTTTCTAGATCTGCGGGAGAAGGATCTGGCGCTGGTCAGTGAGGGGCTGCCGCTCACGATTCTCACCGACGCGTACCCGAGCGATCCGTTCACCGGACGCGTGGATGTCGTGGGTAGCGTCGTCGATGCCGGTACGCGGACCGTCAAGATCCGCGCCGTCGTGCGGAACCCTGACCTGAAACTCAAGCAAGGGATGTTCGTCAAGGCGCAGATTGAGGTGCCCCGCCCCGCCGCTGAGGCCCGGGCCTCGCTGTCGGTTCCGCAGGGGGCGATCCAGACGATGGACGGCCGGCCCGTGGTGTTCGTCATGACGGCCCCTGGACGGTTCGTACGGCGCCAGGTCGAGAGCGGGCACACGCTCGACGGCTTCACGGAGATTCTCACCGGCCTGAAACAAGGCGACGTGATCGTGACCGAGGGCAGCTTCATCCTGAAGTCCGAGTTCGTCAAAGCCTCGCTGGTCGACAAGGAGTAACCCGTGCTGAACGCCATTGTCGACTTTTCACTCAAGAATCGGGCCGTCGTCCTGATCCTCGCGGCGCTCGCCATCGTCGGCGGAGGGGCGGCCATGCTGCACCTGCCGCTCGACGTCGTGCCCGACATCACGAACGTCCAGGTTCAGGTGCTCACCAAGGCCCCGGCCCTCGGGCCAGCCGAAATGGAGCAGTTCGTCACCTACCCCGTCGAGGCCGCGATGAACGGCCTACCCGATCTCGTGCAGATCCGGTCGATCTCGCGGTACGGGCTGTCGTCGGTCACGGTCGTGTTCGAAGATGGGGTCAACGTCTACTTCGCCCGCCAGTTGGTGGCGGAACGCCTGCAACAGGCCCGGGAATCGATTCCAGAGGGGTTCGGCACGCCGGAGATGGGCCCGGTCACGACAGGGCTGGGAGACGTCCTGCAGTTCACGGTCGAAGGTGAGGGTGTGTCGGCCATGGAGCGCCGGACCATCCTCGACTGGCAGATTGCGCCGCGCCTGCGAGCGGTGCCCGGGGTGACCGAAGTCAACGCTTGGGGCGGGATTCCGAAGCAGTACCAGGTGATCGTCGATCCCGCGAAACTGGTCGCGTACAAGCTCGGCCTGCGAGAGGTCTTCGAGGCACTCGAACGGGGATCCAAGAACTCGGGCGGCGGCTACATCGAGCACAACCGGGAGCAGTACATCATCCGCGGCGAGGGGT
>CAYNDV010000387.1:0-1775 GCA_964396055.1 uncultured Vicinamibacterales bacterium | reverse complement strand
GTCGTGGCCCAGCCGCGGGCGAGCAGGTCGGGCACGGCGTTGGCCATCACGACCGGCAGGCCGGCCGCCTCGAGCATCTCGACGTCGTTGAGATTGTCGCCGAGCGCCATGACGTCCTCGCGCCCGTACCCCTGGCGGGCCGCCCACGCGGCAAGCATCGAGCCCTTCGAGCAGCCGGCGGCCAGCACGTCCACCAGCGTGAAATCGCGCGACTCGTACTCGGTGACGGCCAGGTTGTACGCGGGCGGCGAACCGTTGCGCCCGCGCAGGATCGAGACCATCTCCCGCATTGCCAGCACCGGGCCGTTGAACATCACCTGCAGCGGGTCCTCGGTGAGCGCGTCTTCGATTGGATCCACCTCGCGGATGAACACGCGGTTCTTTTCCGCGTAGGCCTTGCGGCTGGGGTGCGTCCAGTCGATGCGCTCGAACACCACCTGCCCTTCGCGGGGCCGGTCGAAGACCAGGCCCGCGCTGTCGCGCCAGGGACGGGTCCGATCCAGCACCGTCCGCGCCACCTCGGCCGGCAGCAGGCGCCGCAGCGGTGTGGAGCCGTCGGCCAGGCGCACGAGCGCCCCGTTGCTGACGATGGCGGTCACGGGGAAGGGCAGGAGATCGAGCACCGGCCTGGCGAAGTCGTAGCGCCGGCCCGTGACAATCGCCACCTCCACGCCGCGGCGCACGGCCTCGGACAGGACCTCGCGGTTGCGCTCAGGCAGTTGCCAGCGCGAGTCGAGCAGGGTGCCGTCGATGTCGATGGCGATCAGGCGGATGGGCATGCACTACTCGACCTTCCGCTTGATGACCGCGTAGGTCGGGAGGCCGACGGCCTTGAAGTGCTGCATGACGGACTTCGTCGGCTCCTGCTCCGGGTCCTCGGCCTGCACCTTGATCTTCACGTAGCCGGCCAGCGCCGCCTTCACTTCCGGGTCGGCGAAGGTCGTCTTGTCCATCGTCAGGCAGTTCTTGCACCACGTGGCCCAGAGGTCGACCAGCACCGGCTTGCCCTCACGCTCGGCGGCGGCCAGGCCCTCGGGCAGCGACGCGTACCAGCCTTCCTTCAGCTTCTCCTGGACGCTCGACGCCACTTCGGTGGAGTCGACCCAGCGGTTGGCGAAGAGCGTATAGCCCAGATAGCCGTAGTAGGCGGCGGTGGCCAGGATGAGCACCCCGAAGGCCTGCTTCACCCGCACCATCCACAGGCCGGGTTTCGGCAGCGCCGCGATGCCCGCGCCGGCCAGCGGCCACGGCAGGGCCATCCCGAGGCCCAGGACGAACGGCAGGGCCAGGGCGATCGCCGTGCCGGTGGCGTACAGGTTGCTCGCGAACAAGACCACCTGGATGACGACCGGCGCCACGCAGGCGCCGGCCAGCAGCGCCGAGATGGCGCCCATCGTGAACGCCAGCGCCAGCGTGCCGCGGCCCGACCCGCCCGTCGAGATACCAGACGAGTACCGGGAGAAGTCGATCGGGATGATGTCGAACATCGCCAGCGCCAGCACGACGAAGACGGCCGCGATGCCGACGTTGAACCACGGCGACGCGTTGATGGTGCCGAACGACCCGGCGGTGAGGATCACGATCACCCCGAGCACGCCGTAGACCAGCGCCATCGCCGCGCCGTACACCGATCCGAGGAGGAAGCCGCGGCCGCGCGAACCGGCCTGGGCGCCCGCCCCGATGATGGCGAGGTTGATGGGGATCATCGGCAGCACGCAGGGCGTGAGGTTCAGCGCCAGGCCGCCCACGAACACGATCAGCAGGATGGCCAGCGG
>CAYNDV010000386.1:0-1789 GCA_964396055.1 uncultured Vicinamibacterales bacterium | reverse complement strand
AGCCGCCAGCCTGGCCCCGAGTGTCCCGCCGCGTGATCGCCCTGATACAGAAAATCCTTGCAGGGACTTGACTTAGCGCCCGCGCCTGTCGATACTCTACTGGTCACGACGTGTGTCAAAGTGTCGGCGTGTTCCCGGGCGGGCCGACCGCCGCGTCAGTCGCGGCATTCACTCCACCCGGAAGACAGGTGAAACCATGAAGCGGCTTCTGATTCTGACGATGGTGTTCGCGCTGAGTGTGCTGGGCGCTGCCGCGATCGCGGCGCAGGGCGGCAACATCGACGGCACGGCCAAGGATTCGGACGACAGGCCTCTCGCTGGCATCAAGGTGCAGCTGCGCAACGTCGACACGGGCGCCCTGGTGGGCTCCACGCAGTCGTCGGCGACCGGCGCCTTTTCGTTCACGGGTGTCAACCCCGGCAACTACATCATCGAACTCGTTGACGCGGCCGGCAAGGTGATCGGCGCCAGCTCGTCGGTGGCGGTGGCGGCCGGTGCGGCCATCACCGGTGTGACCGTGGCGGCCAGCGCGGCCGGTGCCATCGGCGCGGCGGCGGCGGCTGGCGGCGCGGGCGCGTTCTTCGCCAGCACCGGCGGCATCCTGCTGCTGGCGGCGGCGGGCGTGGGCGTGGGCGTGGGCATCTACGCCGCGACCAACGACGCCAGCCCCTCGCGGTAGTTTCGGCACTGACACACGACCGCGACGCAATTGTCACGGCCCGGTGCGGACACTTGAGATCCGTGCCGGGCCGTTGTCTATCTGGGGCTACGGGCGCTGATACAGAGGTTCACGGTTCACGGCTACGACAGGCCGTTCGGCTATCGGCCGTTCGGCCATTCGGCGGAGGGAGGCCGTTCGGCGCCCTACGCCCCACGCCCCACGTCCCACGCCCCTAGCCCCCAGCCCCCAGCCCCTGTAAGATTCCCCCATGGCCGCCTGCCCTCGTTGCGGATCGCGCAGCATCCGGCTCGTGATCAACCCGCTCACGTGGCCGGCGCACGTGGTGACCGATCTGCGGCGCTCGCGCTGCCCCCGCTGCGGTTGGCACGGCTGGAAGCACAAGTCCGAGTGGATGCACATCCGGTACGCGGGCATCTTCGCCGGAGGCACCGGCCACACGGGCCATCGTGGAGGCGAACACGCGAGAAGCGGATCCCACCGGACCAGGCGGGAGCGAACAGGCCACACCCAAACCAGTCCGCCACCCGTCTCGCCGAACGCTCCCAACTCACCCGACCCACCCGTCACGCCCGACGCGCTCGTGACGCCCGACACCACGGGCCAGAGCGGAGGAAGTTCTCCGGCTGCACCGACCGCTGGGACTTCGTCTGCGCCAGACGAGCCGCAGGTTCCCCACGAGAGCGTCGAGTCTGATCATGTCGTCAGCCGTGAACCGGATCTCGACGACATCGATCGCCGGCTTGCGGAAGACGACGCACGACGCGCAGAGGCACGTCGTGCGCGGGCCGATCACCGATCGTCCACCGGACACGTGGCGGGTGGCGCTACCGGGACAGACATGGCCGCGTCACGCACGGAGCCGTCACAGGCAGCCGTGGACGGTGAGACGCCGCAGCCGTCGTCTTCGGACGGAGGGAGTGATACGTCGCACCGGGGCACCCCTGCCGGATCGGTGCACCGCTCGTCGCGTTCATCGTCGCGCCGGTTCCGGAGCGCGCGGACCCGCGAGCGTCAGCGCCGCGCGAGGCAGCGCCAGGTGCTGCTCGTCATCGCCGCCGTCATGCTGCTGGTGGTCACGATTGGCGTGAAGCAGGCGTGCTTCCCGAG
>CAYNDV010000385.1:0-1826 GCA_964396055.1 uncultured Vicinamibacterales bacterium | reverse complement strand
TACGTCATCCAGTTCGAGATGCCCGCGCCCACCGACACCGCCTTGAACCGCGCGCTGTCGTGCGTGGTCAGGAACGCCGAGATGTAGCCGCCCTGGCTCCAGCCCATCGTCCCCACCCGGTCGTTGTCGACCAGGCCCTGCGCGACGAGGTGATCGATGCCCGAGATGACGTCCCACGCATCGCCGATGCCGAGGTTGCGCACGTTCAGCGACCGGAACGCTTCGCCGTAGCCCGCGCTGCCGCGGTAGTTGGGCTCGAGCACCAGGGCTCCGCGGGAGAGCCAGATGTCGATCGGATAGGTGGACGTCGATCCGTACGGCACGGGCCGCGAGACGCCCGTCGGCCCGCCGTGGATGACGACCAGTAGCGGATAGCGCCGGCCGGCCTGGAAGTCCGCGGGCTTGTGCAGCACGCCTTCGATGGCGGCGCCGTCCCGGCTCTTCCAGGTGATGACCTCGCGCGCGTGCTGCGGCCAGGCCGCCACCTGCGCCGACATGTCGGTCAGCTTCTTTGCGGCCATCGTCGCCACCGGAGCCACGAACACCTCGGGAAACTGCTTCGGACCGCTGCCCAGGAAGGCCAGCGAGACGCCGTCGCGGGTCAGCGACACGCCCATCATGATCCAGTCAGCGCCGGGTGCCAGCTTCGTGATGGCGCCCGTCCGGGAATCGAGCCGGTAGAGGTACTGCCACGTGCGCGCGGACGCCGAGAAGTAGAGGCCGTCGGCCAGCCAGTCGATGAGGCCGGGGTTCTCGTCGAACGTGGGCGTCAGCACGGTCACCGTGCCGCCGCTGGCCGGCACCGCCGCCAGCCGCGAGTTCCTGAAGTAGTGGAACGGCTCGCCCATCGCCGACGAGAACGCCACCCGCGTGCCGTCGGGCGACCAGCGCGGGCTCCGGTCGGGGCCGCCCTGCGTGACCAGGGGCCGCACCGCACCGTCCGCGACCGTGACCACGGAGATGTCCGCCGTGCCGCCGTTGGACGGGTCGCCGTTCACCGTGTGGTCGAAGGCGATGGCCTTGCCGTCGGGCGACCAGTCGAAGCCGCCCACGGTGAAAGCGCCTGTCGTCAGGCGGCGCGGCTTCTTCGTGGCCAGGTCGATCACCCACAGGTGCGACAGGCGCTGGTCGGCGTCCACGATCTCGAAGTCGCCGTACTTCTTGTCGCGCTCCTTCCAGGCATCGGACTTGGGATCCGTCTGCGTGTAGGCGATGTGCGTACCGTCCGGCGACCACGCGAAGCCGCCACCGACGCCGTCGTCGCTGCTCGTCAGGGCTTCCGCTTCGCCGCCCGCGACACGGATGACGTAGATTTGCTGCTTGTCGGACCGGTCTGAGACAAACGCGATGCGCGTGCCGTCCGGCGACCAGTCGGGCCCCGAACTCGACTTCTTGCCGTTGGTCAACTGGCGGACGGCGCCGGTAGCCGTCTCGGCCAGCCAGATCTCGGTCTCGTAGGTGTTGTCGTCCCAGTTCGGCTCGCGCACGGTATAGGCCACGAAGCGGCCGTCGGGAGAGATGGCGGGTGCCCCGGCCCGCTTGAGCGAGATGAGCTGATCGACCGACGGCGCCGTCTGCGCGGCGGCGACGGAAGCGGAGGCGATCACACAGAAGATCCAGGCGAGAGGTCGATGACGCATCATGGCGCCCATTGTAATCGTGGTGGGGCGTGGGGCGTGGGGCGGAGAGGATTGTCAGAAGCAAGAAGGGATCACGCTGTCACGCCCCAACCGCGAACCGCTCGGGCCGGGCACGGTCCGAACGAGCCGTACGAAGCAGGCCGCCTCAGAGAGCCGGAACCCGACGAGCGGGCGGAGGGTTCCCGG
>CAYNDV010000384.1:0-1826 GCA_964396055.1 uncultured Vicinamibacterales bacterium | reverse complement strand
CTCGTCGACCCGCAGCGGTGGAACCGCTACAGCTACGTCCGGAACAACCCGCTGAAGTACGTCGATCCCGACGGCCGCAATCCAGTGCTCTTGATAGCTCGGCTCTTGCAGTCGCCGGCGGCGCAGCGGGCGGCCACGTGGGCGCAGACGCAAGGTGTCGCTGCGTGGAACTGGGCCACACGCTTCTTCAACTCGCCAGCGGGGCAGGAAGCGCTGCAGACCGGAGCAGAACTGCTTGCCGGAGCCGACGCGGGGCCGGGAAGCGTTGCCGGCATGGAGGCGGGGATCTTCGCCAGCGCGGCGAAGGGTAAGGCTGGCGAAGTCCTCGCGGATATCGTCAAGAACACTGAACGGATACGGTCGGCGACGGGCACGGCTAAGTACCGTATCCCGGACATCCTCGACCACCCCAACGCGGTCATCGGCGAGGTGAAGAACTTCTCTCGGACTCTCTCGATGTCCAACCAATTGCGGGACTTCATCTCGTACGCGAGTGCGAACGGATACACGCTGATACTCCGCGTCGCGGACCCGAACAAGGTCAGCAAGAACCTTCGAAAGGAGATTGAGGAACTGGGTGGCAAGATCGAACCAATTCGATAGGGACGCGGGAGCATCTATGGTCGGCCACGATGCACAGCGAAGGCGAGAAGAGGCGATTGCGTTACACCGGCGTCAATTGACGCCGCTCATGGACGAACTGCACGAGGCGGGATTCGATCAGCTGACGTTGGATGAACTCCGAAGGAGCCGGCAGGTGTATGCGTCAGCCATTCCGATCCTGGTGCGTTGGCTGTCCAGGGTCGATGCCCCGAGCGCGAAAGAGTCGATCGTCCGTGCTCTCTCGGTGCCGTGGTCGAGAGGAATCGCGACGAGAGCCCTTCTGGACGAATTCTACAAAGCCCCGCAAGAATGGGTGGATTTCAGGTGGGCGATTGGGAACGCCATGGAGGTGATTGCCGACGAAACCGTGGCGCCGGAGATCCTGAAACTCGTCGCGGATCCTGCGCACGGGACAGCGCGACAGATGTTTGTCTTGGCGCTCGGGAAGCTCCGTTATCGCGAGTCCGTTTCGACGCTCATCCGGCTCCTCTCAGACGAGGACGTCGCTGGGCACGCAGCCATGGCTCTCGGTCAGATGGGAGCAGCCGAGGCTCTGGCGGAACTGGAGCGCCTGGCGACTAGCGCAAAGCCCTGGGTACGAAAGGAAGCGAGCAAGGCAGTGAAGCGCATTACCAGCGGGAAAGGGCGAGGCCGGAGGGATGGTCCACCCTGAGCGGGCGGCTGCCGTCGTCTGCGCCTGCGGTTCCACGCTGCGGCGGGCGCGCTTTCTGATGCTGGTCTTGGAGCATTCGGGCGTGTGCCTGCCGCCCGCCTTCGCGCTTCGCGCTACGGCGTGGCAGGCTGCCAGTACCGGGCGTTTGCGGGTGTCGCGCACGGGCGCCACGCGCATGCCTTCTTCGCGCAGTTGATCACGGGCGGCTTCGCGACGACGGACCTGGCGGCGCCGGCGCACGCGGGGCGGATCGACCACCTGCAGTACAAGCCGTGGTACCGGCTGCTGGGCGAGCCGGATCGCGGGCACCGTAAGCCGATAAGGGTCGTGCGCGCCGTGGATCCTTCGACTCGCTAGGCGCTCGCTCAGGGCAGCCGATCCCCGCGAACAGAACCCGTCCCCGTCGTCGTCGGCGGTAGAATCAAGCCGCGTATGGCCGCTCGTGTCACCCGGCTCGTCGTGGCTTTCGGTCTCCTCCTGGGCGTCGCCATCCCGCTGATGCGCACCGTGGAGGGGGAGGCGCCGGCGGCGGTGGGCGAGCCGACGCCGG
>CAYNDV010000383.1:0-1837 GCA_964396055.1 uncultured Vicinamibacterales bacterium | reverse complement strand
GGCGGGCACGGTCTCGCACTCTGGCATGGGGATCTGCGCCCGTCAACGCCGGGCGTGGCGCGGCCCGGGGGCCGGGGCCGGGGGCTCAGCGCAGCGGGTCGAGGCAGCCGCCCAGTCCGAGGGCCGCGGCACAGATGGCCTGGGCATCGCCGGCCGGGCCGAGCCCCTACGCCGGGTCGGCCGAGGCGGCAAAGGAGGCCCACGCGGCTCGCCCGGGCCCCGGCAACGCTACAGGCGGCAGGCGAAGCCGAACCGCACGTCGAGTTCGTGGAGGCTCTCGCTCAGTCGCGGGGCATCGTGGCCCGGGGCGGTGTAGCGCATGCCGTGGTAGGCCCAGCCGAGCTCGACGAAGCCGCCGAACCGGCCCGCGATGGGATAGGCGAGTCCGAGCAGTGCGGCCACGTTGAAGCCGAGGCCTGGGGCGGGTTTGCCGCCGAGCAAGGACCGCAACGCGGTTCGTCGGCCGGATTGGAGAAAGGCAGTCGAAAAACCGATGGGCAGCGCGAGGGACAGTTCGAGCCCGTTCGGGTGCAGCGGCAGTTTGGGGGCGATGCGAAACGCCACGTCGAGAAACACGTGGCGGTCGGGCAGGTGCTCGGTGGTTTCGCGGTTGAAGTCCATGTGGGTGCTCCACCAGCGCGCGTCGACCTGCCCGCCGATGGCGAGATAGCGGAGCACCTCGTACTGAACCCGCAACCCGATGCCGAGGCCCGGCACCGTCGCGCTGGATTCGTCGCGCCATTCCCAGCCGGCCCCGGTCCACAGGCGCCCCACGGGGCTCGCGACGCACGCGATGCCCAGCTCGAGTTTGCCGTCGGCCGCCCCCGCGCGGGTCGACCCACCCACCACGAGGGCGCAGGCCACGACGATTTCAAGGGCACGCTTCATCGTCTTCCTCCACCCGCAGGCGCGCAACGTGCTACAGGGTGATGCTGAAGCCCATCCGAAAATCGAACCGGTGCATGCGTTCGTGGTACGTGAGGTCGTGATCCTTGTAGTCGGCGGAGTGGAACACCCAGCCGGTTTCGAAGAAGCCGCCGAAGCGCCCGACGATGGGGTAGGCCAGGCCCGCGAGGACGGCCACGTGGCCGCCGACTTCGGCCCCGAGATGCAAGCCCTCTTCCTCGCGGTAGCGGGACAGCCGCTGATCCGGGATGGCCACCGTGAAGCCCACGGGCACCGCCAGGGTCAGTTCGAGCCCCCCCGCCGTCAGCGGAAACTTGGCGGCGATACGAAAGGCCAGGTCGACGTTGTAGCGGCCACGGTAGTGGCCCCAGATGCGCACGTTGGTCTGGGCGCCGACATCGAGGTAGCGCCAGACCTCGTACTGAAACCGGAGGCCGAAGCCGTGGTCCGGCACCAGGGCATCCTCGCCGGAAGCCTCCCTGGTGTCGTGCCATAACCGTGTGCCCAGGAGCCCGAAGTCGCCCTCGATGCCGAGGTCGGCCTTGCCGGCGGCGGCCCGGGCCTCGCCCGGCGCGGCCAAGACGAGGAACCACGCGAGGGGTGCCAGCCAACTGCGGCGTTTCATGCGTTGCTCCCTGCCGCGCGGCGCGCCGTAAAACGGCTCCTCCGCCGACACGGCCCCGAGCCGTTCCTGCGGGACGGGGCGGTCGAACGGGGCAGCGCGCGTTCGCGGATGTCGCACAAGCGCTAGCACCGCGCACGAGGCCGGTCAAGGGGCGCGGGCGCGTCCGCTGGAGCCCCCCGGGGTGCCGGGCACCGGGCGGGGCGCCTCAGCGGCCCGTCCGCCCAGGCAGCGGGTCGAGGCAGCCGTCGAGCCCGAGGGCCGCGGCAAAGATGGCCTGGGCATCGCCGGCCGTGACGACACCGTTGC
>CAYNDV010000382.1:0-1865 GCA_964396055.1 uncultured Vicinamibacterales bacterium | reverse complement strand
CACGCCCCACGCCCCACGCCCCACGCCCCACGCCCCACGCCCCACGCCCCTAGCCACCAGCCCCCAGCCCCGGTTAAGATGCCCCCGCCAACCCTGGGGGTCCTGATGCGCCTGTCCGCCCGTGCCGCCGTCCTTGCACTCACCTTCGTTCTGGGATCGTCGTTGCTGGCCGCCGCGCCTCAGAAGCCAGCGAAGCGAGCTGCGCCCGATCCGGTCGAGACACGTCTCGAGGCGCTCAAGCAGCAGGCCGTGGCCGACGTCGACGCGATGAAGGACCTGACGCAGCAGATCGTCGACCAGGTCTTCAGCTTCGGCGAACTGGGTTTCCAGGAGTTCGAGACGTCGAAGTACCTGACCGGTGTGCTGCGGCAGCACGGCTTCACGGTGCGCGAGAGGGTGTCGGGCATGCCCACGGGCTGGGTGGCCACCTGGGGCAGCGGCAAGCCCGTGATCGCGCTCGGCACCGACATCGACGGCCTTCCGCAGACGAACCAGAAGCCCGGCGTGCCGCGTCATGAACCCCTCGTGCCCGGCGCCCCCGGCCACGGCGAGGGCCACAACTCGGGCCAGGCGGTGAACATCACGGCGGCCCTCGCCGTGAAGCGCATCATGGAGCGCGAGAAACTGCCCGGCACGATCATGATCTGGCCAGGCGTGGCCGAGGAACTGGTGGCGGCCAAGGCCTTCTTCGTCCGCGACGGGCTCTTCAAGGACGTCGACGTCGTGCTGTTCTCCCACGTGTCGAGCGCCATGGGGACCTCCTGGGGGTCGGACGCCGGCAACGGCCTCGTGTCGGTGGAGTACACCTTCCAGGGGCAGAGCACGCACAGCGCGGGGTCGCCGTGGCGCGGGCGCAGCGCCCTCGACGCGGTGGAACTGATGAACGCGGGCTGGAATTTCCGGCGGGAGCACCTGCGCATCCAGCAGCGTTCCCACTATGTGATCACCAACGGCGGCGACCAGCCCAACGTCGTGCCGCCTGTTGCGTCGGTGTGGTACTACTTCCGCGAAACCGACTTTCCCGGCATCAAGAACATGTGGGAGATCGGCAACCGAATCGCCGACGGCGCGGCGATGATGACCGACACGACGGTGACGTCGCGGGTGCTCGGTGCCGCGTGGCCCCAGCACATGAACAAGGTCGTGGCCGAAACCGCGTACGCGAACATCCAGCGCGTCGGCATGCCGAAGTGGGACGAGGCCGACCTGACCCTGGCGAAGGCCGTGCAGCGGGAGATGAAGCAGCCGGAGCGGGGCCTCGAGAACGAGGTGGGCAAGTTAACGGGGCCGATCCGCGAGGAGGACAAGCGGGGCGGTGGCTCGGACGACATCGGCGACGTGTCGTGGACCGTGCCGACCATCACGCTGCGGTACCCGGCCAACATCCCGGGCGCGAGCGGGCACCACTGGTCCAGCGCGATCGCGATGGCCACGCCCATCGCGCACAAGGGCTGCACCGCCGGCGCCAAGGTGCACGCGTTGACCATGCTGGACCTGCTGCTGAAGCCGGCGCTCGTGCAGCAGGCCTGGGACTACTACACCAACGTCCAGACGAAGGACGTGAAGTACACGCCGCTGCTGCGCCCCGACGACAAGCCCGCCACGTTCCTCAACGAGAAGATCATGGCGCAGTACCGCGAGCAGATGAAGCCGTTCTACTTCAACCCCGCCAAGTACAAGACCTATCTCGAGCAGTTGGGGGTGCCGTATCCGCCGCAGGGGAAGTAGACAGAAGACAGAAGACAGAAGACAGAAGCGAGAAGGGATCACGCTGTCACGCTGCGGGTGGGCAGGGCTGAAGCCCTGCACTAGGGACTGTCAGGATTTCTGTGTGTGAGGCGTGGTTGACGTTGGGACCACCGTTC
>CAYNDV010000381.1:0-1867 GCA_964396055.1 uncultured Vicinamibacterales bacterium | reverse complement strand
CTCGTCGACGCCCCGTGGTTTGCGATCTGGACCCGGGCGCGCGCCGAGAAGGTGGTGCAGGACCAGCTGCTGCGCAAGGACATCGAGGCGTTCCTGCCCACGGTGCGGCGGGTGAGCCGGTGGAAGGACCGCAAGAAGGAAATCGACTGGCCGCTGTTTCCTGGTTACTGCTTCGCGCGGTTCGACGTGCAGGACTCGCTGGCGGTGCTGAAGTGCGTGGGCGTGGCACAGATCATCATGGCCGACGGCAAGCCCGCGCCGATCCCGCACCCGGAGATTGCCGCCATCCAGCGCCTGGTCCAGAGCGAGCTGAAGGCCGATCCCTGCCCGTTCATCCACGAGGGCGACCAGGTGGAGGTGCTGCGGGGCCCGCTGGCGGGCGTGGTGGGGCGGCTCATCCACAAGGGCCCGCGCACGCAGTTGGTGCTGTCGATCACGATGATCAACCGCGCCGTCGCCGTCGTCTTCGACGCCGCCGACGTCCGCAAGTACTGACTGATAATCAATCCCGGATTGATTTATGCACTCGCCCCACGGGCTGCATAAATCAATCCGGGAGTGATTTGTGGGTCTGGTATGGTACGACCCATGGCGAAGCGCCCCGGCCGTCCACCGCAACACGGGTCCCCGCACGGTCACGAGCACGGGCCCGGGCACACGTACTCGCGCGGCCGCGCCACGCGCCTGCCCGCCCCTTCTGCCTCCCTCACCTGGCCCGACACCGTCGAGCAGGTGATGCGCGACGCGACGCTGGAGCTGCTGCTCCGCCGGCTGCGGTGGTCCTACTTCGGCGGGCCCACGCCCATGCACCTCGATCCCGACAACGCGGACCCCGCGCCGATCACCGCCGCTGAGGCGCGCTTCATCGAGTGGGCGCTGCTCGACTTCGTCATGCCAGGCGAATCCGGCCCGCTGATCGACGACTGGCTGCGCCGGCAGGTGCCCGGCCGTGCCCGGCCCGAACGGCTGGAAACCTGGCGCCGCAGCCTGAGCGGCGGCTTCCTGGTGGACCGACTGCACGACGACGGCGACACCGGTGTCCTGTGCCGGATAGACGATGGCCGGACGTTCACGACGTCGGGCCTGCGTCGCCTCGACCTCAGGCGCGACGACGTGGTGGTGGGACGGGTCCTGCCGGACGCTGACGCGTCCACCTGGTCGCTGACACCGAGCGCGGTGAAGGCGTCGGTCGTTCCGGGCGCAGACGTCCGAAGTCGCCAGGCGTCTTTTCTGGCCGGACCCGGCGCAGACGCGGCGGTGGCCGACCCGCGCGCCTTGTCCCGCGACATGCCCCTGGCCGTCGAGCGCTGGCTGGGCGCCACGTTCGCCTGGCCGCTCCAGCTCATCGACAACCCCGACGCCGTGTCGTGGCTCGGCCACCTGCTGGAAGACCTCGATTCAACCCTGCGGGCCGTCTTCGTCGCGCGCGAGTTGGCCGACGTGGACGACCCCGTCTACGTGTGGGAGCGCGTGATCGAAGCCGTCGAGACCTTCACGATTGCCGAGCAGCTCGTCCTCGCGCACCTGATCGTGGCGAACTGGATCACCATGAACGCCGACGCGTTCGCGCGCTTCCAGGCATCGGCGGAACCCGCCCGGCTCGACGCCGCCAGCCAGCGGGCGTTCGCGCTGGTGACGGGCACGCTCGATCGTCAGCGGAGGGAAGCGGCCGGCGAAGACGTGCCGCGGCCCGTGCACACGGTGGCCACGCCCTGGCAACCGGACGAGGCGACCCGCGCGGCGGTGGCTGCGCTGCCCGCCGACGACACCTGCTGGGTGGGCGAACGCCGCGTGGTCACGCTGGTGCGATCCGAACCGGACGTGCCGCCGCACTACTGGCACGCCATCATCTGGATGGACGACGGCA
>CAYNDV010000380.1:0-1872 GCA_964396055.1 uncultured Vicinamibacterales bacterium | reverse complement strand
CAGTGGTGGACGAGGCGGTCGATCAGCGCCGCGGCCATGACGTCATCGCCAAAGATGTCGCCCCAGTCTTCGAAGCCCTTGTTCGAGGTGAGGACCGTCGACGCGTGCTCGTAACGCCGGGTCATGAGCTGAAAGAAGAGCATCGCGCCCGTGCGACTGATCGGGAGATAGCCAATCTCGTCGACCACAAGCACGGCGGGATGGGTGAGCACCTTGAGTCGGGCCTGGAGCCGCCCCGCCGCCTGCGCCTCTTCGAGCGAGGTAATCAAGTCCGCCAGCGTACCGTAGTAGACGCGGCGTCCGCTCTGGGCCGCGGCGATCGCGAGGCTGATCGCCAAGTGGGTCTTGCCGACACCGGGTGGCCCCAGGAAGATGACATTCTCCCGGCGTTCCACGAAGCCCAGCTCATGCAGACTCTCGATCTGCTCGCGGCGGAGCGACGGCTGGAAGGTGAAGTCGAAGTCGTGGAGCTGCTTGACCACGGGCAAGCGGCTGGAGCGCATCGCGGCCTGCAGTCGACGGTTATTGCGCAGTTGGATTTGCGCGCTGAGGAGCTGCTCGATGGCCTCGGGCGCGGTGAGGGCGCCGCCATCCACACCCTGCAGGATCGCGTCGAGCGCTTCGAGGGCGCCTGGCATGCGCAGGTCGGCGAGGATCTGCCGGAGCCGGTCGCGGCGCGAGAGCGGGGCGCCCTTCACGCGGCACCGCCGGCGAGACGCGCGTACGCGGCCAACGGCCGCTTGTCCACGGTAACGACGGGGCGTGGACGCCGGCCCGCCGGGCCCGGCGGCGTCGCGCGCTCCAGCACCAGCGAGGTGTAGCGCCGCGGCGCCAACGGCTGCAGCACGACGCGCTCCTCGCGGTCGAAGCGCACGCGCGGCCGCTCGCGCGTCGTGCCATGGATCCGGACATTGGCGACACGCTCGAGCCAGTGCTGCCGCTGGTGGTCGAGATCCGCGTCGTGGAGGAACGTGCGCCCGTAGACGAAATTGCCCCGCAGATAGCGAACCGGGCGCTCCACCTTGCCCTTCGTCCGCGCCCGATACGGCCGGCACGCGCGGGCCCGAAAGCCCCAGTGGCGCGCGAAGCGAAGGAACTCGGCATTGTGCACGAGGGCCCCACCCTCCAGCCGCAGGTCGCGCGTGATGACCGCTTTCATCTGATCGAAGAGCAGCTCCTGCGGGACGCCCCCGAAGTACGCAAACGCCTCCTCGAGGCCGTCCATCAGCGCCCGCATGTCCTGGTGCGGATAGAAGCGACACCACAGGAGCCGCGAGTACCCCAGCACCACGAGCAACGCGTAGCGCACGCCCCACGGAAATCGAAAGCGGGCAAAGTCCACTTGGGCCTGGCGGCCCGGGGGCGTCTCGAAGCGAATCACCGGGTCCGGCGGTGGCGTCGGACGCACGCCCCGGACGAAGGCTTTCAGCTGCGAGTAGCCGCCCCCATACCCCGCCGCGCGGATCTCGTCCAGCAACCGCACCGCTGAGAGATCCGGATACGTGGCCAAGCGGTCCGCAATCACGGCCTTGTAGGGATCCAGCTTCGTCGGGACCGTCGGCCGCGGCCCATAGCGCACGGCGGCCCCATCCAATTCGCGATCGAGATTGCCGTCCCGAATCCAGCGGTGCACCGTGTCGCGGCTGATGCCCAACTGGCGCGCCAGGGCGCTCTTGCTGCCGCCCTGCTCCAGGTAGTGCCTGAGTAGCATTCGCGTCTCCCGTCCGATCATCGCGCCTCCGCTCTCGTGGAGACGCAGTGTGATGTGAATCACCGGCCGGGAGTACACCTCTCAGCCGGCAGCCTCAGAACTGCTGCCGACTGTCAGATTTTCAACCGCCATAACTGTCGAATTTACAGCCGCCGCTAACA
>CAYNDV010000379.1:0-1889 GCA_964396055.1 uncultured Vicinamibacterales bacterium | reverse complement strand
GAGACCGACGAGAACGACATGGCGGCGGCGGCAATCATGGGGCTGAGCTGCCAGCCGGTCCAGGGGTAGAGCGCGCCGGCGGCGAGCGGGATGCCGAGCACGTTGTAGAAGAACGCCCAGAACAGGTTCTGCCGGATCACGCGAAGCGTGCGCCGCGAGAGCAGGATCGCGTCAGCGACGCCATTCAGATCCGGGCGCATCAGGGCGATGTCGGCCGCCTCGATCGCGATGTCGGTGCCCGATCCCATCGCGATGCCGACATGCGCCTGCGCCAGGGCTGGCGCGTCGTTGATGCCGTCGCCCACCATGGCGACGATACGCCCGCCCTCCTGCAGGGCGCGAATCTCGGCGGTCTTCCGATCCGGCAGCACCCCGGCCACGACGCGCGCGAGTTCACCCGCGGGCGCCACCGCACGCGCCACGGCCTCGGCCGTGCGCGGGTTGTCGCCCGTCAGCATCACCACCTCGAGGCCCATCGCATGCAGGCGGGCGATCGCCGCCCGCGACTCGGGCCGCGGCGTATCCGCCAGGGCCACCAGTCCCAACGTAACAGGGACGTGGGACGCGGGATGTGGGGCGTTGGAATCCCCATGCCCCATGCCCCATGCCCCATGTCCCGTGTCTATGTCCGTGCCAGCGACGTACATCAGCGTCCGCCCGAGCTGCGCGAGCCGTTCCGCATCGGTGGCGAGGGCGGTCACATCCACGCCCGACTCCGTCATGAAACGTTCGCTGCCCACGAGCACGGTCCGGCCGTCCACCACGGCGCGTACGCCGCGGCCCGGCAGGGCCTCGAAGGCCGACGGATCCGGCACAGGCAGGCCGCGGTCCCCGGCGGCCTTGACGATGGCCTGCGCCAGCGGGTGCTCGGATCGTTTCTCAGCCGCCGCGCACAGGGCCAGCACGGGGCTTTCGTGGGCGCCGGCTTCAGCCGGCGCTGCATCTCGTCCGGCTGAAGCCGGACGCCACGAAGCCTCGATCACCTCCGTGACCTCGGGCCTGCCCGCGGTGATCGTGCCGGTCTTGTCGAGTACCACCGTGGTGATGCCGCCGGCGGCCTCGAGGATGTCGCCGCCGCGGATGAGCACGCCCATCTCGGCGCCCCGGCCGGTGCCGACGAGGATGGCCGTCGGCGTGGCCAGGCCCATGGCACACGGGCACGCGATGATCAGCACGGCGACGGCGCTCACGAGTGCCATGGTGAAGCGGGTGTCGGATGGCGCCAGCGCCATCCACAGCACGAAGGTCAGGGCGGCCACGCCCATCACCGCCGGCGTGAAGTACCCCGAGATGACGTCGGCCAGGCGCGCGATGGGCGCCTTGCGCGACTGGGCGTCGCGCACGAGCTGGATGATGTGCTGCAGGGCGGTGTCGGGCCCAATCCGCGTGGCGCGGAACGTGAGGCTGCCGGTCGTATTCACGGTCGCGGCGTAGACGGTGGCCCCCGGGCCCTTGTCCACCGGGACCGACTCGCCGGTGAGCATCGACTCATCGACGGCCGAGACGCCGCCCACCACCTCGCCGTCCACGGGCAGCCGCTCGCCGGGCCGCACCACCACGAGATCGCCGAGGCGCACCTCGTCGACCGGGATGTCCACTTCCGTGTCGCGGATCACGCGGGCCGTCCGGGGCTGCAGCTGCACGAGGCGGCGGATGGCCTCGGACGTCCGGCCCCGGGCGCGCGCCTCGAGCAGCCGTCCGAGCAGCACCAGCACGATGATGACGACGGCGGTCTCGAAGTACACCGGGGCCGGCGCGTGGCCGGCGGCCACATGCGGGTCGGCCGACACCGCACCCGGCGCGAAGGTCGCCACGGTCGAGAACAGGTACGCCGCGCCGGTGCCGACGGCGATGAGCGTGTTCATGTCGGCCGAGCCGTGGCGGGCGCC
>CAYNDV010000378.1:0-1890 GCA_964396055.1 uncultured Vicinamibacterales bacterium | reverse complement strand
GCAACGTGCGCCCGTGGACGCAGAACCCCGAGGCGAGCGTGGGCGACATGCTGCGGACGGCCATGCGCGACAACCCCTACCTGAAGGTGCTCGTGCAGGGCGGTTACTACGACGCGGCGTGCGATTACTACAACGCGATCTACACCATGGAACACCTGCAGCCCGGGGGCGAGTTCCGGGGGCGGTACCGCTTCGCGTGGTACGAGAGCGGCCACATGATGTACCTGCGCAAGGCCGACCTGAAGAATGCGAACGACGACCTCAGGCGCTTCGTGGCCTGGGCGCTCGAAGGGGTGAAGGACTACCCGCGACGGGCGAAGTAGGCGGAGGGCGCTGAAGCTGAGGGACGGCTCGAACAGGTGCGGCACTGGCGTGATTCTGCGCTCAGGTTCGCAGCGCCGCGGCGTTCGCCGCGCAGATGGCGCGCATGTCGTCCGACAGCCGCCCGTCGTCGCTGGCGCGGGCCCAGAAGACTGCCGCTGCCCGGCGCGCATCGTCCCAGACATCCAGCGTATCCGCAGTGGCCATCGGCCTGGCGAGCGGCCGCACCGGCACGTGGCCATCAGGCGTGGGCGCATACCACATCGAGGCCTGGTCGAAGGCCGGCGCCAGCCGCACACGCCCGCCCTCGGCAAAGAACAGCACGTTGAGCGGGTGGCGATCGGTGTTCCCGATGAAGGCCCCGAAGGCATCGAGCCAGCGCAGGCGCCTGGCGTCGCCGTCCGACAACCGGCCGGCAGCGCGCAACTCCACGGCCGCCCGCGCCCATGGGTGGGCTGGCTCTCCATGCACCGCCGCCAGGCTCAGGACGGCCACACGCCCCCGCGCACCTGCCCGATCGAACCGCTCGCTCTCGAGGAACCAGTGCGAGGGTGTGGTCACGAGCACGGCGCGCGCGGCCTCGATGCCGTGGATCCCTGCCACCTCGAGTGCCAGGGCTTCGAGCGCGAGCAGGTCGCACCAGCGGCGGGCAGCCGCATCGGGGGCCCGACCGGCGAACTTCACGAGGACGTGGCGGCCGTCGGCGAAGACCCCGAACTTCGGCTGCTCGCCACCCGCCGACGATCCCGGCGGATGACCGGCGATTGCCGCGTCTGCCAGCGCAGGATAGTCGTCGCGCGTCAGCGCGCCTGGGTCGAGGCCTTGCCACCTGGCAAACGACTCGTCGCCGACGATCAGATCACCGGGAAGGTCTTCGCCGCGCCGCGACAACGCCAGGAGCACGTGCGGGTCGGACCAGTCCTCCAGGCGCAAGGGCAACCGCAGATCGGCATGTATCGCCGCGAAGTGCCGCCCCAGGAAACCCGAGGGCCGGGCGTCCGCCAGCGCAACGGGGATTCCATCGGCGACGGTACCAGCCGGCAGCCAGACCGACTGCCGTGAAGCCAGCGTGATCACTTCCCCATCGGGGTGCGCCGTGCCCTGCGCGGACACGCGGAAGACGGGGAATCGCGACTCGCTCAGCCCGGGCCAGGTCTCGCGCAAGCCGTAGCGCGTGGCTCGGCCGCGACCGATGCGAACGAGGGACGCCTCTTCACGGTGTAGCGCCCGCATCAAGGTGGGCGGCGAGATGCCAAGCCGGCGGCGCAGGTCGGCAGCATGGAGGACGCCACGACCAAGCTCGGCTGACACCGTTCTCATAATGAAATGATTTTAACACATCGTAATGAACCACAATATGCTCTGTATTGAAAGGTTGCGTGAGTTTGCGTGAAATTATTAAAGAAATGATTATGAAATAAATTATCACGGCATTGCTGTCCCTCGTGGTGACCAGCGGACCCCCTCCTCAAGCCCACACGATCCTGCAGTCCGGAACACCTTGCGTACTTAATCCGTCCCGACCCCTGTAATACTCAGCGTGCTGGCGCGTCTAGGCTGGTGAGGCAC
>CAYNDV010000377.1:0-1919 GCA_964396055.1 uncultured Vicinamibacterales bacterium | reverse complement strand
TCGATGAAGAACGCGCCCACCATGGGCAGGACCAGGAAGGCCCGAGGCGCCGCGCCGAACCGCTCGACGAGCGCCTCCATGTTGGCCACGGCGTTGGGCGTGGCGCCGAGGCCGAACCCGCAGTGCCCGCCGGCCATCACGGCCGCGTCGTAGTCGCGGCCCATGACGCGGAACGTGACGAAGTAGGCGAACAGGCCCATCATGGTCACCTGCACGCACAGGATCACCAGCATCGGGATCGCCAGGTCGAGCAGTTCCCACAGCTTCAGCGACATCAGGGCCATCGCGAGGAACAGCGACAGGGCGATGGTGCCGAGGTCGTCAACGGTGCGCTGGTCCACCTTCAGCCTGCCCGCCGCCTCGTCGGCGTTCCGGATCACGGCGGCGATGATCATCGCCCAGATGTAGGCCGGCAGCGTCACATACTGCCCCAGCCACCGGCTCAGCAGCGAGCCGGCCCACATGGCCACCAGGATGACCGTCATCGTCTTGAGCAGGCGGTAGGCGGTCGGCGCCTCGCCGGCCATTTCGGTGTCGATCTCGCTGTCCACCCCCAGCGCGGCCGCCTCGCGCACCACCGTCCGATCGGGGCTGCCGCCGGTGGACGACAGCTTGAAGCCCCGGATCAGGCGCGTGCCGATCGGTCCGCCGATCAGTCCGCCGCTGACCAGGCCGAAGGTGGCCGCGGCCATGGCCAGGGTGACCGCGCCCGGGAACTGATACTGCTCTTCCATGAGCCTGCCGAAGGCCGCGCCCGTGCCGTGGCCGCCGGTCATCGTGATCGAGCCGGCAATCAGGCCCAGGAACGGGTGGACGCCCAGAGCCTTCGCCAGCAGGACGCCGGCGCCGTTCTGGATCGCCGCCAGCACCGACGCCAGCACCCAGAACAGCACCACCTGCGGCCCGCCCACCTTCAGCAGCGCCAGGCTGGCGCCCAGGCCGATCGTCGTGAAGAACGCGATCATCAGCGGCGCCTGCAGCGCGGTGTCGAACTCGAAGGCCACCCACCCCTGCAGCCGCGCCACCGTGGCGATCGCCGCAAAGAGGAAGCCGCCCACGACAGGCGCCGGGATGTTGTACCGGTCGAGCACGCCGATCCGCCGGCGGATGCCGTAGCCGACAAACAGGATGACGGACGCCAGGGCCAGCGTCTGCACCATGTCGAGTCTGAGCGTCACAGGAGTCACAGGGTCGGTCCCCAGGTTCGGTGCATGATATATTCGTCCCCCGGCAAACACCAACGCCCGCCGGCCCGCCGGAGCCGGCCCACTGCGCCGCCGGGACCCTCTCGCGGCGCCGTTGCCTCACAAGGGAGGACGCGTGATCGCTGGGCTGTTCATCACACTCGGGATCCTGACGCTCGTGTTCGTCGTGGACTGGTTCCTGCAGGCCCGGCGCCGGCCCGACACGCCCGACCCCGGACGCCCGGATGCGGAGCGCGTGGCCGTCGGGTTCTTCGCGAACTTCTTCGACGCCCTCGGCATCGGCAGTTTCGCCACCTCGACCACGTACTTCCGGCTGCGCAAGCTGGTGCCCGACGAGTTGATCCCGGGTTCGTTGAACGTGGGCTATGCCCTGCCGACCATCACGCAGGCCTTCCTCGGCATCACGCTGATCGCGGTCGAGCCCTGGACGCTCGTGCTCATGATCGGCACCGCGGTGGCCGGTTCGTGGTTCGGCGCCGCGACCGTCTCGCGCATGCCGAAACGCGCGATCCAGACCGGCATGGGCATCGCCCTGCTCGCAGCCGCGGGCTTCCTGTTCGCCAAGGTGATCGGGCTCATGCCGTCGAGCGACGTGGGCACGCTCGAACTCCAGGGCGTGAAGCTCGTGCTCGGCCTGGCCGGCAGCTTCTTCCTGGGGGCCATCATGCCCCTCGGCATCGGCTACTACGCCCCGTGCATGATCCTGGTGAACCT
>CAYNDV010000376.1:0-1925 GCA_964396055.1 uncultured Vicinamibacterales bacterium | reverse complement strand
CCCACGCCCCACGCCCCACGCCCCACGCCCCACGCCCCACGCCCCACGCCCCTGGGAGTATAATGTCCAGTTGCGTGCCGGCGACGGATGGCCGGGCGCACATGGAGGGCATACATAATGCGTGGTATCAAGTTCGTGGCTGTGGTGTTGGGGCTGGCTCTGACGGTGGCGTGCGCGTCGGCGCCGAAGGCTGAGATCGATGCGGCGAAGGTTGCCGTGGACGCGGCCGTCGCGGCCGGCGCGGGTGAATACGCGGCCGACGCCCTGAAGGCGGCCCAGGACGCCCAGGCGGCGCTCGACGCCGAACTGAAGGCGCAGGAAGGCAAGTGGTTCGCGTCGTTCGACAAGGCCAAGGAACTGGCGGCCGCGGCCAAGGCTGCTGGCGAGAAGGCGACGACGGACGCGGCGGCCGGCAAGGACAAGGCCAAGGCTGACGCCGAGGCGCTCATTGCCGAAGTGAAGACCCTGCTGACCGATGCGCAGGCGCTGCTCGACAAGGCCCCGAAGGGCAAGGGCACGGCGGCTGACATCGAGGCCATGAAGACCGACCTCGCCACGGCCGGTACCAGCGTCACCGACGCCGAAGCGGCCCTGGCCGCCGGCAAGTTCCTGGACGCCAAGGCGAAGGTCGAAGCGGCCAAGGCTGCCGCGGACGGCGTCAAGACCGCCGTCGAAGCGGCGATGGCTGCCAAGAAGAAGTAGTTGCGTCGTCCTGCCTCATTCCGGGCAGACGTTGCCGGGCGCTGGCGGCTCGCAGCCGCCGGCGCCGTCATCGTCCTGCTGGGCGCGTCCTGGGCGGGATTCGGCCAGGTGGGCTCGCGGCGCGAGGCCGCGATGGCTGCCGCCCGCGACGGCGCCCGGACCGCCCTCGCCGACGCCCGTGCCGCCGGCGCCGTGATCTGGGCCCCCGCCGAACTGCTGGCTGCCGAATCGGCCCAGCGCGACGCGCTCACGCTTCATCGCCAGGAAGAACTCCGCTGGTGGCTGCCCGACGCCGACCGTGTCGGCTCGGCCTGGGGCGCCGTCGCGTCCGCCGCCCGCCAGGCCGGCCTGCTGGCCGTCCAGCGGCGCAGCGGGGCCGCCGACGCGGCCCGCGCGCTCATCGCCGATGCCCGGTCCGCCGTCACCGGCGCCGATCGCCTGGCGCAGACCATCCACCTCGGCGCCGATCGCCGCGCCTGGCTGTCGCGGGCGCACGCGGCGGTGAACGAAGCCGCCATCTACGAACAGCACGACGACTTCGGCACGGCCACCGTGCGGGCACGCGATGCCCTCGACCTGGTGACGCGCGTGCGCGACCACGCCGGCGCCGTCGCCGCGCGGTACGCCGAGCAAGCCACGCTGGCGCGCTGGCAGCAATGGCGCGACGAGACGATCGCCTGGTCGCGGCGCGAGCGGCGTGCCGCCATCGTCGTGTCCAAGGAAGCGCATACGCTGACGCTGTACGAGAGCGGCGTGGCCACGAAGCAGTACGCCATCGACCTGGGCTTCAACTGGATCGCCGACAAGCTGCACGCGGGGGACGGCGCCACGCCCGAGGGGCGATACCGGGTCGTCGAACGCAAGGCGCGCGGCGCCACGATCTACTACAAGGCGCTGCTGCTCGATTACCCGAACGCCTCGGACCGCGTAGAATTCTCCCGCGCCCGCCAGGCTGGCGCCGTGCCGAAGACCGCCGGCATCGGCGGGCTCATCGAGATCCACGGGGAGGGCGGCCGTGGCCGCGACTGGACGCAGGGCTGCGTGGCCCTGACCAACGTCGACATCGACGACCTCTTCAAACGCGTGGGCGTGGGGACGCCCGTCACGATCGTGGGGAGTGACACGCATGGAGCCATCGCCGAATTCGTCGGCCGGCAGCGCGCCGACGCCGCCCGCCGGCCCTGAGCCGGCGCCGCCCGCGGCCGCCCCGACCGGGCCGCCCG
>CAYNDV010000375.1:0-1933 GCA_964396055.1 uncultured Vicinamibacterales bacterium | reverse complement strand
GGCAAAAGAAAAGGGCGCCGGCCGCGATGGCCGGCGCCCCGAAACCCGCGGGCCTCGAGCCCGCCCGTCCCTAGAAGTAGTACAGAATCCGGAAGGTCCCCGTCGTGCCCTTGTACGGGCGGTTCCCGTAGCCCGTCGTCAGGCCGCCGAGATAGTCGATCCGCGGCTGGTCGGAGCCGGGCAGGTTGATGGTCGCGAAGTCCGACACGTCGAACTTCTCGTACCACAGGCCGAAGGCCACGCCGATCTTCTGCGTGGCGCGAATCATCACGTCGGCCGTGAGGCGGTGCCAGCTGTTGGTGACGGTCGGCAGCTGCTCGAAGGTGATGTTGCCGGCCGCGTCCCTGGTGGCCGCCAGCGAACCCGGCACCGCCGGATCCACGCGCGGGCCGCCCAGCACGATGGCGTTGTCCGAATCGCTGTAGTTGTAGCCGATGCGGATGTCCGTCTTCGCGAACGCCTGGAGCAGGTCCAGGTACACGTCGAAGTTGTTGACCAGCTCGTCGTTGTCCACGGTCCAGTCGCGGAGCGGGTTCGTCCAGGACGGGTCCGGCGCCGGGTTGGCGTTGCGCGACTTCTGGTAGGTGCTGAAGTCGTCGCGGCCGTAGTTGGCGCCGAAGTTCACCGTGGAGTTGAGCGCGTAGTTGATCCCGACGTTGTACGCGGTGTTCCCGTTCTCGAACAGGCCGAACTCCATGCCGGGGCCACCGTATTCGTCCTTCAGGTAGGACACGGAGCCGGTCACGTCGATCTGATCCGTCGGAGTCAGGGTGACGAGCAGGTTGAACCGGTTGCGGGTCCGGTCCGCCTCGTCGTAGAAGCGGAGGCCGGGCTGGCCGCCGCCCTCTTCCACGTGATGCACCGAGAAGCCGTACCCGGTGCGGTCGACGTACTCGTACCCGGCGCGCAGCGACATCCACTGCGTCCCCACGGCGTCCCAGGTCACGCGGAAGGCCTGGTCGCGCATGTCGTTGTGGGCCCGACCGGTCCGGTTGAAGTTGTCGTACCCGTACCCGATGCGCAGGGTGTTGCGAGGCAGCAGATTCAGCGACAGCGTCGCGTCGAAGGTGTCACGCACCACGGACTGCCCGTGGGTTTCTCCGCCCGTCTCTTCCGGCACCGCGTCGAACCGCACGTACTCCACCGCGTTGAACGGGTTGGTGAAGTTCGCGTGGGTGTTGTGCCGGTACTTGGCGTTGAAGGACGCCATCTTCGAGAAGCGCGACTGGAAGTTGACGAGGGCGTTGACGGCCCGCACTTCCGCTTCGGCCGTGCCGCGCTCGAGGTGCGCCAGCTCCGGGAACGTGGCCCACACGAGGGGCTGGTTGATCACGGAGTTGGTGGTCCACGGGATCAGGTCGTCGTTCTGATCCATGTTGTAGACCTGCACCGTCCCGTTCACCGAGGTGCCCTTGGCGATCTTGTAGAGCCCCATGAAGCTGACGGTCGCCATGGTGTTGTCGGGGAACGACGAGATCCGGCCCCGGGCCGGGCCGTTGCCGTTGCTGTACCCGCTGGGATCGTACGGGCCGGCGGGCGGCACGAGGCCGTTGCTGAAGTCCGTGATCCGGATCGGGTTGTCCCACTCCAGCTGGTTGAACTGGTTCGTGAAGACGGAGTAGTCGAAGGCGGCCCGGAACATGCCGCGCGGCTTCACCCACTCGATGGCTGCGGTGAAGTCGTTCGTGCGGTTGTCGAGCTGCATCGGCAGCTCGTTGGCGTCGCTGAACGCGAACGCCATGCCGAAGGGCTGGTAGCCGGTCTTGGCCGTCGACATGAACGCCACATCGAAGCCCAGGTCTTCGTTGATGGCGTAGGTCACATTGACGCCAGCCGTGTCACGCCGCTGCTGCATCTCGAAGGGCTTCGCGATGCCGCGGTAGATCGACGGCGTGTTCAGCGCGGCCGCGGTGGTCGGGATGCCGACGACGCC
>CAYNDV010000374.1:0-1945 GCA_964396055.1 uncultured Vicinamibacterales bacterium | reverse complement strand
GACCGGGACCCGGGCACTGAGGCCGCCGGCTATGCGGATGTCCGCATCCGGACGCGCGCGCCGCAGCGCGCGCGCGATGGTGAGGGCCAGGCGTGCGCGGGGGCCGCCGCCAAGGGCGATGAGCACCGACGGCGCGTTCGAGGGACGCCACCGAACGGCCGTGCCGGCCACCAGGGCGAACCGGGGCCCGAGCAGGGCGGGCCCGCCCGGCGCCGCGCCCGGGCGGACGACACTGCCGTCGATGGTCAAGTCGGCCCCGACATACGCGAGGCCGAGGTCGTGTACCGACGCCACCGGCACGCCCAGCCGGGCCGCCGCCCGCCGCCATCCGGCTGCGTGCGGCGCCGACGGATCGTCGATCACCAGGAGCGTGGCGCGCGTGCGGCGGAGTACGTCGGAAGGGATTCCGTCGATCGTGGCGCACCCGAGCTTGCGGGCGGCGGCGTGCGCGGCGGCCGGCCCGCGCACCGACACCCGCGGCCGCACGTGCAGGGCCCGCGCCAGCACCGTGGCCCGCACGAGGTGTCCGTAGCCCAGCCGGGGGCCGGCGGCCGCGCGGAACAGGACGCGCATCGGGCTCGGGCGGCGGGTGGTCATCGGCGGCGGGCCCCCATGCCGGCAACCGCGCGCACGGCGTCGATCACGCGGTCCACCTCCTCGTCGGTGGTCGCCGCGGAGAATGGCAGCGACAACGTCGTGTCGGACACGAGCTCCGCGTGGGGGAACCGGCCGCGCGCCAGGCTGTAGCGCTCGGCGTAATACGGGTGCAGGTGCAGCGCCTTGAAATGGACGCTCGTCGCGATGCCGCGCGCCGCCAGCCCGGCCGCCATCGTGTGCCGATCCACGCCGCAGCGCGCCTCGTCGGCGAGGATGGTGTACAGGTGGCGCGCGTGGCGCGTGCCGGGCTCTGCCGGCGCGGGACGCGTGACGGGCACGTCCGCGAGCCCCTCGTCGTACGCCTGCCAGATGGTGTCGCGGCGCACGAGGTTGTCTTCGAGCCGGGCGAGCTGGTGCAGGCCGATGGCCGCCTGCAGGTCCATCATGTTGTACTTGAAGCCGGGCACCACGACGTCGTAGTCCGTGACCCCGCGGCCCTCGTAGCGGGCCCACGCGTCGCGGCTCATCCCGTGCAACGCCGTAATCCGAATCCGGTCCACCACGGCGTCCGGCGCAGAGGTGGTCAGCATGCCGCCCTCGCCCGTGGTGAGGTTCTTGGTCGCGTAGAAACTGAAGCAGGTGAAGTCCGCCGCGGCCGCCACGTGCGCGCCAGCCGCGAACCCCTCGGCGCAGTGGGCCGCATCGCCAATCAGCGTGAGGCCGTGCCGGTCGGCCAGGGCCCGGAACGCGCGCACATCGACGGGACGGCCCGCGTAGTGCACCGGCACGATCGCCCGCGTGCGCGGCGTGATCGCCGCCTCGGCCGCGGCCGGGTCGAGGTTCCAGGTGACGGGGTCGATGTCCGCGAACACGGGGGTCGCGCCCACGTGGACGATCGTGTTGGCCGTGGCGCAGAAGGTCAGCGGCGTCGTGATGACTTCGTCGCCCGGCCCGATGCCGGCTGCGAGCAGCGACAGGTGGAGGGCGGCGGTGCAGGAGTTCACGGCGACGGCGTGGCGCGCGCCGGTGTAGTCAGCGAATTCCCGTTCGAACCGCTTCACGCGCGGGCCCGTGGTCAGCCATCCGGATTCGAGGGTCTCCAGCACTTCGCGGATCTCGGAACGCCCGATCGCCGGGCGGGCGAACGGAACCGGGCGGGCGGCGAGGCGTACCTGTGTGGCCATCGCGTCACCACATCCCGCTGGCAGGTTCGCGTTCCGAGTCAGAGCTGATCATCCTGCATCTCCGCGCTGGGCGGCCTGTCGGTCGGCCGACATCAGGGTCGCAGTCCCGGTCTCGAGCGGCATCGAAACGTCGTCTTTTCAGCGACTTGCGCGACGGGCGCCCT
>CAYNDV010000373.1:0-1954 GCA_964396055.1 uncultured Vicinamibacterales bacterium | reverse complement strand
GCGCCGGCCTTCAACAGGCTGTACTGGCGTTCGGGAATGCCGGGCACCGCGATGACGCGCTGCTGCAGGCCGTCGACGTCCACCTGCACCGAGACTCCGGGTTTCGTGCGCCCGGCCTGCTCGCCCGTTGCGGCGGTGGCCTGCGGCCCGTCGGGCTTCGTGCCCCCTGCGGCCGGCGGAGCTGGCGTGGCGGCGCCCGGCTTCGGGCCGTCGGGCCTGTCGGGCGTGTCGCCGACGCCCTTGTCCTCATCGCTTTCGGGCAGCAACGGGCTGGGGTCGCCCTTCTTCAGCACGGCCACGTACAGCGCGAAATTCTCCTCCCGGTCGTACGAGGTCATGTCGAGCCACTGAGAACGAAGGCCGAAATCGGTTGAGGCGAAGAACCAGAGGTACTTCCCGTTCGCGTCCCACACCGGATACATGGCGTCGGCCAGGCCGTCGGTCACCTGCCTCGTTTCGCCGGTGTCGACGTTGGCGACGAAGATGGCCCGGTAGAGCGAGCGCAGCCGGCTCGCGTACGCCACCCACTTCGAATCGGGACTCCACGTCGGGAACAGGGTCCGCTGCGGTACCGCCCACGGATCCTGGCCCACGACCTTCGCCCGACCCGTCTCGATGTCGACCACCCAGACCTTGAAGTGCGTGTCGTGGTACAGGAGCTTCTTCGAATCCGGCGACCACGACGGCGTGTAGTAGTGCGTCGGCGACGGCAGCGCAATCTCGCGGGGCGGTTTCAGGCCGTCCTGTTCCTCGATGACGAGCTTGTACTCGCCCGACGCGTCGCTGAAGTACGAGATGTACTTCCCATCGGGCGACCACGCGGGGTCCCGTTCGGCCGAGGCCGACGAAGCCGTGATGTTGCGGGTGTCACCCTTCTCGCCGGGAATGGTGAAGATCTCGCCGCGGGCTTCGACGAGGACCCGCTTGCCGGTGGGCGAGAGGGCGAGGTTCGTCATGCGGGCGGAGACGTCCTCCCAGCGCGGCATCATCCACGGGAAGTCGCCGGACGCCGTGATGGGCACGATGCGTGTCGCGCCCGACTTCGGGTCGAATTCGTGGATGTACCCGCCCTGCTCGAAGACCAGCAGGCCGGCGCCCGTATCCAGGGTCTTGACGTCGAAGTCCGTGAACCTCGTCACCTGGGTCAGGGCCTTCGTCCTGGTCTGGTACGCCCAGACGTTCGCCACGTCATCGCGGTCGGACACGAAGTAGACCGTGTCGCCGATCCACGCCGGGTCCTTGTCCCAGGAGCCGGTCCACGGCGGCGTGACGAGATCGAACGACTTCAGATCCACGATCCAGATGGGGCGGTTCTGACCGCCCCGATAGTTGCGCCGTTCCTCGTCCCACGAGGTGTTGAGGCGGTAGGCGACCCGCGTGCCGTCCGGCGAGATCTTGCCCTGGTACGCCCGAGGCAGCGGCAACGGTTCCTCCACGCCCCCCTCGGCCGGCACCGTCCAGAACCGTGGCGCGCCGCCAGGCGCCCAGGTCGAGCGGCCGGAGGCGAACAACACGGCCGTGCCGTCCGGTGTCCACCCCTGCACGAGATCCCCGCCCGGATGCCACGTCAGGCGCCGCGGTTCGCCGCCCTGCACCGGCACCACGTACACGTCCTGGTTGCCGGCGTATTCGGCGCTGAACGCGATCCACTTCCCATCAGGTGAGAACCTGGGGTTGACCGCCTGACCCTGGAAGCTGGTCAGCCTGCGCGCCGCGCCGCCGGATCGCTCCACGACCCAGATGTTGCCGGCATAGGCGAAGGCGATGTGCGACGCGCTGATGGTCGGTGTCCGCAGCAGACGCGTGGCGTCAGGAGACGGCGCCGCGGCGGGCACCGCCACGCACAACACAACCGTCAGCCACGGCAGCGACCGCCGAAGGGCACGCAGGAGAGTCGATGACATCGGGCACCTCGTGGGGGCAGTGTTGTACAGACAGAAGCAAGAAGCAAGAA
>CAYNDV010000372.1:0-1962 GCA_964396055.1 uncultured Vicinamibacterales bacterium | reverse complement strand
GTCAACATCGGCGCCTTCCACGAGTCGCTGAACATGGCGGCGCTCTGGAAGCTGCCCGTGGTGTACATCGTCGAGAACAACCGCTTCGGGATGGGCACCGCGATCGAGCGTTCCTCGGCCATCTACGACGTCGCGCAGCGCGCCTGCGCCTACGACATGGCCAGCGAGACGGTGGACGGTATGGACGTGCTCGCCGTGCGCGAGGTCATCGGCCGCGCCGTGGACCTGGCCCGCCGCGAGAGCCTGCCCACGCTCATCGAGGCCCGGTGTTACCGCTTCATGGGGCACTCGATGTCCGACCCGGTCCACGGGCATTACCGGACGAAGGAAGAGGTCGAGGGGCAGAAGCAGCAGGATCCGATCAAGCAGTATTTCGAGTACCTGAAGGCCGCCGGCCTCATCGATCAGGCGGGCCTCGAGGAGATGGACCGGAAGGCCCGGGCGGTCACCGAGGCGGCCGTGCAGTTCGCGGACGCCAGCCCGGAGCCCTCTCCCGAGGAGCTCTACCACGATGTCTATGCGGAGCCGTACGGCCCGTTCACGAAGCGGTCTGAGTAGCGGAAGGTCGAAGCGTTATGGCTGTCATCACCTATCGTGACGCGTTGAACCAGGCGCTCCGCGAGGAACTGCGGCGCGACCCGCGGGTGTTCCTGATGGGCGAGGAAGTGGGCGTCTACCAGGGCGCCTACAAGGTCAGCAAGGGGCTGCTGCAGGAGTTCGGCCCGCAGCGCATTGTCGACACCCCAATCACCGAGGAGGGGTTCGCCGGCGTTGGCGTGGGCGCGGCCATGGTGGGCCTGCGGCCGATCATCGAGATGATGACCTGGAACTTCTCGCTGGTGGCCATCGACCAGATCGTCAACGGCGCCGCCAAGATGCTCTACATGTCGGGCGGGCAGTTCAAGATCCCGATGGTCTTCCGGGGCCCGGGCGGCGCGGCGCACCAGTTGGCGGCGCAGCACTCCCAGTCCCTCGAGGCGTGGTATGCCAGCGTGCCGGGCCTGAAGGTGGTGGCCCCCGCCACGCCGTACGACGCCAAGGGCCTGCTCAAGAGCGCGATTCGCGACGACGACCCCGTCATCTTCATGGAGGGCGAGACGCTCTACGGGTCGAAGGGCGAGGTGCCCGAGGAGGAGTACCTGATTCCGCTGGGCGTCGCCGACGTCAAGCGGCAGGGCTCGGATGTGACGATCGTGGCCTGGTCGAAGATGGTCACGGTGGCGCTCAAGGCCGCCGAGGCCCTCGCTGCCGACGGCATCCAGTGCGAGGTCGTCGATCCCCGCACCCTGCGCCCCTTCGACATGGCGCCGGTGCTCGCCTCGGTGCGGCGGACGAACCGGTGCGTCGTGGTGGAAGAGGGCTGGCCCCAGGCCGGGCTCGGGGCCCAGATCGCCTATGACATCCAGCGCGAGGCCTTCGGCGATCTCGATGCGCCGGTGACGCGCGTGACGGGCGCCGACGTGCCGATGCCCTACGCGAAGAACCTGGAGCACCTGGCGATGCCCTCGCCGCCGCGCGTCATCGCCGCCGTGCGCGAGGTGCTGTACCTGGACTAGGCTGGCGGGGCGTCTCCCCGCCTCCGTCCTCTCTGTTCCGTCTTCTGTCTTCTGTCTTCTGACTTCTGTCTTCTGACGAGGATCACCAAACATGGCTTCCCGCGTCGTGATGCCGAAACTGAGCGACACCATGGAGGAGGGCCGCATCCTCCGCTGGCTCAAGAGCGAAGGTGACAAGGTCGAGACGGGCCAGGCCCTGGCCGAGGTCGAGACCGACAAGGCCACCGTCGAGATGGAGGCCTACACCAACGGCATCGTGCGCAAGTTGATTGCCCGCGACGGCGACACCATTGCGGTGGGCGGCCTCATCGCGATTATCGGCGCGGCCGACGACGACATCTCGTCGCTGCTGCCCGCCGCCGGCGGCGAGCCCGCCGCGCCGGCAGCGGCGCCGCAGGCCGCGCCC
>CAYNDV010000371.1:0-1968 GCA_964396055.1 uncultured Vicinamibacterales bacterium | reverse complement strand
TGGCATCCAGGTTGGTCTGGGCCATGTTGCCGCCGTTGTCGCCGGTGTCGATGTTCGCGACACCGTCGATGGTCATGTTGTTGGAGTTCGACCGCTGACCGTTCGCGTTGAGGTTGCTGACCTGCGTCGGCGTGTCGCTGTTCGGGATGACGCCCGGCACGAGGCCCGCCAGCCCGAAGAAGCTGCGGCCGTTGACGGCGATGTTCTGGATCGCCGTGGTCTGCAGGGTGAACGCCCGCTCACCGCTGCGCAGCTGGATGTCCGACGACTGGCCCGTGACCGTGATGCTCTCGGAAATCTGGCCGAGCGTCATCGTGAACGTGCCAGCCGCCAGCCGGTCGTTCGCGTTGACGATGAGCTTGGGCTTCTGCACGGTCTGGAAGCCCTGCAGGACGACCTTCAGGGTGTAGGTGTCGGGACGGACGTACGGGAACAGGAAGTTCCCGAGTTCGTCGGTGATGACGCTGACCTCGGTGCCCTGGGTCTCGCTGACCAGGCTGACGGCCGCTCCGGGGAGCACACCGCCCTGGTTGTCCTTGACCGTGCCTGCGACCGAGGCACTGGTGGTCTGCGCGAGCAGTGGTGTGACCGTGGCGAATGTAAGCGCCACCATCCACACCAGGCTCGCAAACAGGATGCGACGCCGGTGGTGACCAAGCATACGATGCCTCCCCCTCTCCTGACTGAGCTGTGAGCTGTACTGTGCCGGT
Source organism: uncultured Vicinamibacterales bacterium (assembly GCA_964396055.1). Taxonomy (GTDB): domain Bacteria; phylum Acidobacteriota; class Vicinamibacteria; order Vicinamibacterales; family JAKQTR01; genus CAYJPV01. The sequence goes on along the minus strand of CAYNDV010000371.1, from coordinate 1,258 downwards.
CGGATCTGATTTAGTTGTGTGCCCGAACAGAAAAGAACGCGACTCTTATACTCCCAACGAAAACGGATGTCAAATGGCCTGTCACTGACGCATTCCAGGGAGATTCCCAAGGACAGACCAGTTTTGTTTGCTGGTCGAACTCAGGACGGCAACGGCGCCTCCCCGCGCTACCAGTCGTGCACCGTGCCGTCCGCCAGCCGCGCCACCGGCAGGCAGGCCCGCCGGAACGGCCAGGCCGCCGCTTGGTCCTCGTCGAGCCTCACCCCCAGGCCCGGCGCCTCCCCGGGGTGCATCACCCCGTCGGCGAACGTGTAGGCGTGCGGAAAGACACGATCGGTCTCCGCCGCGTGCGGCATGTACTCCTGGATCCCGAAATTGTGGACGCTGAGGCCGACGTGCAGGGCCGCCGCCAGGCTGACCGGGCTCAGGTCCGTGGCGCCGTGCGACCCGGTCCTCACCTGGTGCACCTCGGCAAGTGCCGCAATCTTGCGCAGGTGGCTGACGCCTCCCGCATGCGTCACGCTGGTGCGGATGTAGTCGATGAGCTGTTCCTCGATCAGGCGGTGGCAGTCGAACACCGAGTTGAACACCTCGCCCACCGCCAGCGGCGTCGTCGTGTGCTGCCGGATCAGCCGGAAGCGGGCCTGGTCTTCCGCCGGCGTCGGGTCTTCCATCCAGAACAGGTGGGCGGGCTCGAGCGCCCGGCCGAGGCGGGCCGCCTCGATGGGCGTCAGCCGGTGGTGCACGTCGTGGAGCAGGTGCAGATCCGGCCCGAACTCGGCGCGCAGACGCGTGAACACCGACGGGACGAACGCCAGGTACCGCTCGCTGCTCCACCGCTCCTCGGGCGGATGGCCGGCCTTGGCCGGCTCGTAGTGATCGCCGGCGCCGATGCCGTAGGCATGCGGGACCCCCGGGACGGCGCACTGGGCCCTGACGGCCCGGTAGCCCCGGCTCGTGTAGCGCGCCACCGCCTCCAGCGTCTCGTCGATCGTGGCCCCGCTGGCATGGCCGTACACCAGGACGCCGTCGCGCGAGGCCCCGCCAAGCAACTGGTAGAGCGGCACGCCGAGGGCCTGGCCCCTGATGTCCCACAACGCCATGTCCACCGCGGCGATGGCGGTCATGGTGACGGGCCCGCGCCGCCAGTAGGCGCCCTTGTAGAGGAACTGCCACGTGTCTTCGATGCGCCGGGCGTCGCGACCCTCGATGAGCGGCAGGACGTGATCGGAAAGGTAGCTTGCGACCGCCAGTTCCC
>CAYNDV010000370.1:0-1974 GCA_964396055.1 uncultured Vicinamibacterales bacterium | reverse complement strand
AGCCCGAGACCCAGGCCGTGCAGACCTACATGGCCGCGATCTTCCCCGACCAGCGCGGAACAGGTGACACCGACGCGGCGCCCGCGGATGCCACCGGCATGTACATCGACCTCCACTCGTATGCCCAGTTGGTGTTGTGGCCGTGGGGCTGGACGAGCACCAACTCGCCCAACTTCACGCAGCTCCAGACGTTGGGACGTAAGCTCGCCTACTTCAACGGCTACACGCCGGAGAAATCGTATACGCTGTACGCCACCGATGGCACGACGGACGACCACGCGTACGGCGTCTTCGGCGTAGCCGCCTACTGCATCGAGATGGGGACTGCGTTCTTCGAGTCGTGCAGCACCTTTTTGGGCACCACCTACCCCACCAACCTCCAGGCGCTGCTCTACGCGGCCAAGGTGGTGCGCACGCCCTACATGACGCCGCTGGGGCCGGATGCGCTGAGCCTGGCTCTGTCAGCCGGCGCCGTCACCATCGGCGACCCGACGACGCTGACTGCGACCATCAACGACACGCGCTACCGCAGCGGGACCGGCGAGGCGACGCAGAATATCGCCGCAGCCGAGTATTATGTCGACGTCCCGCCCTGGCAGACGGGCGCCGTGGCCCACGCGATGACGGCGGTGGACGGCAGCTTCAACAGCACGATCGAGAACGTGACCGCGCCGGTCAGCACGTCGGCCCTGGCGCCGGGCAAGCACATCCTCTTCGTGCGCGGCAAGGACGCCAACGGCAACTGGGGCGCGTTCAGCGCGATCTTCCTGACCGTTCAGGCCACCATAGGGGACTGCACAACGTATTCCACCAGCGGCACCTGGGCGATCAACAGCAGCAGCGGGGTGATCAGCACGCTGACCGTCCCGGCCACCTACCCGGTCACCGATGTGAACGTCACGATCGGCTCAATCACCCACACGAGCGATCAGGATCTTGACATCCACCTGCTGGGCCCCGACGGCACGACGGTGGAGCTCTCCACCGACAATGGCAGCACAGGTGACAACTACACCAACACGGTTTTCGACGACGAGACGGGCACGCCGATCACTTCCGGCTCCGCGCCGTTCACCGGCAGCTATCGACCCGAAGAATCGTTAGGCGCGTTCGACGGCAAGTCCTCCACCGGGGCCTCCGCCTGGCGCCTGCGCGTGGTCGACGACACCAGCGCCTACAACGGCACGCTCAGCGCGTGGAGCCTGACGCTCTGCGGCAGCACAACCGACCACAGCGACGCGGCCGCCGGCTACGGCTACGCCTGGCACACGGGCGGCGGGAGCCTGAGGCTGGGCTCCACCTGGACGGCCGATACCAGCTTCATCGAAGACGCGGATAATGCCAGCGACGATGGCGTGACGCGCACCGCGTTCACTGCGACCACCGGCGGCGTGAACCTGACCGTCATCGGAGCTAATGGCTACGTGACCGGCTGGTTCGACTGGAACCAGGACGGCGACTTCGGCGATCCCGGCGAGCAGGTGTTCACCAACCAGTTGGTCGGCGCGGGGAGCACCGTGCCGGTCAGCTTCAGCACCAACAACACCTCGGTTTATGGCAAAACCTTCAATGCGCGCTTCCGCGTGTATGCCTCGAGGCAGACTGCGACGCCGGAGGCGGCGCCGCAGCCGCTGGGCGGCGTGACCGAAGGCGAGGTGGAGGACTACACCTGGTACTTCTCGCCGCTGGCGGTGGAGCTGGCTGCCTTCACTGCCGAGACCACAGATGCGGGCGTGACGCTGGCGTGGGAGACGGTCTCTGAAACCGACAATGCGGGGTTCAACGTGTACCGCGCGGCGGGTGGCTCAGTCGGAGACCGGCCACAGCAAGAGGATGACGGGAGTTCCGCAGTCGACCCGCTCGGAATGACAGGCTGGGTGCGCCTCAACGAGGCGCTGATCCCGGCGCTGACGCCCGGGTCGGCGCAGGGGAACGCGTACACCTGGACCGATGCGACCACCCTGGCTGCCGGGA
>CAYNDV010000369.1:0-1982 GCA_964396055.1 uncultured Vicinamibacterales bacterium | reverse complement strand
GCCTGCGATACAATCGCGCCCATCGTTCGCCCCCGCCCCAGCGGATAAGGACACCCACATGAGTACACGACGTCGTGTCGGCCGCCGCGAGTTCCTGCGTACGGCCCCTCTCGCCCTCGCGGGCGCGGCCGCGTTTCCCACCATCGTCCGGGCCTCCGCCCTCGGCCGGGGCGGCGCCGTGGCGCCGAGTGACCGGATCGTCATGGCCGGCATCGGCTTCGGCATGCAGGGCCCCTCGAACATGCGCAACTTCCTCGGCAAGGACGAGGTGCAGTGGGTGGCCGTCTGCGACCTCGATGCCGAGCACCTGGCGCAGGCGCGCGACATCGTCAACGAGCGCTACGGCAATACCGCGTGCGCGACCTACAAGGACTACCGCGAGCTGTTCGCGCGCGGCGACCTGGATGCCGTGTCGATCGCCGTGCCCGATCACTGGCACGCGATCGTGGCGACCGAGGCGGCGCGGGCGGGCCTCGACATCTACGGCGAAAAGCCGTTCACGCACAAGCTGCGCGAAGGCCGCGCCCTGGTCCAGACGCTGGCCCGCTTCGGCCGGGTCTGGCAGACCGGCAGCTGGCAGCGATCCGAGGACAACTTCCACCGGGCCAGCGAGCTGGTGCGCAACGGGCGCATCGGCAAGGTGCACCGCGTGGAAGTCGGCCTGCCCGCCGGCCACACCGACTTCGCCCGCACCTTCGGCCAGGATGCGATCGTTCCGCCGCCGGCCGTCCTGGACTACGACACCTGGCTCGGACCGGCGCCCTGGTCGCCCTACCGCAAGTCGTGCGTGCACATGAACTGGCGCTGGAACATGGATTACGGCGGCGGCCAGCTGGTGGACTGGATCGGGCACCACCTCGACATCGCGCACTGGGGCATGGGCTTCGAATACACCGGCCCGGTCAAGATCTCCGGCCGCGGCGAGTTCCCGAAGACCGGCGTCTACAACACCCCGACCCGGTACCGGGTCGATGCCGTCTACGCCGACGGCACCCCGTTCGTCATCGCGGGCGGGCACGCCGACATTCAGAGCGGCACCAAGTGGATCGGCGAGTACGGCTGGGTGTGGGCCGACCGCGGCGGCTTCGAGAGCCAGCCCGCGCACCTCATCCACGAGGTCATCGGCCCGAACGAGACCCGGCTGTACAAGAGCCGCGACCACTACCAGAACTTCCTCGACTGCGTGCGCAACCGGGCGCTGACCATCGCCCCGGCCGAGGTGGCGCACCGGTCGGCCAGCGTCGGCCACCTCGGTGTCATCGCGATGGAGACGGGGCGGACCCTGACGTGGGACCCGCAGACCGAGACGTTCGCGAACGACCCCGGCGCGGATCGCCTGCTGTCCCGGGCGTACCGCACTCCGTACCAGCTGCAGGCCTAGGAGGATCCCATGAGGCACATCACGACGACCCACCGCGGGCTGACAGCCCTGATCCTCCTGGCCGTGCTGGCGCTGGTGCCGGCCGATCTCCCGGCCCAGACGCCGGCCGCGACCGCCGCGCCCGCCACGCTGGAGTCGCTCCTCGCCGCGGTTGCGACCTACGACGGCGGCGTCAAGTCGGACGCGCTCTGGCAGCTGCGCGACTACATCTACGCCCGCAAGGACGATCCGGCCGAACGGGCCGCGTGCGAGCAGGGACTGCTGCGCTTCCTCAAGAGCCCGGCGTCTCCGGTGGCCCGCATGGCGGCCGCCCGGCATCTCCAGATCGTCGCGGGTGAGTCGGCGGTGCCGGCGCTGGCGGTGATGCTGCCCGATCCGAAATCGGTGGATCTGGCGATCTACGCCCTGCAGCAGATCCCCGGGGCACAGGTGGATGCGGCCCTGGTGGCGGCCGTGCCCCGGACGACCGGTGCGTCGAAGACCGCGGTGATTGCCGCGCTGGGTGCCCGGCGCGCGGCGCCGGCGGTGCCCGCGCTGGTGCCGCTCCTGCGGCAGCCGGCGACGGCTCGGGCCGCCGCGATCGCCCTCGGCCGGATCGGCG
>CAYNDV010000368.1:0-2014 GCA_964396055.1 uncultured Vicinamibacterales bacterium | reverse complement strand
TGTCTTCTGTCTTCTGTCTTCTGTCTTCTGTCTTCTGTCTTCTGTCTTCTGTCCCTAAACCGTCGCCCGCCGGTCCAGGTGCGTGTAGCCACCGTCCACGTGGACGATCTGGCCCGTGACATGAGACGCCGCCTCCGACGCCAGGAACACCACCATCGCCGCCACTTCCCGGGACGTCGTCATCCGCCTGCCCAGCGGCACGCAACGCTCGGCTGCCCGGCGGACGGCCTCGCCGTCCGGGAGCGTCTTCAGCCAGTCCTCGTAGAGCGGCGTCATCACCTCCGCGGGCACGACGGCGTTGACCCTGATCCCCGCCGGCGCCAGTTCCAGCGCCCACTCGCGGGTCAGCGCGTTGATGCCGCCTTTCGAGGCCGCGTACCCGGACGTGCCGCCCTGCCCGGTCTCGGCCACCTTCGACGATACGTTGACGATGCTGCCTCGGGACGCCTTCAGGTGATCGAGGGCGAAGTGCGCCAGGTCGAATACGTGGAACAGGTTCTTCTCGAGCGAGGCGCGGAACGCGGACGGGCCCGCCGCCAGCGACGCCCCGTCGTTGGCCCCCGCGTTGTTCACGAGCACGTCGAGACGCCCGAACGCCTCCACCGCCTGCCGCACGGCGTCGCCGGCCACGGCCGGCGTGCCAAGCTCCGCCTCGATGAACCGGAACCGGTCGCCGGCGCCAGCCGCTGCCACGAACGTTTCCGTGTGCGGCGTCACGCGCGACACCACCACCACCGACGCGCCCTCGGCCAGCAACAGGTCCGTCACCGCCGCCCCGATCCCGGACGCACCGCCGGTGACGATCGCGACCTTGCCCGCGAGGCCCAGATCCATTACCGCCTCCCGCGCCCGGTTGTGGCCGGACGCCACGTTGGTCGTCCTACCCCGCGTACGCCTGCGCCACCTGGCGCTGGGTGCCGAGGCCTTCCACGCCCAGTTCCATGACGTCTCCGGGCACCAGGTACTTCGGCGGCTTCATGCCGAGGCCCACGCCGGCGGGGGTCCCAGTCGAGATCACGTCGCCGGGCAGCAGCGTCATGAACTGCGAGATGTACGACACGAGGTGAGCGCACCCGAACACCATGTCGGAGGTACTGGAATCCTGCCTGGGCTCCCCGTTCACCGTGAGCCAGAGCCGCAGCGCCTGCGGATCGGGCACCTCGTCGGCCGTCACCAGCCACGGTCCCAGGGGGGCGTAGGTATCGGCCGACTTGCCCTTCACCCACTGCCCGCCCCGCTCGAGCTGCCACTCGCGCTCGGAGTAGTCGTTGTGCACGCAGTAGCCCGCCACGTAACGCAGCGCGTCCTCCGGCGTCACGTACGAGGCGCGGGCGCCGATCACGATCGCCAGTTCCACCTCGTAGTCGGTCTTCACCGAGCCGCGGGGAATCACCAGGGCGTCGAAGGGCCCGCAGAGCGCCGTGGTCGCCTTGAAGAAGAGCACGGGCTCCTTCGGCGGCTCGGAACCGGACTCGCGGGCGTGTTTCGCGTAGTTCATCCCGATGCAGATGATCTTCGACGGCCGCGCCACGCACGCGCCAAGGCGGGCCGCGGCAGGCACGACCGGACAGGCATCCGCGTGGCGGCCGATCCACGTCCGCAGTTGGTCCACGCCCCCGCCGGCGAAGAACGCCTCGTCGTAGTCGCGGCAGAACGCCGACACATCCAGCCTGCGCTCACCTGTCAGCACGCCCGGCCGCTCGGCCCCGGCGTCACCGTATCGAAACAGCTTCATCGCATGCTCCTTCACCGCCCATCGGCCTGACGGCCGAACAGCCGACCGGCCGAACGGCCTTCTACGTCTTGCAGTGCACGAATCCGCCATCGATGCCCACGCACGTGCCGGTGATGAACCCGGCGTCGTCCGAGGCGAGGAAGAGGGCGAGGCGGGCGACTTCCTCCGGCGTGCCCATACGGCCGATCGGCTGCGTGGCGGCGAGCTTCGCGAACATCTCCTCCTCGCGTCCCGGGTAGTTGCGGGCGAGGAACCCGTCCACGAACGGGGTGTGGATGC
>CAYNDV010000367.1:0-2032 GCA_964396055.1 uncultured Vicinamibacterales bacterium | reverse complement strand
ACGCCATGCACCAGCTGCGCGAGCAGGTGGCGATGGCGGCGCCCACCAACGGCCGGGTGCTCATCTTCGGCGAGAACGGCACGGGCAAGGAACTGGTGGCGCGCACCGTCCACGTCCTCAGCCGCCGGCGCCAGGGACCCTTCGTCGAGGTGAACTGCGCGGCGATTCCCGAGGAGCTGATCGAGTCGGAGCTGTTCGGCCACGTGCGCGGGGCGTTCACGGGCGCGGTGGCCGACCGGCGGGGCAAGTTCGAGATGGCGGACGGCGGGACGATCTTCCTCGACGAAATCGCCGACATGACGCTGAAGACGCAGGCGAAGGTGCTGCGGGCGCTGCAGGAGCAGATCGTCGAGCCGGTGGGCGGCACCACGCGCGTGCGCGTGGACACCCGGGTCCTGGCGGCGACCAACAAGGACCTGCCGTCGGAGATCCGGGCCGGACGCTTTCGCGAGGATCTCTATTTCCGCCTCAACGTCATTCCCATCTTCGTGCCGCCGCTCCGCGACCGTCGCGAGGACATTCCGCTGCTCGCCGATCACTTCACCAAGGTTTTCGCGCGCGAGTACGGCCGGCGCGTCAAGACGCTCGACGACTCGGCCCTGGGCGTGCTCGACCGCTATCCGTGGCCGGGCAACGTCCGCGAGTTGCGCAACGTCATCGAGCGCCTGATGATCATGGTGCCCGGCGACTCGATTGCCGCCCGCGACCTGGTCTTCCTCGACGGCGGGTCGGGGAGCGGCGGTGCCCAGGAACCCCCCGCGCAGCCCCTGCACGAGGCCCGCGAGCGGTTCGAGCGCGAGTACATTCTCCGGGTCCTGGCGCAGCAGCAGGGCAACATCTCGCGGACGGCCGAGGTGCTCGGCGTCGAACGCAGCAACCTGTACCGGAAGATGCGAGGGCTGGGCATTGCACCGGTGCGCGGCGATCGCGACGATGACGACACCGCCGCCCGTTGACCCTGTGGCGACGTTTCGCGGATAATCGGGCCACGACGGCCAGCTGATGCCCGATTCCCAGCACACCGACCCGGCCCGGGCCGGTCTTCCCGACATCGACCCGGAGCGAGACGCCAAGATTGACGAGTTGCTGCTCGCCGGTCTCGAGCACTATTTCGGCGGCCGCTTCCAGGAGGCGATCAACGTCTGGAGCCGCGTCCTGTTCCTCGATCGCGGGCACGAGCGCGCCCGCGCCTACATCGAGCGCGCCCGGGGGGCCCTGGCCGAGCGCCAGCGGCGATCGGAGGAACTGGCGCACGAAGGCGTGGCGGCCCTCGAGCGCGGCGACGAAGGCGCGGCGCGGCAGCTGCTCGCGTCGGCGGCCTCGCAGGGCGAACACCCCGACGTGGCCCTCGCATACCTCGAGCGCCTCGAGCGCCTCCAGGGCCGGCCTGACCCGGGGACGGCGGGCGCGGCCCGTCGCCGCCGCAGCCGGCGGGTGCCGAACCCGCTGACCGGCCGACAGCTGTTCCCCGGTGCCCGCCGACCGGTCCGGGCGCTGCCGCTCATCGGCCTCGGCCTCGTCGCCGGCGCCATCGTGCTCTACGCGGCGTCGCGGGACCTGCTCAAGCCGCTCGTCGATTCGCCCTGGAGCCTGACCCCGCCCGGGGCGGCCGCCACCGTGGCGCCCGAGGCGCTGCCCGTCCCGCGGTCCGGCGACCTGCTGCTCGCCCGTGCCCGCGGGCTCTACGGGGCGGGGCACCTGCAGGATGCGCTCGGTGTTCTGGATCGGATCGCGGCGGCGGATCCCGTGGCCGCCGACGCCGACCGCCTGCGGGCGGAGATTCAGCGGGCGCTGCTCGCCGCCGCCGGCGTGCCCGTGGCGCCCCTGCGGCAGGGGCCGGGCGAATGAGGTGCCCGAAGTGCGGCTACCTCGGGTTCGACGACCGCGAGCGGTGCAGGAACTGCGGCTACGACTTTTCGCTCGTCGCTGACGCACCCGACGGCTCCGCGCCGCCGGGTCGCCCGCGGGCCACGCCGCTCGCGGTGCCTCCCGCGTCGCGCACCGACGGGCCGCGGTTGCGGCCGCGCACGAC
>CAYNDV010000366.1:0-2062 GCA_964396055.1 uncultured Vicinamibacterales bacterium | reverse complement strand
GCGTAGGTGTACCGAGCGCCGTCCGCGACGGTGACCAGGGCCGTCTTGTCCGGCGTCAGCCGTGCACGTTCACCAAGCAGGTCGCCGTTGATCATCGTTCTCACCACGGCTGCTGGAGGACGTCGAGCAGCGAGGCCTTGAAGCGTGTCGGGCATTCCTGTTGCGGCACGTGGCCGCAGCCGGAGATTGTCGTGAGGCGCGATGCCCTGAGGCCCGCCATCATCTTCCGCGCGTATTCGAGCGGGAACAGCTTGTCCGACTCGCCCCACAGCAGGTTCACCGGGGCGGCGATCTCGCCAAGCCGCCCGTCGAGCAGGTAGGGCTCCATCTCTCCCGCCGTCTGCGCAAAGCGCGCGAGCGGCCCGGTCGCGGCCTCGCGCACCACGTCGTCGAGGACGTAGCCGGGAATCGGAGTGGACTGCGGGTCGCGCAGTTGGGTCATCAGGGCGGCAGCCTCGGCCCGCGTCTTCGGTTGCAGCGACAGATCGTCGCGGCTCCCGCGGATGGCGCCGCCGTTCACGAGGACCACGCGGGCCACCCGATCCGGATGCTCGCGGGCGTAGAGCAGGGCGACCCAGGCGCCCAGGGAGTTGCCGACCAGGATCGCGGGGTCCTGCGGACCCGTCGAGAGCACGGCTTCGACACCCCGCAGGATCTGGCCGATCGCGATGGGGCCCTCGGCCGGGGCGCTGGCGCCGTGGCCCGCGAGGTCCGGGACGACGACCCGGTAGCGAGGCGCCAGGACTTCCGCGACGCCTGCCCAGGTGCCGGCCTGGTCGCCGGCGCCGTGCAGCAGGACGACGGTCTGGCCCTGACCGCCCTGGTAGAAGCTCTGGGGCCCGAAACCAGTCTGTGCGGTTGCCTGTGTGAGGCCCGCGCCGGCCAGGGCGCGGCGGTTCATGGCCGCGAAGAGCGAGAGCGGGCGTTTCCACACGTACAGGCCTCCTGCGGCCACGATGAGCACGACCAGGGCGGCGGCGGCGATTCCGAGACGGGCGGCGAGGGACATCGGTTGCTCCTGCGGGGCGTGGGGCGCTCCCGACCCCTTGACTCAGCCCCAGTGCGGGCATATTCTACATCCGACAATAAACATATCAAACGTTCGGTATGTAAATTGTTGCGGGAGACTCGGGGGAACGCGTCGCCTGGCGGCGACCGTCAAGGAGGCACAGATGGACAGGAAGTGGAACTGCATCGTGGCCGGCTGGAGCGGCCGCGTGCTGGCCGCCCTGGCGGTTGGCGCGCTGCTGGTCGTGATGCCGGCGCACGCGTCCGCGCAGATTGCCGACGCCGTCATCGAGGTCACGGCGCTGGACGAATCGCAGGCCGTGCTGCCGGGCGTGACCATCACCGTGACGCGGCCTGACACCGGCTTCACGCAGGACAGCGTGACCGACGGCAGCGGCTCGGCCCGCTTCATCGGCCTGCTGCCCGGCACCTACACCGTCAGGGTCGAGCTCGAGGGCTTCGCCGCCGTCAGCCAGGAAGGCGTGACGCTGCGCGTTGGCCAGACGGCGAAGCTGACGGTGACCATGAAGGTGGCGAAGATGGCCGAGACCGTCACGGTGACGGCCGAGGCGCCGCTGGTGGACGTCTACAAGACCGACTCCTCCACCAACATCACGCCCGAGCAGATCCAGGAACTGCCGGTGGCCAACCGCGACTTCCAGTCGCTGGCCTTCCTCACGCCCGGCACGACGCGCGAACGGGGCGGCAACCGGTTCATCGGCAACCAGGCGGTCATTGGCGCGGCCGGCAACGCCAGCCAGTCGACCATCATGGTGGACGGCGTCGACTTCACGGACCCGACCCTCGGCCTGGCGCGCGCGCGATTCAGCCAGGACGCAGTCGGCGAGTTCCGCGTCATCGCGAACCGGTTCGACACGGAGATTGGCGGGTCGTCCGGCGGCGCGCTGTCGATCGTGACCAAGTCGGGAACCAACGACCTGCACGGGTCGGCCTTCGCTTTCTTCCGCGACAAGAGCCTGCGGGCGAAGGGCGAGCTCGACCTCAAGAAGGTCGACTACTCGCGCCAGCAGTTCGGCGCCACGCTCGGCGGGCC
>CAYNDV010000365.1:0-2071 GCA_964396055.1 uncultured Vicinamibacterales bacterium | reverse complement strand
CCCCAAACCTCCACCCCATCGACATGACCATTGGAACATGTCGACGAATCGCTGATTCATCGACATGTCAGGCCCGTCTAATCCAGCAGCCGCTTCTGGCCCGTCAGCGCCCGGATGCCCGTGACGTCCTGCACCACCTCCATGCACCCCAGGTAGGTGCCGGCGTCGTTGCGGACGGGGAAGTAGCGGATGTGGATGAACTTGCCGCCCATCTCGATCCAGAACTCCGCGACGCTGCGCCGGCCGGCCTTGAAGTCGGCCAGGATGGCGTTGACCATGTGCACGCTGTGGGGCGGATGGCAGTTCTGCACCGCCGTGCCGATGGCGCCGCGCGTGCGGCCGAAAATCTTCTCGTGGTTCTCGTGGCTGAAGTAACGGACGATGTCGTTGGCGTCGACGAAGGAGAGCTCGACGGGCAGCGTGTTGAGCATGGCCGCGAGCACCGACCGGTCGAGGCCGAACGACAGGTCCTCGAGGCCGCCCGCGTCGATGATGCGGTGCGCGATGGCGTAGTACTTTTGGTGCGTGTCGGGCCCGAGCGAGGCCTCGACTTCGGCAATGCCCGCCAGCACGGTCTCGGCGTCTGACGGCGAGAGCACGCGCTGCGCCATGTTGAACAGGATGTCCCGCTCCTTCCAGTAGTGGTCCTTTACAACCTCCGCGTACTGGGTGAAGGCCTGGGTGAACGCGGGCAGGGCGGTCAGGTCGCCGGCGGCAAACGCCCGCCCGGCCGAGGCGACGGTGGCCAGCAGCTGCTCGCTGCGGTCGTGCTCGGCCAGCATCACCGCCAGCGGCCCGCCGTGGCGCGGGATGCCGCGGGCCTCGAGCAGCGGAAACAGGTGCCGCTCTTCCTTCTTGTTGTGGCAGGCGTCCACGTATTCGGTGAGGTAGGTGACGGCGTCGGCCACGAACGTGCGCGTGGGGCCCATCGGGGACGCGCAGGCCTTCGACACCGCGTCGAACACCTTCTCCGTCGTCTCGTGATCTTCCAGCAGCAGGGCCGACCAGGTAACCGCCACGGCAACGCTCCAGTGCAACAGGTCCCGGGATACGGTGGGGGACCGCCACATCGCAGCCGCGCGATTGCGCCCGCGACGGATCCAGTGTGGCGCAGGCGGTGCAGGGGCCCTATGACGCCTGTCATGCGCCGGGGCGGGGAGTCTCGGTCCGTCGCGGCACCGGATTCCGTTAGACTGGGCCTGACAAGAGCTCGAACTGGTTCAAGTCCGGGAGTAAGGCGGGGCATGTCCGAGAATCCGATGACCGTGGTGGTGACACAGACGATGGTTGCGGCGCCGGAGGCGGCGTTCGATGCCTGGCTCGACGCGGCGCACGCGGGGGCGTGGCTGTTCGCGACGCCCACCGGGCGCATCGTGGAATGCGCCATGGATCCCCGCGTCGGTGGCGCCTTGCGCATCGTCGACCGCCGCGACGGCGAAGACGTCCTGCACACGGGCACGTACCTCGAACTGGAGCGCCCGGCGCGCCTGGTGTTCGAGTTCGGCGTGCCGAAATACTCGGACGCGCGCGACCGCGTGGAAGTGGCCATCGCCCCGCGGGCCGGCGGCTGCACCGTCACGCTGACGCACACGCTGACGCCGGGGATGGAAGAGTGGGCCGACTCGGTCCGGCAGGGATGGACGGACATCCTGGCCGGGCTGGCCGCCGAACTCGAGCGCGCGGCGCGGGCGGCGGGCGCCGCGCCGCACGCCTGGGTGGCAGAGTTCCCAGGCGCGGTGACCGTGTGCGACCGCCACGGCGTCATCCTCGAGATGAACGACAAGGCCGCGGCCACCTTCGAGGCCGACGGCGGCCGCGCGCTCATCGGCTCGAACCTGCTCGACTGCCACCCCGAGCCGTCGCGCTCGCTGGTGGCCGACCTGCTCGCCCATCCGCGCGTGAACGCCTACACGATCGAGAAACGCGGCGTCCGCAAGCTCATCTACCAGGCGCCGTGGTACGAGGGCGGCACGTTTGCCGGGATCGTGGAGCTGTCGCTCGAGATTCCCGCCACGATGCCACACTTCGTGCGACAGGGGTGATGCGTCCGGCTGAAGCCGGACGCCACGAA
>CAYNDV010000364.1:0-2076 GCA_964396055.1 uncultured Vicinamibacterales bacterium | reverse complement strand
CTAGCCTCTAGCCTCTAGCCTCTAGCCTCTAGCCTCTAGCCTCTAGCCTCTAGGCCCCCGCCGTATCCGGCCAGTTGCGGCGTTCGAAGAACGTCGCCGGCTCGATCCGGCGGCCGTGCGGGTGCTTGCGCGCATCGCGGCGCACCGACCAGAGGACAGCCGGGCCGGCGGCGCGGTTGGCCCAGCGCGAGAACACGCCCCACTCGCGCTCGAGGTCCTTGCGCAGGTCTCGCACCTTCATCGCCACGTCCCGGTTCGACTGCCGGAAGTACCGCTCCATCGCGAACAGGGCCGCGCCGTAGCCGTGCCGCAGTTCCTTGCCCACCTGCCGCATCCGTTCCCGCACGCGCGGATCGGGGTCGTTGCGGTACTTCATCCAGCCCTCGCGCATCGTCCGGGCGAGGCGGTAGATGCTCGGGCCGTTCTTCTCGAAGTCCAGCCGGAAGGCCCAGTCGAGCAGGGGCTTCGACTGCTCGCGCGGAATGGCGGCGTGTTCGAAGTTGAAGTGATCCTGCCCGTGGATGTCGGCCAGGTCCACGTCCGCGAGCAGCCGGCCTTCGCCCTCCACCTGCTCGTAGAGCGGCGTGCCCGGTACGGGCGTGTACAGCATGAACTGGTGGAAGTCCGTGTTGTGGGCCACCGCGTGCTCGATCTCGGCGACGATGTTGTCGGGCGTGTGGTGCTCGAGGCCGACGATGGTCGATCCCAGGACGCCGATGCCGTGCGCCTGGAGCTCCTTCGTCAGCGCCACGGTGTCGGCGCCGTCCAGCTTGGAGTACTGGTTGTTCGGCGACTCGAGGCCCATCCACACCCAGGACACGCCGAGTTCCACCAGCTCGCGCATGGTGTACTTCGACAGGGCGTTGGCCGACGAGAAGACGTAGAGCGACCACGCCTTCCGCTTCTCCTTCATCTGGTCGAGCAGTTCCATCGCCCGCTTCTTGTAGAGCAGGAAGTTCTCGTCCATCACGAAGAACGACTTCACGCCCAGCTTGCGCTCGGCATCGCACATGGCGTGGAACAGCTCGGCGCCCTTCTCGAAGAAGTTGGTCACCTTGCCCTTGCCGCCAAAGAAGGCCGAGGTCGTGCAGAAATTGCAGCCCATGGGGCAGCCCACCGACGGGATGATCGTGGCCGCCGGGGCGCTCGCGTTCTTCGGCGTGGGCAGGCCGAGCACGCTGAAGCCGAAGCCGGACTGGATGACGGGGTGGGTCATCGGCGTGTCGACGGGCTCGCCGAGGAACGCCCGCATCCAGGCCACGCCCTCGCCCCGCACGATGTGGTCGGCGTCGATCATGTGCTGCACGCCGGGAATCGCCGTCACGTGGCCGCCGACCACGACGGTGGCGGTTGGCGCGTGTTCGCGCACCAGGCGGCACATCTCGCGCACCTTGCCCACGTTCACGATGATGCTCGAGATGCCGACGATGTCGTACTGCCCGGTCTTGAGTTCCTCGATGAAGCGCTCGCGGGTGGGGAAGTCGAGCACCGCGCAGGGCGCCGTGATGTTGTGCTGGATGAAGATGATGCCCCACGAACGGTGGAACAGCCGCAGCGAGAAGGGGCCCTGCTCGCGCGTCACCTGGTTGTGGTACAGCTCCATCGGGTTGATGGCGCGGCTGCCGAACTCATCGTCCTGGGCGTAGGGGCCGAACACGGAGGAGAGCAGGATCTTCGCGCTGGAACCCTTCGGATGACGTGGGATCGCGGCATCAGACATCGAGACAACACCTTTCACCGGGCCCGTGGGGAGGGGCCGAAGTCCGGCACTTGGGCAAGTGCGGAATGAACCACCCCATCATACGCCTCATGGGGCCAGTGGTCTATCCACTGTGGATTCGTGACAGAAGACGCACGTCGGCCAGTGTCAGCCCCGCCGACGCCTGGTTCGGCGAGACCTCAGCCGTGTCACAGGTGACGGTCGTGGGTCCCGCCGCGCCGTACTACGACGGCGTGGCCACCTTCGAACCGGGTTTCGAGCCGCCGGCGACGATGACGGAGGGGACAACGGCCACGGTGAAGGTACGGGTGGAAAACACCGGGACGGCGGCGTGGACTCTGGACGAGGGCACGGAC
>CAYNDV010000363.1:0-2112 GCA_964396055.1 uncultured Vicinamibacterales bacterium | reverse complement strand
TGGAGACATATTGGAGACGGGATCCAGCGACTCGGCGAAGTCGTTTGGATAGAACAGGATAACTGGCGGAGAGAGAGGGATTCGAACCCTCGGTAGAGTTTCCCCTACACACGCTTTCCAAGCGTGCACCTTCAGCCTCTCGGTCATCTCTCCGCACCGGGGGCCGCCTGACCATTCTAGCCCGAACCGCCAACGGCCGTCTCGGCCGCGCCTTGACGCTCCCGCCCCCCGGGGGCGATGATCCCGCCACCGGCCCGCGCACCGCCGGCCGCGGACAACCCGTCAGGACACCTTCGCCACCATGCTGGACGCACCTTATCCCGAACTCGACGACCTGCTGCGCGCCATCGGCGAAGCCGGCCGTCGCGTCGCCGACATCGAAGCCTCCGAAGGCGCGGCCGGCAACATCTCCGTGTGCATGCGCTGGGCCGTGGAGCCGCGCACGCGGTTCCCCGTGATCGAGGACCTGGCGCTGCCCGAGCCCGTGCCCGATCTGGCCGGCGCCTGCCTGCTCGTCACCGGCTCCGGCCGCCGCCTGCGCGAGGTCATCGACGACCCCACCGCGAACGTCGCGTGCGTCGTCATCGGCGCCGACGGTCGCACCGGCCGCGTGCACACGTCCCACCAGCGCCGGTTCGAACGCGTGACCAGCGAGTTCAACTCTCACCTCGCCGTGCACCACGACCAGATCCGCGCCACAGGCACCAACTTTCACGCGGTCATCCACGCGCAGCCGATCCACCTGACGTACCTGAGCCACCTGCCCCGCTACCGCGACGTGACGTACCTCAATACGCGACTGCTGCGCTGGCAGCCCGAGACCATCGTCAATCTGCCGGAAGGCATTGGCATCGTGCCGTTCCTGGTGCCGGGCTCGCGGGAACTCATGGCGGCCACCATCGACGCCCTGCGCCGCCACCGGATCGTTGTCTGGTCGAAACACGGCGTGATGGCCCGCTCCGACATCTCGATCAAACGCGCCGCCGATCGCGTGGAGTACGCCGAGACGGCGGCGAAGTACGAGTACCTGAACCTCTGCGCGGGAGAGGGCGGTGAAGGTCTGCGGCCCGAGGAAATCCGAGCGATCTGCGACACCTTCGGCGTCACGCAAGCGTATTTCTGATGGAGCCCCCCATGAACTGGCTGGTCAAGGAAGAGCCGTCGAACTACAGCTACGCAGCCCTCGCACGCGACGGGCGCACGGTGTGGTCGGGCGTGCGCAACCCCCTCGCCCAGAGGCACCTGAAGGCCATGAAGCCGGGCGACCGGGTGTTCTTCTACCACACCGGCAGCGAGAAGGCCGTCGTCGGCATCGCCCGTGTCCTCGAGGCGCCGGCACCCGACCCGGCCGACAGGACGGGCAAGCTCTGGGCCGCGGTCATCGGCCCCGAACGCGCGCTGCCGCACGCCGTCACCCTGGCCGCCGTCAAGGCCGACCCGTTCTTCGCCGACTTCGCCCTCGTCCGCATGTCACGCCTGTCGGTGATGCCGGTCACCGACGAGCAGTGGGAGCGGATCGTGGCCTTGGCCAAGGGCTAGAGACCGCTGTCACCGTCTTTTCACAGTTCTGCCGTCACGCGGCGCGCCTGTTCTGGTCCAATCTGTACGCGCGCAGGGCCCCCGCGGCGCATGTCCGCATGAAGGCATGTTCGCCCGACAGGACCGATGTATCGCACTCCCCTTCCGATCGTGGCCGCGCTGGCTCTGGCCGCGGGACTCGCCGCACCCGCCGGCGCACAGGAGGCCGCGCGTCCGCCGCAGCCCGAGGCGCGCTGCACGCTGACTGGCACGGTGACGGCGGGCCAGACCCGGCTGCCCGGTGTGGCCATCACGGTCACGCCTCGCGGCGGCGGTGCGCCCGTCACCTCGTCGACAGCACTGGACGGACGCTTCGCCCTGGCGCTGCCGGGGCCAGGTGAGTACGAACTGTGCGCGGACTTCGCGGCCTTTGCCGCCGAACCACGGGTCGTCACGCTCGGCACGCCGTGCCAGGCCCAGGCCGACATCACGATGACGCTGGCCTCGCGCGTGCCGGCCTCCGCAAGCATCCCGACCGCTGCGCCCAAGCCCGCGCCGGCTCCCGCAGCAGGTCCCCGTCCGGCGCCGGCGGCC
>CAYNDV010000362.1:0-2117 GCA_964396055.1 uncultured Vicinamibacterales bacterium | reverse complement strand
CTGTCGCCGAGGGAGAACTTCATGGTGCCCTCGCAGCACACGCGGCCGTTGACGCGGGCCACGCCGTGCAGCGTGCCCATGCGGCTGCGCAGGCGCTTGACGGTGGCGATAATCTCGACCTGGTCGCCCGCCTGGACCGGATGGCGGTAGCGGACGTGGTCGATGCCCATGAAGAAGATGAGCTTGTCGCGGTTCTCGGGTTTGCCGAGGATCATGATGGCGCCCACCTGGGCCACGGCCTCGGTGAGGATCGTGAACGGGATGGTGGGGACCTTGCCGGGCTCCTGCCAGAGGTACGTCTCGTTGCGCGACACGTTCTTGATGCCGACAATCCGCTTGTCGGGTTCGAACTCGGTGATGCGGTCGACGAGCAGGAACGGGTAGCGGTGCGGGAGGATCCGCTGGATCACGGTCTGGTCGAAGGGCAGCGGCTGGTCCATCGACACAGTATAATTCGGAGACGTGACCGACAAGCTGGATCTTGACGTCTTTGCCGTCCTCGAGGCCGAGCACGCTGCCACGACCAAGAGCGATCGGCAGCTGCTGACCACCCTGTTCGCCCTGGGGCGCGAGGTGGCCTCCGTGCTCGACCTGGACGAGCTGCTGGCGAAGCTGCCAGAGCTCATCGCGCGCATCACGGACTTCCACGCCTTCGCCATCTACCTGCTGGACGAGGCGCGCGGCGACCTGCACATCGCGTGCGCCAAGGGGTACCCCGAGGTGGGGGCGGCCATGCGCCTGTCGCTGGACCAGGGCCTGGTGGGCGCGGCCGTGCGAGCGGGCCGGCCGCTGGTGGCGAACGACGTGGCGGAGGACCCGCGCTACATCGAGGCGGTGCCCGGCACGCGCGCCGAGTTGGTGGTGCCCCTGCGGCGCAAGGGCCGCGTGATTGGCGCGCTCAACCTGCTCAGCCGGAACCTCAACGAGTTCACGCCCGCCGAAGTGGAGACGCTGCGCAACTTCGCGGCGGCCGTGGCCGTGGCCATCGAGAACGCGCGGCTGTTCGAGTCGGAACGCCGCTACTCGGACACGCTCGAGACGCTGGCCGAGATCGGCCGCGACATGTCGTCGATCCTCGAGCTGGACGAGCTGCTGCAGCACATCGCGCGCAGCATGAAGCGGGTGATCGACTACCGCACCTTCGGCATCCTCCTGCTGGACGAGGAGTCGCAGCACCTGGTGATGCGGCACGCGGTGCGCTACGACGAGCAGATCCTGCAGAAGGCCGTCCGGGTGGGCGAGGGGCTGGTGGGGTTCGCCGCCCGGCACAAGACGGCGGTAAACGTGCCCGACGTGCTGCAGGACCCGCGTTACATCAAGGTGGTCGACGACGTGCGGGCCGAGTTGGTCATCCCGCTGCTCGTGAAGGACCGCTGCATCGGCGTGTTCGACCTGGAGAGCCCGGAGCCGGGGGCGTTCACCAAGGCCCACGTCGAGCTGCTCACCCCGCTGGCGGCCAGCGCGGCGGTGGCCATCGAGAACGCGCGCCTTTACGAGGAGATCCGCCAGAGCCAGGAGCGCCTCGAGAAGGAGGTGCGCTTCGCGCAGCGGGTGCAGCAGGCCCTCTTCCCGGTGGCCCTGCCGAAACGCGTCAAGAACCTCGACGCCTCGTGGCGCTTCGAGCCCGCGCGCGAGCTGGGCGGCGATCTCTACGACTTCCTGTCGGCCGAAGCCAACACCCTCACAGTGGCGGTGGGCGACGTGTCGGGCAAGGGGGTGCCGGCGGCGCTCTACAGCGCCTTCGCCAGCGAGCTCGTGCGGTCCCGCACGTACCGCCGCCGGTTCACGGACGTGCGGTCGTCGCCCGCCGAGATCCTCGCGTCGATGAACCGCATCCTGCACGAGCGCCAGCTCTTCGAGTACTACTGCACGCTGTGCTACGCGGTGTTCGACTTCAAGAAGCGCCACGTGACGCTGGCGAACAGCGGGCTGCCGTACCCGATCCACTGCCGCGCCGACGGCTGCGGCCAGATCCACCTGCCAGGCGTGCCCCTCGGGTCGTTCCCCGAGATCAGCTACGACGAGGTAACGATCGACCTGAAGCCCGGCGACATCTTCGTCTTCTGCTCGGACGGCATCTCCGAGGCCATGAACGAAGAGGGCGCCGAGTTCACGAC
>CAYNDV010000361.1:0-2128 GCA_964396055.1 uncultured Vicinamibacterales bacterium | reverse complement strand
CGTGGCGGTCGCGGCTCGCGTAGATGAAGTCGATGATCTCGTTCATAGGTGCCTCAGGTGACGGACAGCGGCTGCGGCACCGTGGCCCGCAGCCTGTCCACTCGTCAAACAGTACACCAACTCGGCGGCCCGACGTCCGGCTGAAGCCGGACGCCACGAAGGTTCCGCGCCCCACGCCCCACGCCCCGAGAGGTACAATCGTCCCGTGATCGCGTCCATCGCGGACCAGTACCGCCTGCTGCTGGCCGTCTCCCAGGCTGCCAACGCCCACCTCGACCTCGCCGGCGTGCTCGCGGCCGTGGCGGACGTGCTCCGGCCGCTGGTGCCGATTGAGGCCGTGGGCATCGTCTCGGTGGACGGCGACGAACTGCGGCCGCACGCGGTGCACATCCAGGGCCAGGCGTCCAGGACGGGCGAGTCGATGCACGAGGCGGTGGCCCGCGCCCTGGACCTGTCGCGCGAGGAGTACGAAGCCCGGTTCGGCCGCCCCATGGCCGCCGCCGGTTCCGGCACCCTGCGGGTGGGCGAGACGGGGCGGGCCGACACCTGCCCGGATCTGCGCGCGGTGCGGCGCTATCCCGAAGACGAGCGGCTGATGCAGTACGGCGTCCGGGCTTACGCCCGCACGCCGCTGCTGGTCGCGGGCCGCCTTGTCGGATCGGTCACCTTCGCGCGCCGCGACCCCCTGCCGTTCTCCGACGATGAGGTGGCCCTGCTCGAGCAGGTGAGCGGCCCGCTGGCCGGGGCCGTGGCCAATGCCCTGGCGTTCGAGGAAATCGCCCGGCTGAAGAACCGGCTGCAGGAGGAGAACCTCGCCCTGCGGCGCGACCTCGACGAGCACCTCATGATCGAGGACATCGTCGGGTCGTCGCAGGCGCTGCGCCTGGTGCTCGAGCAGGTGGCCAGGGTCGCTCGCACCGACGCCACCGTCCTGATCACGGGCGAGACGGGCACGGGCAAGGAGATGATCGCGCGGGCCGTGCATCGCCTGTCGTCCCGCTCGGCGAGGGCGATGATCAAGGCGAACCTGGCGGCGCTGCCCGACAGCCTGATCGCGTCTGAGCTGTTCGGCCACGAGCGGGGCGCCTTCACCGGCGCCGTGCAGCGGCGCATCGGGCGCTTCGAACTGGCGTCGGGCGGAACATTGTTCCTGGATGAAGCGGGCGAACTGCCGGCGGACATGCAGGTGGCGCTGCTGCGCGTGCTGCAGGAAGGCGAGTTCGAGCGCGTCGGCGGCACGACGACCATCCGGACCGACGCCCGCGTGGTAGCGGCTACGAACAGGGATCTCGCGGCGGATGTGCGCAGTGGACGGTTCCGCAGCGATCTCTACTACCGGCTCAACGTGTTTCCGGTCCACGTCCCGCCGCTGCGCGACCGCCGGGAGGACATTCCTATCCTCGTGGAGTACTTCGCCGCAAGGCATGGCGCGCGCCTGGGGCGGCGCTTCGAGGCGGTTTCCCGCCGCACCATGGCGCGGTTGCAGGCGTACGACTGGCCCGGCAACGTACGTGAACTGGAGAACGCGGTCGAGCGTGCGGCGATTCTCTCGGAGGGCGACGTGCTGCGCTTCGCCCCCCTCGATCTGCCGGGCGCGGTCCGCAGTGAGGGCACCGGGCCCCTGCCAGAGCGCAAGCCGACACTCGCCGATCAGGAGCGCGCGGCCATCGAGGCCGCCCTGCGCGCCTGCGGAGGCCGCGTCTCCGGCCCGTCGGGCGCCGCGCAGATGCTCGGTCTCCCCGCCTCCACGCTGGAATCGCGCATCACCCGCCTCGGCATCGACAAGTACGCTTTCAAGGGACGGCGTCGTCCGCAACCGTAGGCCCGGCGGCCGGAAGGCACGCTTCTTGGAGTCGAGTCGTGCGGAGGATTCATGCTCCGCATCGATTACGGCGCCGATTCGTCACATCCTGCCGTCCACGTCAGCGGCCGTCTCGGGCGCGATACGTTCGCCCACCTGGCGGCAGCCCTGCCTGGGGCGGACCGGCCTGCGTCCGACATCGTTCTCGATTTGCAGGGCGTGACGGCCGTGGACCGGGACGGCCTGGCCTTCCTGCTGGAGCAGGTCCGGCGGGGCGTCCGCCTGAGCCGTTGCCCCCTGTTCGTCATGCTGTGGCTGGATGCCGAA
>CAYNDV010000360.1:0-2131 GCA_964396055.1 uncultured Vicinamibacterales bacterium | reverse complement strand
TGGCTCGGCTGATGGCGGAAGGCCTCGTCTTTCGCCGCCCGGGCGGACTCCAGCGCCCGCGCGAACGCCACCGTGGGGTCCGCGGGCGGCGATGAGCAGGCTGTGAGGCCCGCGCACAGCGCGACGAGCGCAGCAGCGTGACACAGGCTCCTTCTGGCTTCCTGCTTCTTGCTTATGCTCGCATCCACCGTCAGTTCCTCTCGAAAACCGCCGCCGCTCCCATGCCGCCGGCGGCGCACATCGTGACGAGCCCGTATCGTGCGCCGCGGCGGCGCAACTCGTACACCAGCGAGGTCGTCAGCCGCGCGCCGGTGCATCCCAGCGGATGGCCGAGCGCGATCGCCCCGCCGTTGACGTTGACGCGCTGTTCGTCGACAGGCCATTCCCGGAGGCACGCGAGCACCTGCGAGGCGAATGCCTCGTTGAGTTCGACCAGATCGATCTGATCGAACGACAGGCCCACGCGCGTCAGGAGTCTCCGCACGGCTGGCACCGGCCCGAGGCCGAACCGCTCGGGTTCCACGCCCGCCGTCGCGTAGCCGACGAACCTCGCGAGGGGCGTCAGCCCGAGATCCGCCGCCCGCTCCGCCGACATCACGATGACGGCTGCGGCGCCGTCGCTCATCTGGGACGCGTTGCCCGCCGTGACGGTGCCGGAGGCATGAAACGCCGGCTTCAGCTTCGCCAGCGCCTCGCGCGATGTGTCCCGGCGCGGGCCTTCGTCGACGTCGAAGACGAACGCGCGGCCCTGGGGCGCGCCGCCCGGTCCGCCCGGTTCCACCGCCGACACGGCCACAGGTACGATCTCGTCCCGAAACGCCCCGCCGTCGATGGCCGCCAGCGCCCGTTGGTGGCTGCGCAACGCCCAGGCGTCCTGCGCCTCGCGGGTGATGCCGCCTTCACGCGCGTGGTGCTCGGCCACCAGGCCGGTCGACAGGTAGACGTCGGGCCGCGTCTCGACCAGGCCGGGGTTCGGCGCGATCACATGGCCCCCCATCGGGATCGCGCTCATGCTCTCGACGCCGCCGGCCACGACGATCTCGGCCGCGCCGCAGCGGATCCGGTCGCTGGCGACGGCGATGGCCTCCAGGCCCGACGCGCAGAACCGGTTGATCGTCATCGCGGACGCCGTCACGGGCATGCCGGCCCGCAGGGCGGCGATGCGCGCCACGTTGAGGCCCTGCTCGGCCTCCGGCATCGCGCAGCCGAAGATCACGTCGTCGATCTCGGCCGGGTCCAGGCCCGGCGCCCGGCGCAGCGCCCCGGCCAGCACGCAGGCCGCCAGTTCGTCCGGCCGTACCGTGTGCAGCGAACCCGCCGGCGCGCGGCCGATCGCGGTCCGGACGGCGGCGACGATGACCACATCCCTCATCATCTGCACTCCCCCAGCAGGCCCTGGACGACGTCCGCCACCTCTGCCACCTGGCCGTCGAAGAGGTGGCTGGCGCCGTCGATTTCGACCAACTCGCGGGGCTCGGGCACCCGCGAGTACAGCGCCAGGGTGTCCTTCAGCGGACAGGTTTCATCGAGTGTGCCCTGGATGAAGAACTTCGGCTTGTGGCAGTCGTAGAGCGCCGAGAAGTCGTACGCCTTCGCCGGAGGCGCCACGGCGATAATGGCCGCCACGCGCTCGTCAGTGGCGCCCACCGTGGCCGCCACCCAGGACCCGAACGAAAAACCCGCCGCCCAGATTGGCGTCCCGGGGTACCGCGCGGCCGCGAAGTCCACGGCCGCACGGAAGTCGGCCAGTTCGCCGGGCCCATCGTCCCAGGCCCCTTCGCTGACCCCAACGCCCCTGAAATTGAAGCGCAGCACGGCCGCCCCGGTGCGGCACAGCCCTTTGGCCACCTGGTAGACGACCTTCGTGTGCATCGTCCCGCCGTAGAGCGGGTGCGGGTGCGCCAGCACCACGACGGCGCGCGGTGGATCGCTCGTCGCGGGTGGCGGCAGCGTGCCGTCCGGGTTGCGCACGGGGCCGATGCGGCAACTCCACGCCGGGTCGTCCAGCAACGCTTCGAGCCTGCCCGCGGGACCTTCGATGTGACGGATCATGGATGCACCTTCGCGTCGCCCGCTCCAAGCGATTCGACGAAATCCCACACCAGGCCGGCGAACTCGCCAGGCCGTGTCA
>CAYNDV010000359.1:0-2163 GCA_964396055.1 uncultured Vicinamibacterales bacterium | reverse complement strand
CCCGCGCGTCACGGGCCAGCGTCTCCTCGAGTTCGATGGAGCAGACGCGCGCCACCAGCCGGGACAGCACGGCCGCCTGATAGCCGGATCCCGTTCCCACCTCCAGCGCGACGTCGGCCGGACCCGGCCGCGCCAGCTCCGTCATCAGCGCGACGATATAGGGCTGGGAAATGGTCTGGCCCAGGCCGATGGGCAGCGGCGTGTCGTCGTAGGCGTCCCGTTGCGCGGCCGGCGGGACGAAGGCGTGACGCGGGACGGACCGCATCGCGTCCAGCACCCGGGCGTCGCGCACGCCGCGCGCCGCAATCTGCGTCTCGACCATCGCGCGACGGGCGGCGGCCCAGGCGTCGGGTGCCTGCGTGCCGCCGGACGGAGGCGTGTCACACAACATGGCTGACCACAGCACGAAGGACGTCAGGAGCAGGAATCGCACCAGCTATAATGCCGCCGTGCCTACCGCATCGGCTCCGTCCCAGCAACTCGAACGCCGCCTCGGCCCGATTGACGCGGCAGCGATCGTAATCTCCAACGTGATCGGCGTCGGGATCTTCACCAGCCCCGGCATCATCGCGCAGATTGTACCCCACCCGGCCGGCATGCTCACGGTGTGGCTCGCGGGGGGCATCCTGGCGTTCGCGGGGGCCATGGCCTACGCCGAACTGGCGGCCCTGCGGCCGCGCTCGGGCGGCGAATACGTGTACCTGCGCGCGGCCTACGGGCCCGTGGCCGGGTTTCTCACCGGCTGGACGTCGTTCGTGGCCGGGTTCACCGGCGCCATGGCTGCCGGGGCCATCGGCCTGGCCGACTACCTCGGCCGGTTCATTCCCGCGGCCGGTGACGCCACGCCCCTGCTGACGGTGCCCCTGGGGCTCGTCACGCTGACCGTGTCGCCCCGCGCCATCGTGGGCATGACGGCGATCATGGGGCTGGCGGTCGTCCACGTCCGCGGCCTCGGCCCCGGGCGTGTCGTGCAGAACCTGCTGGCCGGGACCAAGGTGGCGGCGCTGCTCGTGTTCGTGGCGCTCGGCCTGATGCTGGGGCGGGGCAGCTGGGCCGGGGCGGTGCCTGGCCGGGAGGTTGCGGCCACCAGCTGGCTGCTGGCGCTCATCCCGGTGATGTTCAGCTACAGCGGCTGGAACGCCGCGTCGTACGTGGCCGAGGAGATCCGCGACCCGGGGCGCAACGTGCCGCGGGCGCTCGCCCTCGGGACGTTCGTCGTGGTGATCCTCTACCTCGGCGTCAACGCGCTCTATCTCTACGCGCTGCCCGTGACCGAGATCGCGGCGCTCAACGCCCAGGGACAGATTGCCATCGCCGACGCCGCCGCGCGGCGGCTGCTGGGCGAACCGGCGGCCAATCTGCTCGGGGCCGCGACGGTGATCATCCTGGCCGGCAGCCTGAGCGCCATGGTCCTGGCCGGCCCGCGCATCTATTACGCGATGGCCCAGGACGGCGCGTTCTTCTCGGCGGCGGCCCGCGTGCACCCGCGGTATCGGACCCCGGCCGTGGCCATCGTCGCCCAGGCCGGCTGGGCGTGCCTCCTGGTCCTGTCGGGTACGTTCAACCAGCTCCTCACCTACACGGGATTCGCCGTGGTGCTCTTCTCGGGCCTCGCCGTCAGCGCCGTCTTCGTGCTGCGGTGGCGCCACCCCGGCGAACCGCGGCCGTTCAAGGCCTGGGGCTACCCGCTGGCGCCGGGTGTCTTTGCGCTGGCGTGCCTCGTGATCGTCGTCAACGCGATCATCCGCGAGCCCGGGCCCTCGGCCTGGGGCCTGCTGCTGATGGCGTCCGGCATCCCGCTGTATTACTGGCTTCGGAGAGGAAGCCGCCGCAATCCGACGGGGCAGGACCCGGCGGCCTGACGGGCCGGCGGACCGACGCCCATCGATTCGAGGTGTGCCGTGCTGCGTCTGATCGCCGCGGTGTCCGGTCTCTACGACATCCTGCTCGGCGTGGGTCTGCTGGCGGCGCGGCCGTTGCTGATGCAGGTCTTCGGCCTGCCGGCGCCGGCGCCGCCCATCCACGCGGACCTCAACGGCCTGTTCGCCATCGCCATCGGCCTGGGCTATGGGTTACCGCTGCGCGATCCGGAACGGTACCGCGGCTACCTCTGGGTGATGGGCCCGCTGCTCAAGGGCGCGGGCGCCATCTGGTTCCTCGGCG
>CAYNDV010000358.1:0-2163 GCA_964396055.1 uncultured Vicinamibacterales bacterium | reverse complement strand
CCCGCGCGTCACGGGCCAGCGTCTCCTCGAGTTCGATGGAGCAGACGCGCGCCACGAGCCGGGACAGCACGGCCGCCTGATAGCCGGATCCCGTCCCCACCTCCAGCGCGACGTCGGCCGGACCCGGCCGCGCCAGCTCCGTCATCAGTGCGACGATATAGGGCTGGGAAATGGTCTGGCCGAGGCCGATGGGCAACGGCGTGTCGTCGTAGGCGTCCCGCTGCGCGGCTGGCGGGACGAAGGCGTGGCGCGGGACGGACCGCATGGCGTCCAGCACCCGGGCATCGCGCACGCCGCGCGCCGCAATCTGCGTCTCGACCATCGCGCGGCGGGCGGCGGCCCAGGCGTCGGGTGCCTGCGTGCCGCCGGACGGAGGCGTGTCACACAACATGGCTGACCACAGCACGAAGGACGTCAGGAGCAGGAATCGCACCAGCTATAATGCCGCCGTGCCTACCGCATCGGCTCCGTCCCAGCAACTCGAACGCCGCCTCGGCCCGATTGACGCGGCAGCGATCGTAATCTCCAACGTGATCGGCGTCGGGATCTTCACCAGCCCCGGCATCATCGCGCAGATTGTACCCCACCCGGCCGGCATGCTCACGGTGTGGCTCGCGGGGGGCATCCTGGCGTTCGCGGGGGCCATGGCCTACGCCGAACTGGCGGCCCTGCGGCCGCGCTCGGGCGGCGAATACGTGTACCTGCGCGCGGCCTACGGGCCCGTGGCCGGGTTTCTCACCGGCTGGACGTCGTTCGTGGCCGGGTTCACCGGCGCCATGGCTGCCGGGGCCATCGGCCTGGCCGACTACCTCGGCCGGTTCATTCCCGCGGCCGGTGACGCCACGCCCCTGCTGACGGTGCCCCTGGGGCTCGTCACGCTGACCGTGTCGCCCCGCGCCATCGTGGGCATGACGGCGATCATGGGGCTGGCGGTCGTCCACGTCCGCGGCCTCGGCCCCGGGCGTGTCGTGCAGAACCTGCTGGCCGGGACCAAGGTGGCGGCGCTGCTCGTGTTCGTGGCGCTCGGCCTGATGCTGGGGCGGGGCAGCTGGGCCGGGGCGGTGCCTGGCCGGGAGGTTGCGGCCACCAGCTGGCTGCTGGCGCTCATCCCGGTGATGTTCAGCTACAGCGGCTGGAACGCCGCGTCGTACGTGGCCGAGGAGATCCGCGACCCGGGGCGCAACGTGCCGCGGGCGCTCGCCCTCGGGACGTTCGTCGTGGTGATCCTCTACCTCGGCGTCAACGCGCTCTATCTCTACGCGCTGCCCGTGACCGAGATCGCGGCGCTCAACGCCCAGGGACAGATTGCCATCGCCGACGCCGCCGCGCGGCGGCTGCTGGGCGAACCGGCGGCCAATCTGCTCGGGGCCGCGACGGTGATCATCCTGGCCGGCAGCCTGAGCGCCATGGTCCTGGCCGGCCCGCGCATCTATTACGCGATGGCCCAGGACGGCGCGTTCTTCTCGGCGGCGGCCCGCGTGCACCCGCGGTATCGGACCCCGGCCGTGGCCATCGTCGCCCAGGCCGGCTGGGCGTGCCTCCTGGTCCTGTCGGGTACGTTCAACCAGCTCCTCACCTACACGGGATTCGCCGTGGTGCTCTTCTCGGGCCTCGCCGTCAGCGCCGTCTTCGTGCTGCGGTGGCGCCACCCCGGCGAACCGCGGCCGTTCAAGGCCTGGGGCTACCCGCTGGCGCCGGGTGTCTTTGCGCTGGCGTGCCTCGTGATCGTCGTCAACGCGATCATCCGCGAGCCCGGGCCCTCGGCCTGGGGCCTGCTGCTGATGGCGTCCGGCATCCCGCTGTATTACTGGCTTCGGAGAGGAAGCCGCCGCAATCCGACGGGGCAGGACCCGGCGGCCTAAAGGGCCGGCGGACCGAAGCCCATCGATTCGAGGTGTGCCGTGCTGCGTCTGGTTGCCGCGGTGTCCGGTGTGTACGACATCCTGCTGGGCGTGGCTCTGCTGGCGGCGCGGCCGCAGCTGATGCAGGTGTTCGGCCTGCCGGCGCCGGCGCCCCCGATCCACGCCGACCTCAACGGCCTGTTTGCGATCGCCATCGGCCTGGGCTACGGGTTGCCGCTGCGCGACCCGGACCGGTACCGCGGGTATCTCTGGGTGATGGGCCCGCTGCTCAAGGGCGCGGGCGCCATCTGGTTCCTCGGCG
>CAYNDV010000357.1:0-2173 GCA_964396055.1 uncultured Vicinamibacterales bacterium | reverse complement strand
TGTCAGCGCCAAGTGAGATAGTCCGCAGAACAGCGTGAGTGAAGTCCTCCGATCAGCAGCCAAAATGTCCCTTCGTGGTCTGACCAACCCGGAGGGACCAGTGTGTTGCGAAAGGAGGACTTCCTGATGATTGAAACACTCGTACAGCGCGGTGTCTACCAGTGTGACATCGCGGCCGAACTCGGGGTTTCCCCGAAGACGGTGAGTCGCGCCGTGGCTCGCGGGGCGGCCCCGTCGGGGCATGCGCGGCGCGGGAGCCTGGTGGATCCCTATCGCGCCCAGATTGACGCCCTGCTCAATGACGGCGTCTGGAACGCGCAGGTCATCCTGCGAGAGATCCAGGCCGCCGGCTATGCCGGGGGCATCACGACGCTGCGTGGCTATGTCCGCCCGAAGCGCCCGCAGCGCCCGAGCCGGGCCACGGTGCGCTTCGAGACGTTGCCGGGTCGCCAGCTGCAGAGTGACTGGGGCACGATTCTTCGCCCGATCGCGGGCGTCGACACCACGATTCACTTCGCCGTGAATCTGCTGGCCTACTCGCGGCGGTTTCACGTCTGGTGCACCGACGCGCTGGATGCGGAGCACACGTACGAATCGCTGATTCGCGCCTTCGAATGGTTTGGCGGCGTGCCGCAGGAAGTGCTGGTCGATAACCAGAAGGCGGCGGTCCTGTCGCATCGGCCGGGCGCCGTGGTCTTCACGCCGCGCTTTCTCGACTTGGCCGGCCACTACGGGTTTGCGCCGCGGGCCTGCAAGCCGTATCGGGCGCGCACCAAGGGCAAGGACGAGCGGATGGTGAGCTATCTGAAGCACCATTTCTTCGTCCGGTACCGTGCCTTCGAGAGCTGGGCGCATCTGCAGCAGCTCCTGGAGCAGTGGCTCCGCGAGGAGGCCGACCAGCGCGTCCAGTCGACGGTCCAGGAGGTCGTGGCGGCGCGCTTCGCCCGGGAAGCGCCGACGCTCCAGCCCCTGCGGCCCGAGCGGTTTGACACGGCGTACTGGGAGTCGCGCCAGGTCGCGTGGGACGGCTTCATCGATGTCCGGGGGAATCGGTACTCCGTGCCGGACGCCTGGCGCGGCCAGACGGTCCGGATCCGCCTCGATTTCGACGGCCGGTTGCAGGTGCACGCCGACGGGACGTGCGTCGCTGAGCATCGGCTGCGCCAGGCGGGCGACGGCTGGGGCGTCGATCCCGCCCACCACGCCCGGCTCTGGGCCGACACCCTGCGGGTCGAGCACCGCCCGCTCACCGCGTATGAGGAGGTGGCGTAATGGAACTCGCAACGCTCCTCGATCGCATGAAACTCGATCACCTCGCGGCCCAGCTCGACGGGATCTGCGAGCACGCCGCGCACAGTGACGTCGACTTCAAGGGCTTCCTGGCCCAGGCCCTGGAGGCCGAGTGGCGCGGCCGGTACCAGAAGAGCGTGGAGAGTCGGCTGAAGCAAGCCCGGTTTCCGTGGGTCAAGACGCTCGAGCAATTCGACTACGACTTCCAACCGTCGATCGACCGCAAGGCCTTGCGTGAGCTGGCCGGCTTGACCTTTGTCGAACGGGCCCAGAACGTCGTGCTGCTCGGCCCGCCCGGCGTCGGGAAGACCCATCTGGCCATCGGCCTGGGCGTCAAAGCCGTCGAGGCCGGGTACTCGGTGCTCTTCCTGACCTTTGAGAGCTTGATGACGCGCCTCGTCCGGGCGCGCCACGAAAACCGTCTGGACCGGACCCTGCAGCAACTGACCTATCCCAAGCTGGTGGTCCTCGACGAACTCGGCTACCTGCCCCTCTCCCGCGAGGAAGCCAGTCTCTTCTTCCGGCTGCTGGTCCGCCGGTACGAGCGCGGCGCGCTGAT
Source organism: uncultured Vicinamibacterales bacterium (assembly GCA_964396055.1). Taxonomy (GTDB): domain Bacteria; phylum Acidobacteriota; class Vicinamibacteria; order Vicinamibacterales; family JAKQTR01; genus CAYJPV01. The sequence continues at coordinate 324 of CAYNDV010000357.1, read as the reverse complement.
CGTCACCAGCAACAAGGGCTTCACCGACTGGGGCGAGGTCTTCAACGACCAGGTCCTGGCCACGGCGATTCTCGACCGCCTGCTGCATCACGCCACGACCGTCAACATCAAGGGCGATAGCTACCGGCTCCGAGAGAAACGGAAAGCCGGCCTCCTGGGACGGCGTCCGCCGCAGACGCCCCCCGACGACGAGAACGTGGATGCGGCGTAAGAGCGTCCCGTGAGCCGGCCGGCCCCGCCCCCTCACCTGCGGCTGGGGGGCGGGGCTGGCCGGCGATCAAGGGACAAATCCGTTGCTGATCGCAGGACACCGCTCGTTGCTGA
>CAYNDV010000356.1:0-2197 GCA_964396055.1 uncultured Vicinamibacterales bacterium | reverse complement strand
TCGGCCGGTCAGCCCGCCGGGCGGACCGTGCGCGACGAAATGGACCAGTTCCTGTTCACGTTCGGCGTCGACGCCGTCTTCACGGACAACCCGGATCAGTTCCCGAGGAAGTAGATGTTCGGATTCCTCAAGCCAGCCCCTGACGCGGCACGCGTCCCGCCCGACCGCATCGACCCCGAATACCGCCGGCTGCGCCGCCAGGTGTTCGCGGGCATCTTCGTGGGCTACGCGGCGTACTACCTCGTGCGCAACACAATGGCCCTCGCCATTCCCGACCTGCTGCGGGAGTACCCCCAGTACTCCAAGGCCATGCTCGGGACGGCGATGACCGGCCTGTCGGTGGCCTACGGGGCCTCGAAGTTCCTGATGGGCTCCGTGTCCGACCGCAGCAACCCGAAGTACTTCCTCCCGCTCGGGCTGCTGCTCTCGGCGGCCATCATCTTCGCGTCGGGCACGCTCAAGGTCATCTACTCGTCGCTGGCCCTGATCGTGCTGCTCCAGACGGTGAACGGCTGGGTGCAGGGCATGGGCTGGCCGCCCTGCGGCAAGTCGATGGTGCACTGGTGGAGCACCAAGGAGCGCGGCCTCGTGGTGGCCACCTGGAACGTGGCGCACAACGTCGGCGGCGCGCTCGTGGCGAACATCGCCCTGCTGGGCGTGATGCTGTTCCAGGACTGGGGCGCCAAGTTCTACACCAACGCCATCGTCGCCGCTGTCGTGGCCGTGGTCGTGTTCTTCCTGCTGCGGGACACCCCGCAGTCCTGCGGCCTGCCGCCCGTGGAGGAATACAAGAACGACTACCGGCCCGACTACAGCCCCGACCACGAGCGGGTATTCACCTTCCGCGAGATCTTCTTCGGCCACGTCCTCAACAACCGCTACCTGTGGGCGATCGCCGTGGCCAACGCCTTCGTGTACTTCGTGCGCTACGGCGTCGTGAACTGGATCCCCACCTACCTCGAGACGGCGAAGGGGTTCTCGTTCAGGCAGTCGAGCACCGCCTGGGCGCTCTACGAGTACGCCGCGATCCCGGGCACGATCGCGTGCGGCTGGATCTCGGATCGGTACTTCAAGGGGCGGCGGGCGCCCGCGAACATCCTGTTCATGGCCCTCACGCTCGTGGCGGTCGTCGTGTACTGGCTGAACATCCACGGCCCGCTGTGGATCGACTACGCGGCCCTGATCGCCATCGGCTTCCTGATCTACGGGCCGATCATGATCATCGGCCTGCACGCCCTCGACCTCGTGCCGAAGAAGGCCGCGGGCACCGCGGCCGGCTTCACGGGCTTCTTCGGGTACGTGTTCGGGTCGGCCATCGCCGGGACCGGCGTGGGCTGGATCGCCGACCACTACGGCTGGAACGGCGTCTTCGTGACGATGGTGGTGTGCTGCGTCCTGACGATGGCCTTCACCGCCCTGACGCTCGGACACCGGACGCACAGCGAGGAGCGGTAGGAGGCCCGACGGCCATTCGGCCAACGGCCGTTCGGCCATTCGGCGCAGACAGGCCTGACGGCCTGACGCCGAACGGCCTAACTAACGGCCTAACGGCCCGACGGCCTAACGGTCTACCTCTTGAGGTACCGGTCAAACCACGCGAGGTACCGCTCCAGCCGGTCGCGCTGATAACTCGGCGTCGTGAGTCCGTGGAACTGGCCGGGGTAGATGACCAGTTGCGTATCCACGCCGAGGGACTTGAGCGCCTGGTACATCTGCTCGCTGCCGATGATCGGCACATTGAAGTCCTTCTCGCCGCCCATGAAGAGCGTCGGCGTCCTGATGCGGTCGGCATGGAAGAACGGGTACGAGATTTTCAGCCAGAGGTCGCGCGACGTCCACGGCGGACCCAGTTCGTTGTCGTACTGGCCGATGTACTGATCGCTGCCGTACATGGACAACTGGAGGGCGCTGCCCGCGCCGCTGACGGCGGCCTTGAACCGCTGGTCGGTGGCGATCGTGTAGTCGGTCAGGATGCCCCCGTAACTCCAGCCGCCCAGGCCGAGGCGCGCCGGATCGGCGATCCCCGCTGCCACGGCCGCATCCACGGCGCCCAGCAGGTCCATCACTTCCTTGTTGCCCCAGTCGGCGAAGATGGCCTTCTGGTAGGCGGCCCCGCGGCTCGAACTGCCGCGGTAGTTCACCGCCAGCACGACGTAGCCGTGGGCGGCGAAGAACTCCCGGTCGAAGCTGAACGCGT
>CAYNDV010000355.1:0-2205 GCA_964396055.1 uncultured Vicinamibacterales bacterium | reverse complement strand
GGGTCCCGGCGCCGGGCGGCGGCCGGCGACGACGAGGAGGACGACGGTCTGCCCGGGACGGCCGGCTCCCGCCCGGCGGCGGGCTCCGCGGTGCCGTCCGCGCCGCAGGAGCCGCCGGGTCCGCCGCCGCCGCCACCCATCCCGCTCAAGTTCATCGGGCTGGTGCAGCAGGCCGGCGCCGCGGGGCGCATTGCGGTGCTGAGCGACGGCCGCGGGGTGTACCACGGGCGCGAGGGCGACGTCGTGGAGGGCCGGTACCGGATCGTCCGAATCGGCAACGAGTCCATCGAACTGGTGTACCTGGACGGCCGGGGTCGGCAGGTGATCCGGCTGTCGGGAGCGTAGATGAGTCCGAGGCACAGCGAGACACGGAGCAACGGCATGGGAACGCTCGAACGGCGGTGGCGCGCGAGGGTGGCGGCTGCGGTGGCCGCCTGCGTGCTGCTGGGGCTGGCCTGGGGATGTGCGACGAGCCAGGCGTTCCAGAACGGGAACAAGGCGGCCAAGTCGGGCGACTGGGACCTGGCGGTCACGTACTACCGCAAGGCGGTGCAGGGCGCCCCGGACCGGTCGGACTACAAGATCGTGCTCGAGCGCGCCATGCTGGCGGCGGCGCGGGGCCACATCGCCGAGGGCCAGAAGTTCGAGCAGGAGGACCAGCTCGACTTCGCCCTGCGGGCGTATCGCAAGTCCCTCGAGTACGACGGCGCCAACCAGGAGGTGCGCGCCAAGATCCAGGTGATCGAGCAGACCCTGCGGGACCGGATCGAGGCGTCGCGGCCGCGCCCGCCCATCGAGGCGCTGCGTGAAAAGGCCCGCCAGGCCATGGCGGAGCCGATCCTGAACCCGGCGTCGAGGGAACCGCTGAAGATCAAGTTCGCCAACCAGCAGCTGCGCGACATCCTCAACTTCATCGGGTCGGCCACGGGCATCAACGTCGCCTTCGACCGCGACTTCCAGGACAAGCAGTACAGCGTCGACCTGGACGGGGTGACGCTCGAGCAGGCCCTGCACCAGATCCTCACCGCAAACCAGTTCTTCTTCAAGGTCCTGAACGAACGGACCATCATCGTGGTGCCCGAGACGCAGCCCAAGCGCCTGGCCTACGAGGAGCAGGCGATTCGGACCTTCTACCTGTCGCACGCAGACCCGACCGAGATGGTCCAGCTGCTGAACACCGTCGTGCGCCTGCAGCAGCCCATCCAGCCGGTGTTCGGCCCCAACAAGAACAACAACACGGTCACCGTGCGGGCCACGATCCCGATGCTGCAGATCATCGAGCGCGTGATCGAGGCCAACGACCGCCCCCGCGCCGAGGTGATCATCGACGTCGAAATCCTCGAGGTGAACCGGGACCGGGCGAAACAGTACGGCCTGGAGCTCTCGCAGTACGCCGTGGGCCTCGCGTTCTCGCCGGAGGCGAAGCCGTCGTCCGGATCGGGCACTGAGGGCGCCTCGTCGGGTGGCGGAGCGTTCAACCTCAACACCGTGTCCGCGGGCATCAGCGCGGCGGATTTCTACGCGTCGGTGCCGTCGGCCGCCATCCGGTTCCTCGAGAGTGACTCGGAAACCAAGGTGGTCGCGAAACCGCAGTTGCGGGGCTCCGAGGGCGAGAAGCTGACGCTGAACCTCGGCACCGAGGTGCCCGTGCCATCGACCACCTTCACGCCCATCGCCACGGGGGGCACGGCGTACAACCCGCTGACGTCGTTCCAGTACAAGACCGTCGGCGTCAATGTGGAGATCGAGCCGCGTGTCACCTACGAAGGCGACATCGTCATGAAACTGTCGGTGGAGGTGAGCGCGCAGGCCGGCGACAAGAACATCGCCGGGCAGAACCTGCCGTCGTTCGGCACCCGCAAGGCTACGACGCGGCTGCGCCTGCGCGACGGCGAGTCGAACCTGCTGGCGGGACTGCTGCAGGAAGTCGAGCGCAAGTCCATCAAGGGCGTGCCCGGCCTGATTCACGTGCCGATCCTGAAGGACCTGTTCGCCTCCAACGACAACCGGATCGAGCAGACCGACATCGTGATGCTGCTGACGCCGCACATCGTGCGCACCCACCAGCTCACGGAGAGGGACCTCGGCCCGATCTACATCGGCACACAGCAGAGCCTGGGGTTGACCGGCGCGCCGCCGCTCATCGCGCCGCCCGCCGGCGGTGAGCCCGAGGCGGCGGCACCGGCCCCGGCCGCGGCCGCCCCG
>CAYNDV010000354.1:0-2209 GCA_964396055.1 uncultured Vicinamibacterales bacterium | reverse complement strand
TCAGGCCCACCAGCGACACCACCAGCGGGCGGATCTTGACGTCCCGGGTCTCGTACGCCGTGCTCTCGGACTTGCCGTCGTCGACTTCGTGTGCCATCTCTGTACTTCTTCGGTCGTGCAGGGCTTCAGCACTGCAATTCCCACGTCCGGCTCAAGCCGGACGCCACGAACCCACGTCCGGCCGAGGCCGGACGCCACGAGGGACCCCGTGTCCTAGTGTCCCGCCGCCACCTTGAGCGCGTTGGCCAGTTCCGGCTCGCGCACTGGCAGCAGGGAGCGGCCCCGGAGCGCCGCCGTGAAGAGCGCGATCCAGATGCCGCCGAGGCCGACAATCGCCGTCACATCCATCCAGTGCAGGGCGAGGCCGTCCTTGTGCAGGTCCGGCCCGACCAGGAAGAACACGTCCGCCAGGCGCGCCAGGACGATCCACGCGGCCATCCCGGCCAGGATGGCCGGGTTCCGCTTGGTCCTGCGCGAGAGCAGCACGGCGAACGGCACCACGAAGTGCACCACGATCAGGGCCACGGCCAGGTACTGCCAGCCGTGATCGGTCCGGTGGAGGTACCAGGGAATTTCCTCGGGCAGGTTCGCCGACCAGATGATCAGGAACTGCGAGAACGACAGGTACGTCCACACCATCGCGAAGGCGAAGAGCAGTTTGCCGAAGTCGTGCCAGTGGCCGGCGTTGAACACGCCGGCCATCGGCGCCTCGCCCGACAGGCGCCTGGCGACGAGGATCGCCACGGCCAGCCCCATCAGGCCCTGACCGATGATGTACAGGAACCCGTACATCGTCGAGAACCAGTGCGGATCGAGCGACATGCCCCAGTCGAAGGCGGCAAAGGTCATCGTGAAGGCGTAGAGCACGATGCCCACGGCGCTGAGGGCCTTCATCTTCCGCGACAATGCCGGGTCGCCGCTGCGATCCTGGGCGGCCGACCAGGAGGTCAGGAAGAACGCGAGCCCCACCCAGACTGCGAAGTAGAGGGCCGTGCGGGCCACGAAGAAAGGCACGTTCAGGTAGAGCACCTTCTTGCTGAGGATGTGGTCGGCCGCGACCGCGGCGCTGTCGGTCCACGGATAGAGCGTGGACAGGCCGAAGAGCACCGGCACGAACAGGACCGCCATCCAGGGCAGGGTGCGCGCCGCCGCCTCGAAGATGCGCCGCAGCACCACGCCCCAGTTTCCGCCCGTGAGGTGCTGGAGCATGGTGAGGGCCAGGCCGCCCATGGCCGCCGCAAACCAGAAGATGAACGCCAGCAGGTACGACCGGAAGAACTGATCCGGGCCGACAAACGCGCCGGCGCCCGTGAGCGCGAGCCCGGCGAGTCCGGCAACGAGGGCGCGCTGGCGCAGCAGTTCGAGGCTGGCGGGAGGCGTGTAGGTGGCGTCGTGCATGGGTCAGGTGCCTGTTCGAACGGATACGTCAGCGTGTGGGCTCGGCTTCGAGCCGGGCGCGCTCGGCCGCCGGCACGTCGGCCAGCGAACCCTGGTGGCTGCGCTGCAGGGCGCGCACGTACGCGGCGATGGCCCAGCGGTCGTTCACCGCGATCTGCTGGGCGTAGTCGGGCATGGCGCCGAAGCCGGTGGTCATGACGTCGAAGAAGTGGCCCGCGGGCATCGCCACCAGCCGCGGGTCGGCGAAGGCCGGCGGCCTGCGGTACCCGCGCCGGACCACGAGTCCGTCCCCGTCGCCCGTGCGCCCGTGGCAGGGCGAGCAGAAGATGTCGTACCGCTCACGGCCGCGCGCCATCACGCTGTCGGTGATCGGGAAGGGAAACACCTCGGCCGGCTTGCCGTCCACCTTCCCGGTGTAGAGCAGCGTGTCGGCACGCAGCATCCCGCGGGCGACCGTCCCCTCCACCAGCGGCCGTCCCGCACGCTGGTCGAGGAAGAAGTCGCTCCGGCCCTGCGCCTTGTACTTGGGCTGGTCGTGCATGTCCTGCCGGCACGCCCCGGCGCCGGCCGCCAGCAGGGTGATCGTGAGGGCCGCGGCGAGACGTCCGGCTGAAGCCGGACGCCACGAAGCGCAGGCTGAAGCCGGACGCCACGAAGAGCGGGCTGACGACGGCGCCAGTCCCTCATGCCTCGCATTGCGTGTCGCCAGTCTAGTGTTCAACGTCGCACACCTCGCGGGGCTCGAGCGTTTCGAGAAAGCGGCGCGTCTGCGCCCGATCGAACTGCGCGTCGGCGGCCTCGATGCAGAGGA
>CAYNDV010000353.1:0-2231 GCA_964396055.1 uncultured Vicinamibacterales bacterium | reverse complement strand
ACGACCGCGACGATGGCGAGCGCCGGCTTCAGGCCCTGCTCCTTCACCGTCATCAGGAAATGGGCCACGCACGGGACGAACAGGGTCATGACGGTGAGGGCCACGACGGCCTGGATCGGCGACAACTGCCCCTGCTGCGCCATGTCGAACAAGCCTGCGGCGCCGTAATCTCGCCGCAGGAAGCCCATGATGAACACGGCGGACGCCTGCGCCGGCAGCCCCAGCAGCCCCTGCACCAGCGGCGCCGTCGCGCCGACGAGCCACTCCAGCCCCCCGGTGCGATCGAGCACGAACAGGATCACCGTGCCCGCGAGGAACAGCGGCACCGCTTCGCCCAGGTACCAGCGGACGCGCAGCACGGTCTTGTGCACGACGTTGCGGATCTCCGGCAGGCGGATGGGCGGCATCTCCAGCATGAACTCGGACCGTTCGCCTGGCAGCGCCCGCGCCGCCAGGAACCCCACGAAGAACATCTGGGCCAGCACGACCCCGAACAGCGTCAGCAGCGCCTTCAGCGAGATGCCCCCGAGGATGCCCAGAATCGTCGCGAGCTGCGCGGAGCACGGCACGCCCAGCGACAGCAGCAGGACGGCGATCAGCCGTTCCTTCGGGGTGCCGAGGATCCGTGTCGTCATGGTCGCCATCGTGTCGCAGCCCAGCCCGAGCACCATGGGCAGGACGGCCTTCCCATTGAGGCCCATGGCCCGGAAGATCCGGTCGCTGAAGATGGCCAGCCTCGGAATGTAGCCGGAATCCTCGAGGACCCCGAACACCAGGAAGAAGGTGGCGACGACGGGCAGGACGATCGCTATCGCGTAGGTCAGGCCCATGGTCACGAGGCCGTAGGGCCCGACGAAGAACGCGCGCACCGGCTCCCAGGGCACCCAGGACGCGGCGACGGTGGCGGCCGGGTTGATCCATCCCTCGAACAGGCCTTCTTCCAGCAGCCCGACCAGGGTCTGCGCGCCGAACACGCCCACGAACAGATAGACGACGTACAGCACGCCAGCCAGGATCGGCAGGCCCGTCAGCGGTTCCCGCAACAGGCGGCCCAGGCGTTCCTGCACGCGCGCCGCGGACCGGCGCCGGACCTTGCGATGCTGGACGGCCATGTCGTGGGCCCAGCGGGCGTGGTCGCGGCCCCGCTCCGGGAGCAGCGCCGGCACGTCCGCGTGGGCAAAGGCCGCGCGCAGGTCCGACAAGCCGCGCCCCTCGGTGGCGACGGTCTCGACGACGGGCACCCCGAGCCGGCGCGCGAGCGCCGGCGCGTCGACGTGGACGCCGTGGGCCTTCGCCTCGTCGGACATGTTCAGGACCACGAGCATGGGCGTCCGGAAGGCCGCCAACTGCGACGTGAGCATGAGCCCGCGGCGCAGGTTGCGCGCGTCCATCACCTGGATGATCAGGTCGATCGTCCCGTCCTGCAGGATCCGGCGGGCCACGAGTTCGTCTTCGCTGAGCACGCCCTCGAGGGCGTTGACGCCGGGCGTATCGATGACGTCGCAGACCTCCGCGCCGATGACGGCGCGGCCCTGCGTGACCGAGACGGTGGTGCCGGGGTAGTTCGACACCACGGCGTAGGTGCCCGTGAGGCGCCCGAAGAGCACGCTCTTCCCGACGTTCGGGTTGCCTACCAGGGCGATGCGCAGCGGGTGCGCGCGGAGGCGGAGGACCGGTTCTGCCGCGCCCGTCCGGGGCGCGGCCTGCGGGCACGACATGGGACCTACTTTGCGGGAGGCGCCTTCAGGGTCTGGAGGTACGCCACGACGGCGTCAATCTCGCCCGGCTTCCAGGCGACCCTGGGCATCTTGATCTTCGCCTCGGGGAATGCTGCCGTCGGGTCGGTGAGGATCCGGCTCAATGCGGCGGCGTCGAGCCGTGCCGACACGCCGTCGAGTGACTTGGAGAGCTTGCCGCCCTTGCCGGCCACGACGTGGCACATGGCGCATTTGTGCTGGACGGTCAGGGCCTGTCCCTTCTTGACGAGCGTGGCGTCCTGGGCAGCATCGAGGGCAGCGGGCAGGAGAACGAGTGCGAAGCTTAAACTGAGACTTAGTCTCAACATTGCTCTCATGTTACCACACGGCCGACACCCCGGGGTCACCCCCTTCGCGTACTTGAGCAATCGGGAAAACCGCCGACCGACATGAGCCGGGCCGCCTGCCAGGCTCCTCGACCAGCCCTGCTCGCCCGGCGCCCGGCAAAAGAAAAGGGCGCCGGCCGCGATGGCC
>CAYNDV010000352.1:0-2265 GCA_964396055.1 uncultured Vicinamibacterales bacterium | reverse complement strand
AACAACCCGACCACGACGGGACTGCCGCTGACGCGCGACTCGGGACGCATCGACAGCACGTTCGTCAACCCGTACTCGCTCCAGTTCACCGGCGGCTACACGGTGAAGCTGGGCCGCACGGGCCTCTACGCCGACTTCGAAGGCATCTACGTGAAGGGCGAGGACGAGGCGGTGATCCGGGACAAGAACTGGTCGGGCAACGGCGCTCCGGGGTGCAACGTCGCCGCCGCGGCCTGCCGCCCGAACAAGGCGTTCAACCAGATCAACTACTACACGAACGAGGGGCGGTCGGAGTACAAGGCCTTCGTGGCCAGCATCAACGGCACCGTCAAGGGCGGGCACGTGGTCACGGCCTCGTTCACGGTGGCCGACAAGAAGAACATCAACGACGACTTCAGCCCGGCGCTCACCGACTACCCGAGCGACCCGGCGAACATCGAGGCCGAGTGGGGACGGGGCCGTTCGGACGAGCGGTACCGCTTCACGGCGTCCGCGGTGCTGCGCCTGCCGGCCGGCTTCACCGTCGCGCCGATCTTCGAGTACGGGTCGGGCCAGCCCTGGAACCGCCGCTACGGCTACGACTACAACGGCGACGGCAAGTCGTCGGACCGCAAGCCCGGCGTGGAGAAGTTCTCGGAAGACGGCCCGGACTTCGTGGCCGTGAACCTGCGGGCCACCTACGGGCTGAAGCTCGGCGCGAAGATGAAAGCCGACCTCATCGCGGAGTTCTTCAACCTGCTGAACCGCACGAACTACGACGTGAACTCGCTGACCGTCAACGGCGCCGAATTCCTGAGCGGGCCCACGCTGCAGAACCCGAACGCGGCGGCGGTGGCCAACCCGAACTACGGCAAGTACACGTCCACGCTGCCGCCCTTCGAGGCCCAGCTCGGCGTGCGCTTCACCTTCTAGGGCTCGGGACGCATCGAGTACCCCTGGGGCCGGCGATCACAGGATGGTGATCGCCGGCCCGTGCAACGACTTCGCCCATCCCCCATGCTCCCGGGAGGAACAGTCCGATGACGCGATATGCGTCCATCACCGCGACAGGGCGGTACCTGCCGGAGATCGAGGTCACCAACGACCTCCTCCGCCAGCGCTTCGCGCACCTGCCCGAGTTCGTTGACAAGATGGAGGCGTCCAGCGGCATCCGCAGCCGCTGGCACGCCCCGGAATCCTGGGCCACGTCCGACGTGGCCCTGCCGGCGGCGCGCCAGGCCCTCGCACGGGCCGGCCGCACGCCCGCCGACGTCGATCTGATCGTGCTGGGCACGGACTCACCGGACTACATCACCCCGGCCACATCCGTCGTGCTCCAGCACAAGCTTGGCGCCAGCCGCGCCGGCACCTTCGACATCGGCTGCGCGTGCGCGTCGTTCCCGACGGGCCTGGCCACGGCCGCCGGGTTCATTGCCACCAACCCGGCCATCAGGACCGTGCTCGTCGTCGGCGTCTACCTCATGCACAAGCTGGCCGATCCGAACGACCCCATGAGCTTCTTCTACGGCGATGGGGCCGGCGCGGCCGTCCTGGAGGCAGCGGACAAGCCCGGCTTCCTGAACGCGTCGTTCCTCGCCGACGGGGCGTACCACAAGCACTGGGGCATCTACTCGGGCGGCACCTACGAACCGGCGACGGAGGAATCCGTCCGGGCCGGCCGGGCGCGCGTCAAGATGCTCGAGCGATACCCGCCCGAGATCAATCACGAAGGCTGGCCGAAACTGGTGCGCAAGCTGGCGAAGGAGGGCGACTTCGCCGTCAGCGAGATCGACTTCATCATCTTCACGCAGGTGCGCAGGCCGTCCATCGAGCTGGTGATGGGCGACCTCGGCCTGCCCATGGACCGCACGCACACGGTCATGGAGAACTGGGGCTACACGGGGTCAGCCTGCATTCCCATGGCCCTCGATGACGCCCGCGACAAGGGGCTGATCACACCAGGCTCCCTGGTGGTCTTCGTCGGGTCGGGCGTGGGCTACAACCAGGCCGCGACCGCGTTCCGCATGTAACGGCTCCCGCATCAGGTCACGCATATGTCACTGGAAACCGGTCTGAAGCACAAGGTCGTCATCGTCACCGGCGCGGGCGCCGGCATCGGGTACGCCACGGCCGAGGCGTTCGCCGCCCAGGGCTGCCACGTGGCGGCGTGGGACGTGTCGGACGCCAACGCCGCGCAGGTGGAGCAGGCCCTCAAGGCTGCGGGCGGCGATGCCTGGTTCCAGCGCGTCGACGTCTCGAAGAGCGCCGAGGTGAACGCGGCCGTCG
>CAYNDV010000351.1:0-2273 GCA_964396055.1 uncultured Vicinamibacterales bacterium | reverse complement strand
GTGGAGCCCTTGCCGACCTCGCTCTCGACCGAGACCTGGCCGCCCTGCATCTCGACCAGGGCCTTGGTGATGGCCAGGCCCAGGCCCGTGCCGCGGAACTTGCGCGTATCGGCGCCGTCGAGCTGCTGGAACTTCTTGAAGAGCTGGCCCAGCTTGTCCGGGGGGATGCCCCGGCCGCGGTCGATGATGGCGAAGCGCAGGCAGTTATCCGGGGCCGGCCGCACCTCGATCGTGACGGCGCTGCGGGGCGGTGCGTACTTCAGGGCATTGGACAGCAGGTTGACCATGGCCTGCACGGTGCGGTCGGGGTCCGCCAGCACGTCGGGCGCGTCAGCCGGGATGTCGGTCACCAGCGACACGCCGGCGCCCTGCGCGATCGATTCGACCGACTGCATCGACAGGCGGATGAGCTCGGCCGGTCGGCAGGGACGGGGATTCAGCTCGAGCTTGCCCGCCTCGATCTTCGAGATGTCGAGGATGTCGTTGATGATGCGGATCAGGCGATCTGTATTGGCCAGCGCCACGTCCATCAGCGTGCGCTGGTCCGGATCGTCGAACGGCATCTCGGCCAGCAGCAGCTGCAGGGCGCCCTTGATCGCCGTCAGCGGCGTGCGCAGTTCGTGGGAGACGATGGAGACGAACTCGGTCTTGAGCCGATCGACCTCGTAGAGATTCGTGATGTCCTGGAACGCGCCGACGGCGCCGGTGATACGACCCTGGTCGTCGCGCAGGGGCGCGGCGCTGACCAGGATCGGCGTGCGGCGGCCGCCCGCGGCTTCGATGACGAGTTCCTGGGCCACCACCACCTCGCCTCGCAGCGCGCGGTTGGGGCCCCAGTCGGCGGGGTCGGCCGGCGATCCGTCTCGGGTGGTGGCGTTCAGGCGGGCCCAGTGGTCGCGCCGCGCCTGCTCGTCGCCGGGTTCGCGCCCGATGAGCGCGTCGGCGGCCCGGTTCTGCAGCACGATCCTCCCGTCGGTGGCTTCCAGAATGACGAGCGCGGCGGGCACTGTGGACACCGTGGCCAGCAGCCGCGCGTGTTCCTGTTCGGCCTTGGCCCGCAGCGCCGCGTACATCTGCGAAATCTCGCGTTCGCGCGTCACGGCGTCGGTCAGTTCGCGCTGGCGGCGCTGGACGGCCGAGGTCATGTCACGGAAGGCCCGCACCAGGGCGCCCAGTTCGTCGTTGCGCGCCGGCGGCAGGTCCACGTCGAAGTTGCCGCCCGAGATCTCCCGCGCGGACCGGGCGATCACCGCCAGGGGGTCGAGGACGATGCGCGCCAGCAGGGTGACGAGGACGAGGAGCATCACCACGGCCACGCCGGGCACGGCCAGCGACATCAGCGTCGTGGTGAGCCACGTGCTGCTCGAAATCAGGCGCTGCTCGTTGAAGCGGCTCTGCTCGAGGTCGACGAACCGGTCGTAGGCGTCCCTGATGACGCGGACGCGCGCGTCCTGGCTGGAATCGTGGGGCACGGGCCCCGACGCCGCGCCCGGCGCCGCGCGGCTGGCGAACGCCGGCAGGCACACCACGTCGTGCCACTCGCGGACGAAGGCGTCGAGCTGGGTGAAGCGGTTGGCGAGATCGGTCTCGCCGGCGTACTGGCCGCGCAGGAAGGTGACGGTGCGGTCGTACAGGTCCCAGTTCCGCTCGTACTCACGCTGATACGCGGTGTCTCCGGTCACCAGGAACAGCCGCTGCGAGGCCTCGAGTTCGACCAGCAGCCGGCCGAGCGTGGCCCGGTTGCCCAGGCGCCACTGGGCGCGGTCGAGGTCCTCGCGGGCCCGGCCGCGCTGGTTCTCGAAGTGCACCACGACCCAGGTCTGCGCCAGGGCCGCCACCACAACCACTCCGACGACGGCGAAGATACGGGAACGGATGCTCACGTGCCCAGGATTGCCCTCACCTGCGCGCCCAGCGTCAGCGCGTCGAACGGTTTGCCGATGCACCCGGCCGCGCCCTGCGCCAGGGCGCGTGCCACCTCGGATTCCTGCACCTTCGCGGTGAGGAAGATGACGGGGATGTCCTTCGTGGCCGGGTCCGCCTTCAGGCGCGAACAGGTCTCGAAGCCGTCCATGTCCGGCATCATCCAGTCGAGCAGAATGACGTCGGGGCGAACCTCAGCCACCTGCGCCAGCGCCTCGATCCCGTTGTTGACGGTCGTCACCTGGAAGCCCGCCTTCTTCAGCGACAGGCGGGCGATCAGCTGTACGTCCGGTTCGTCTTCGGCAAGCAGTAATTTCATCCTGGCCTCTAGCCTCTAGCCTCTAGCCTCT
>CAYNDV010000350.1:0-2298 GCA_964396055.1 uncultured Vicinamibacterales bacterium | reverse complement strand
GACTGGACCTGGAAGCACCTGTGCGGGCGCGCGGGGTGGATGGCCCTCTGCGACCGGTGCCGGCGGCAGGTCGCCTTCTTCTGCGAGGTGCTGAGCTAGCCATCGCGGTGCCTTGGTATCCCCTTCGCACGCCGCCGGCTTCGACAGCGGCGCCTACAGGGGGGCGGCTCTGGTCAGGACCACGCCCCAACCCGCCGCCGACTTCCAGCGCGACGAGCCTGCAGCGTAGCGTCAAGTGCTGCCAGCCCGCGGGACCGGTCTCCGAAGATGGCGGACGAACGCAACGATGGTTCAGGTGCCCGCAGCAGTCCGGCCGGTTCGAGGTTGTTGTGTTCGCGCATCCAAACGAGCAGCTGAGTTAGGGCGTCGACGTCGTCGTCATGAGCCACCTTCGGGAATCTGGCGCAGACCTCGACGAAGTCCTCCACCCAGGCATGCCGCCCCGTCCACCCGGAAACGCCGGGCGCCGGAAGATACACCTGGCCAGCCTCAATCATGGGCTGGACGGCCGAAGCCCGCGCGATCTTCCCGCCTTTCGGCAGGACGGCGATGAGGCCGGAGATCCGTTCCTTCAGTGCGTCAACCACTGCCTCGCCGTTGGCAGCGCTCTCGACCAGAACCGCGCTCGTTTGCGGATACCTTTCGAGCATCAGGAGCATCGCGGCAACAGTCTCCGTGAACGACATCCTCTTCTTGACCCGGTCGATCAGGTAAAGGCAAGCACCGACCTGCACTCCGACCAGGCCCACCACGAAGTCACTCCCGGCACTGTCCTTGAACGCCAAGTCCCAGGACTGGATGAGCCGGCCGCCTTCGGGCACGTCGACATATGTGTTCCACCACGTGCGCGGGAACATCCCGCCGACTCGCGGGACAGGGTCCTGCAGGTACTGCGCCGCGAAGGCGTAGCTGCCGAGCGCGTGCCGCAGTTCCGCGAGTTCCGCATGCCCCTCCCGGGCTGGCCAGAGGGGCTCATTGGGCTCTCGGACGATCTTCCGCTCACTCAGCGGGAATGTAATGACCCGCCGGTTCGATTCGTATGCCGGCAGGCTCAAGACCTCGTAGCGGAGTTCCTGGCAGAGCGCCGTGATGTCATCGGTATGCAGCCTCTGCATGACCACGACGATGGCGTCGTGGGCCTTGTCGTCGAGACGCGTGGCCAGATGCTCACGGAATCGACGGACCGCCTGCTCGCGCAGGACGTCGCTATCCGCCTGCTCGGGACTGTGCGGATCGTCGATGACCAGGCGATGCCCGCCCCGGCCGGTCGCGGACCCGCCGAGAGACAGGGCCGCCATGACGCCGCGACGGGTGTTGTGGAACTCGGCCTTGGCCTGCTGGTCGCGGGTCAGCCGGATCTGACTCCAGCGCGCTTGAAACCAGGGATCTCGCAACACCCGCCGACGGGCTTGCGAGTGGGCCAAGGCCAACGCTTCGCTGTAGCTGGCAAACAGCCACCGGCCACTCGGGCGCCGGAGCCATTCCCATAGCGGCCAATACACCGACACCAGGAGCGACTTGCCGTACCGCGGGGGCACGTTGATGACCAGGCGGCGGATCTTGCCGACCGTCACCGCCATGAGGTACTCGCAGATCAACTCCAGGTGCCAGTTCGGCTTGAAGGGGGTGTCCGGCTCTAGAATCGGCCAGGCCTGTCGGACGAACGTGTAGAGGTCCTGCTGCGCCAGCCTGGTAAGTCGTTCATCCTGGAGCGCAGCGTGCCGCCGCCGGTCATAGCGCTTCATCGGGGTCCTCCTCGGGACTGGTCGTGGTCGAGGGCTCCTTCTGGGCCGCCCGGTGCTCCTCGAGCAGGCGCGACTGCCTGGTGAGTTCAGCGTCGAGGGCTTCGTCGCTCAGACCCGCAAACGGCGTCAGCGGCTGGATCGCCATGCGCTCGGGCGCGTCCACGCCCAGGACCTTCCGCTGGTCGGCGAGCGCCATTCTCGCCTCATACAGGTACCGTGGGTCGCCATGCTGGTTCTCTGAGACGAGTTCGGCGAAGGTGCCGCCGCCGGGCCCGACACCGTCGGACTTGCGCTGTCGGCGCCGGGTTGTGTCCTGCTGGCTGCCGCGCCACGCGCGCATGGCCTCCGCGTAGATATGCTCGAGTCTGAGCATGTGGCGGGCGCGCTGCCGTTCGACCTTGAGTTCCACGTCAGCTAGGAGACGCTCTTCCATGCGCCGGACGATCTTCGATACCGCCGGCTGGCTGATTTCGAGGGACTCGGCAATCTGGTGTTGCGTCCGACCTTCGAGGATCTGCTCCATCACACGGATTTCGCGGAGCCGGATTCGGGC
>CAYNDV010000349.1:0-2298 GCA_964396055.1 uncultured Vicinamibacterales bacterium | reverse complement strand
CATCCGCAGCCGTCACCACGCCATCAGCGTCGACATCGCCATTGCGCGGGCAGGGTGGGTCGGCCCTGAGGTCGCGCGACAGGTGGGCCACGAAACCGTCGTGCTGACCGCCGCGACTGGGCTGAAACGCGCCGAGCGTGGTGGGGAAGTTGAGGCAGGCGTAGCCCGCGAGAAACACGCTGCCGTCGTCGAGAACCTGCGAGCCGTACGGAAACTCGCCATGGCACGCGGGATCGCCGAGAAACGTGGCCGCCTCCACCTCTGCAAGGTCGCGTGACATGCGCACGATGGCCACGGCCATATCGCTGCTGCCGAACACGGTTTCATAGGCGTCGGGCGGGATGGGGAAGCCGGCCGACCAGGCCTGGCCGACCCAGGTGACGGTGCCGTCGAGCGGATCGATGTGAACCGCCCGGCTTTCGCCCCGGGCTTCGCCGCCTTGGGCGTGCAGGTAGGTGGCCGCATAGAGTTCAGTGAGATCGGTGTCGAGGGCGGCAATGAAGGGCTGCACGTCGTCGACGGGTGTGGTGGAGAAGGCCCCGGGGGTCACGGGGAAGCCGCCGTACAGTACCCCGCCCGTGCAGTAGAGCCGGCCCTGCCCATCCACAGCCAATGCCGTGACGACATCGAGGCTTGCTCCGCCGAGGAAGGTGCCGGCGACGAGGGTGCTCAACCCGGGGTCGAAGCGGGCAATGAAACCCTCCTGATTCTGCCGGATGCGATCGAACGCGCCCTCGCTCGTCGGCATGTTGTTGGACCAGGTGTCGCCGGCGATGAACACGTCGCCCTCCGCATCGATGGCCAGAGCGTAGGCGGCCTCGGTGCGACCACCCCCAAGGTAGGTGGAGGCGACGAGGGTCGTGAGGTCCGGGCTCAGCCGCGAGACGAAGGCGTTCCAGCCGCTGTCCTGTATGGGCGGCTCGGTCGGCATGTACGCATCGGCCGTCGTTGGAAAGGCGCGGGATGCGGTACCGCCCGTCAGCAGAATCTGGCCGGTGCCGTCCGTGCGGAGGGCCCCAACATATTCGTCCATCGTTCCTCCGAGAAACGTGGACGCAACCAACCGCCGTAGGTCGCGAGAGAAAACCGCCACGACAGCACAGACTTTGCCCCCGTAGCCCGGCTCCTCAGGACACTCGCGTTGGAAGGCACCCGCGGTGACCGGGAAGTCACGCGAGACCGATTCCCCGGCAACGACGACGGCGCCGTCTTGGCGCAGCGCAATTCGTTTGGGGTAGTCGCCCCAGGTGCCGCCGATGTAGGTCAGGGCCCGCAAGGAGGTCAGGTCGGCATCCACTCTGGCGATGCAGAATTGAGACGGCTGGAATTCTGGATCGTAGGAACCAGGCACCGATGGGAAGTTGGGCGAATCGATATTCAAGAGGACATACACCTCGCCCTCTGCGCTCACGGCCACATCTCGGGCCTCGTCCTCGTACACACCCCCAAGATAGGTGGATGCGAGTAGCGGGTCGATGAGCAGCGGCCGGCTCGGGTCGTAGCCGCCGGTGATGAAGCCGTAGGTCTCGCCCGACACCTCGTAGCCCACGGTGACGTGACGGCGCCGGCCGGCGTCGTCTACTTGCCATGCCTTGGGCCGCGTGAAGGCCAGCCGGCCGGTGTCGCTGAGCAGTTCGAGCCGGGCTGTCGGTCCCGTTGCCAGGCCCGTGGCACCCTCGATGCGCAGCCGTAGGGCCTCGATCGAGGCCCCGGGCTCGACCGTGAAGACCTTCTCGACGCCGCCGTCGCGTTGGTGCAGGCCGAGGCGGATGCCGGGTGCCACCTCGCCGAGATCGAGCCTGGCATAGACCGGCACGTCGACAAGCCAGCCGGCCGGATCGTTGCCGATGAAGTACTGGACCGCGGTGGGTAGGCGGTCCAGGCCGCGGATCTCGCCCGGCGCGGCGCCGAGGACGGTCTCATAGAGGGCCAGTAGGCGGCGTCGGGCGGGGCGGTCGGGCCGTTGGCGCCGACTATCCCACTCGACGTGGTCTGCGGGCCAGAGTGCATTGGGTCGCTGGTCGGCACGGTCGGCGGCGACGCCGTGCGTTGGTCCCGCTCGGCCCGCCTCCGGAACCTCTGGGGCCGGCTCCCGCGCCGCCCGGGGCGCAGATCCAAGAGGCGCAAGCAACTCGTCCGGTTCGGGCACCACATACACGATTTCGCGGGCGTGGGTGACGTACACGGTGCCGTGCGCGGTCTGGGCGGTAAACGCGACCCGCGGGTCGTCCTGGCCGCGGTTCTCGACGAAGCCGGGGATCAACTGGGCCTGAACGGGGGCGGAAAGCACGACGAGCC
>CAYNDV010000348.1:0-2300 GCA_964396055.1 uncultured Vicinamibacterales bacterium | reverse complement strand
TCTTCCCCGGCTACATCCTCGTCGAGATGGCGATGACCGACAACGCGTGGCACGTGGTGAAGAACACGCCGAAGGTCACGGGGTTCGTCGGGGCGGGGGCGAAGCCGACGCCGCTGTCGAAGGACGAGGTCGACCACATCCTGCTGCAGGTGTCGACGGCGGCGGAGAAGCCGAAGCCGAAGTACTCGTTCGAGAAGGGTGACCTGGTGCGGATCAACGAGGGGGCGTTCACGAGCTTCAACGGCGTCGTGGACGAGGTGAACCCCGATCGGAACACGCTGAAGGTGATGGTCACGATCTTCGGGCGGTCGACGCCCGTGGAGCTGGACTTCACGCAGGTGGAGAAGACCTAGGGGATGGGGGCTAGAGGCTAGAGGCTAGAGGCTAGAGGCTAGTTCTCCCGACGGCTGTCACGCAGGCGAAAAGCGCGAGATAGAGATATGGCAAAGAAAGTACAGGCGATGGTGAAGCTGCAGATTCCCGCCGGCAAGGCCACGCCGGCGCCGCCGGTGGGCACCGCGCTGGGCCCCCACGGCGTGAACATCATGGATTTCTGCAAGAACTTCAACGCGAAGACGGCGAGCCAGGAAGGGCTGATCATCCCGGTGGTCGTGACGATCTACGCGGACCGCACCTACAGCTTCATCACCAAGACGCCGCCGGCGCCGGTCCTGCTGAAGCGGGCGGCGAACCTGGCGAAGGGGTCGGCCGAGCCCAACAAGAACAAGGTGGGGACGGTGACGGCCAAGCAGGTCGAGGAGATTGCGAAGACGAAGATGCCGGATCTGAACACGGACTCGCTCGAGTCCGCGGTTCGGACCATCGCCGGGACGGCCCGGTCGATGGGGCTCGACGTCATCCAGTAGAGCCACCGCGCCGCGGCGTGCGGCGCGCCTGGTGGGAGGGCCCGCGGGCGGGCCCGTTGGGACCACGGAGGAGTCCATGAGAAGTGTCGGCAAGAAGTTCGCCGCGGCCAAGGCGCAGGTGCCTGCCAGGGCCCTGTCGGTCGAGGACGCGGTCCCGCTCGTCCAGAAGCTGAAGTACGCGAAGTTTGACGAGACGGTGGAGATGGCCATCCGGCTCGGCGTCGATCCCAAGCACGCCGATCAGATGGTGCGCGGCACGGTCGTGTTGCCGCACGGCCTCGGCAAGACCAAGAAAGTCCTGGTCATTGCCGGCGGCGAGAAACAGAAGGAAGCGCAGGACGCGGGCGCGGACACGGTCGGGGGCGAGGAACTGGTCGAGAAGATCCAGGGCGGCTGGATGGACTTCGAGGCCGTCGTCGCCACGCCGGACATGATGCGCGCCGTGGGCAAGCTCGGCAAGGTGCTGGGCCCGCGCGGCCTGATGCCCAACCCCAAGACGGGTACGGTGACGGTCGACATCGCGAAGGCCGTCCGCGAGATCAAGGCCGGCAAGGTGGAGTTCCGGGTGGACAAGACCGGCATCATCCACGCGCCGGTGGGGAAGGTCTCGTTTTCCTCCGAGCGTCTGATCGAGAACGCGCACGCCCTCATCGACAGCATCCTGAAGGCCAAGCCCGCGGCGGCGAAGGGCAAGTACGTGAAGAGCGTCACGATGTCGTCGACGATGGGGCCGGGCGTCACGATCGATCCGGCGACCGTCGAGGTGGCGCGCCGCTAGCGCCGCGGAGGCAGGACACAGGCTATGGCACTCACGAGAACCGAGAAACAGACCGAGCTGACGACGCTCGCCGCCGAGCTGCAGAGCGCGCAGAGCGCGATCGTCCTCGACTACAAGGGGCTGAACGTGCCCCAGGTGACGGAATTGCGCCGCCAGGTGCGGGCCGCGAAGGGCCGCTACCGGGTGGTGAAGAACACGATCGCCCGCCGGGCCTTCAAGGGCACGGCCTTCGAGCCGCTGGAGTCGCACTGCACCGGCACGACGGCCGTGGCCTACACGGGCGCCGATCCGGTGGCGCTGGCGAAGGTGCTGACGACGTTCATGAAGACCGCCCCGGTGCTGAGCATCAAGGGCGCGGTCGTCCAGGGCCGCCCGATCCAGGCGGCCGAAGTGAACGAGCTGGCGGCGCTGCCGGGCAAGACCGAGCTCTACGCGAAGCTCCTGGCCGTGCTGCAGGCGCCGATGGTGCAGCTGGTGAGCGTGTTGAACGCCGCGCCGCGCGACCTGATGAACGTGCTGGCGCAGGTGGAGAAGCAGAAACAAGGGGAGTAACGAGGACCGTTCGCTTTGAGGGCCGCCTCCCCGACGGTCCTCGGCACTTCTGACGCTACGAGGAGAACGACTGCAATGGCCGAACTGAATCAGCAGCAGGTGGT
>CAYNDV010000347.1:0-2306 GCA_964396055.1 uncultured Vicinamibacterales bacterium | reverse complement strand
GAGGTTGTGAAACCCGTGGCCGAGGCGCCCAAGCCGGAGGCTGCGAAGCCGACGCCCGAGCCGCCCAAGCCGGAGGTTGTGAAACCCGTGGCCGAGGCGCCCAAGCCGGAGGCTGCGAAGCCGACGCCCGAGCCGCCCAAGCCGGAGGTTGTGAAACCCGTGGCCGAGGCGCCCAAGCCGGAGGCTGTGAAGCCGGCGCCCGAGCCGCCCAAGCCGGAGGTTGTGAAACCCGTGGCCGAGGGGAAGACCGAGCAGGAGGCGGAGCAGCCGGAAAAGACCTATACGGGCCGCCCGGTGACGTTCGATTTTGCCGGCGCAGACCTGCGGGCGGTGCTGCGGACCTTCTCGGAGCCGGAAATCAGCGGCCTGAACGTGGTCATCGATCCGACCATCCAGGGCACCGTGGACGTCTCGCTGCGTGATGTGCCGTGGGACCAGGCGCTCGAGATCATCCTGCGCGCCAACAAGCTCGGCTACGTCATCGAGAACAACGTGGTGCGCATCGCGCCGCTGAAGGCGCTGGCCGAGGAGGAGAGCGAACGCCGCAAGCTCGCGGAAGAGCAGGCCAAGTCCGGGCAGCTGCGCGTGCTGACGCGGACGCTGAGCTATGCGAAGGCCACCAACCTCGCGAAACTCCTGAAGGACGCCCGCGTCATCACCGATCGCGGCACGGCGTTTGTCGACGAGCGGTCGAACACGATCATCATCAACGACCTGGCCGAGGCCCTCGTCGAGTGCGACAAGCTCATCGACACCCTGGACCGGGCCGAGCCGCAGGTGGAGATCGAGGCCCGCATCGTCCAGACCTCGCGCGATTCGGCGCGGGCCCTGGGCGTGCAGTGGGGCGTCAACGGCCGGATGGCGTCGGAGTTGGGCAACACCTCGCCGCTGCGCTTCCCGGCCACGGCCGGCATCAGCGGCCGCACCGGCACCACGCAGAACAGCCCCGTGGGGGCCGTGCGCGAGACGTCGCCGACGGGCGTGAACCTCCCGGTCACGGGCGCCACCAGCGCCGTCGGCATCGCGATGGGCACGCTCAACGGGTCGTTCAACCTGGACGTCGCCCTGTCGGCCATCGAGAAGAACGGCCACGGCAAGATCCTCTCGACGCCCCGCGTGATGATGCAGAACAACGTCGAGGCGGAGATGATGCAGGGCATCCAGATCCCCATCCAGACCGTCTCGAACAACACCGTGACCGTCACCTTCAAGGATGCGGCCCTGCAACTGCGGGTCAAGCCGCAGATTACGGCGGCCAACACGGTGATCCTCGATCTCAACCTGGAAAACGCCTCGCCCGACTACAGCCGCGAGGTGAACGGCATCCCGCCCATCGACACCCAGCGGGCGAAGACCCAGGTGCTCGTGCAGGACAACGAGACGATGGTCATCGGCGGCATCTTCGTGACGCGCGAGACCAGCGCCAGCGACAAGGTGCCGTACCTGCACCGGATTCCGCTGTTCGGCTGGCTGTTCAAGCGGGACCTCAACTCCGGCGAGGACCGGGAACTGCTGATCTTCATCACGCCGCGGATCCGGCGGTAACGGCCGTGCACAGGGAGAACGTCATGACGGGCAGAACGGAGAAACGGAACCGGGTGGCCGGCACCGTGGCGGTGGCGGGTCTCGTCCTGCTGGCGGCGGCGGGCAGCACCTCCTGCGGCAACGCGAACTCGTCGAGCGGCAAGTCGCCCTCGTACCTGTACCTCGAGACCCTGAGCGCCTCGTCGGGCGCGCGCCCCGACGACTTCGGCAACGTGCTCCAGTCCGACGTCGTCACGAACGTCAAGGTGCAGGTGGGGTCCGATCAGGTGCTGCAGCCCACGATCTACGAGGACATGGGCCGGGCCGTGCTGCGCATGGGCCTGAAGGACGTCGGATCGCCCAACGCGCCCACCACCCCGACCAATATCAACGCCATCACCGTGACCCGCTATCGGGTGGTCTTCAGGCGATCCGACGGCCGCAACACGCAGGGCGTGGACGTGCCGTACGCCTTCGACGGCGGCGCCTCAGGCACCTTCGACGCCAACGGCGGGACGCTGAGCTTCGCCCTGGTGCGGGCGCAGGCCAAGATGGAGGCCCCGCTCAAGGCCCTGCGCGGCGGTGGCGGCGACATCGTCATCTCGACCATTGCCGAGATCACCTTCTACGGCCGGGACCAGAACGGCAACGACGTGCAGGTGACGGGCATGATGTCGGTGAACTTCGCCGACTGGGGCGACCCGGTCTCGTAGGCGCGGCTGGTGCAGGCAGTAGGGCGGGCACGAGGCGCGGGCAGTGGCCCGCATGAGGCATGGATATGA
>CAYNDV010000346.1:0-2308 GCA_964396055.1 uncultured Vicinamibacterales bacterium | reverse complement strand
ACCGACCCGGTGGAAGGAGACGAGGTGTCGGTGTCGGCTACACTCCACAACACGGGCAGTCTGGACACCGGCCGGCTCACGGCCAGCTTCTATGCAACTTCGGCCGATTGGGGCGAATGGTACATCGGCAGCGCGTTCGTGCCGAACGTGCCCGCGAGCGGTGCGGCGCAGGCCGAGATCGTGTGGAACACCCTCGGCTTCACCGGCGCGACGCCGGTGCGGGTGGTCCTTGATCCGCACAACCGCCTGGCAGAGACAAACGAAACCAACAATGAGGCCACGGCGAGCCTGACCATCAAGACCCGGCCCGACTTGCGTGTGATGCAGATCGCGCTCTCGGACAACGAGCCGACGGCGGGCGAGACGGTCACGGTCACGCTGACGCTGCGGAACGACGGCCAGACCGCTGCGTCGGCCTCCGCGCTGGCGCTGTACGATGGTAACCCAGACGCAGGAGGAACGCTCGTGGCGGAAGGCTCCCCGAGCGTGGCGCCGGCCACCGAAACGAACGTCTCGTTCGCCTGGACACCGGCTGCGCCCGGCTCACACCGGTTGTTCGCCCGCGCCGACCGCGCCCGCCAGATCGGCGAGTACGACGAGGGCAACAACGACGCCTGGCGCGACGTGTACGTCGGCTTCGCCAGCCCGCTGCTCATTGACAGCGGCGGCGGGACTGCCTATGACCCGGCCTATGATCCTGCCCTCGGGTTCGGCTACCTCAACGGGGAATCCAACACCTTCTGCGGCGCGGGCAGCAACGGCTCTCAACGCAACAACTGGAGCGGCCAGGTGCAGTACCGCTTCGATCACTTGCTGCCGGGCCACTTCTATCATCTGGACCTGACGCTCTACGAGTGCGACGGCCTGGGGCGCCAGGAACGGGTGCGGATCGACGACAACGTCATCAGCGACCCAATTGACCTGAGCGATCTCGCGCCGCACCGGCTGTCGTTCCGGCTGGATCCCGCCTTCTACGCGGATCGCAGCATCGTGATCAGCATCGAGGAGCTGTTGGGCAACGACGCCGTGGTCTCCGAAGTCAACCTGTACGACATAGATTATCGCTATGCGGATTCCGGCGGCAGCACCGAGGCGGACTACTCCGCGGCGCGCACCTTCGGCCCGCTTGATGGCGTCAAGCAGACCACCTGGGGCACGCTGCCTTACCAATCGCGGCGCATTGACATCGGCAATAGCAATCCCGACGATGACCCTGATAACGAGCTGCGCTATCGGTTCGACGGCCTGCAGCCCAGCAAACACTACCAGCTGCTCATCACCGTCTACCAGGGCTCCGGCACGGCCATGGTGCAGCAGACGGTTGCCGTGGACAGCGTTGACACCGGGGTCATGTTGGAGGTCACTGGCATCGATCGCGACGACAAAGTCGTTGATGTGCCTGTGGGGATGTACTCCGGTGACGGGTCGATCGTCGTCCGCATCACGCGACTGAACGTCCTGGCAGGGGCCTTTGTCAACGAGATTGCCCTGGAGGAGTTGACCCTGCTGCCCGAACAGGTCACCCAGGTGACGCAGTCCCTGGATCTGCACTCCGGCAGCCCCAACTGGTTCTCCTTCAACGTGAAACCGCCCGTGCGGCCGGCGGCCGCCTGCACCGGCGTCACGGCGACGTCGGCGTTCACCAGCGTCTACGGCGATGCCATCCTCGGCAGCGCGGCCGCGCCGGTTGGCACGCTCGTCGAGGCATACAGCCCGGCCGGGGTGAAGACCGGCTGCTTCAAGATCACAGCCGAGGGCCTCTACGGCTATATGCGCGTGTACGGCGCCGAGGGCGCCACACCCGGAATGAACCCGGGCGATCCGATCATCTTCAAGATCAACGGCATCGCCGCGTCGCCCACCCCCTACCCGGTCATCTGGCAGAACGACAAGGCAATTCGCCCGGTGGATCTGGCAGCCGCGGATGTGATCCCGGTCGAAACGCTGTTGGCGCCCCTCGCCGGTGCGTATACCAAACTGCAATGCGAAAACGGCACCTACCTGCCGCCGCCCGCCGACCCGCGCTTCAACACCTGCACCACGGTGGCGCCCGGCCAGAGTTACCTGCTGTGGACGACAGCCGCCTCCGCTCTTTCGGTCACCGGCACGCGGATCGCAGCCAATCAGCCGATCTCGCTGCATGCCGGCTACAACTGGCTGGGTTACCTGCCCACCTGCGAGCTGCCGGTGGCGACGGCGCTGGCCGGGATCGCAGGCAAGTACGATCTCCTGCACAGCGAGGCCGGCACCTACCGGCCGCCGCCGGCTAACCCGGCCTACAATAACTTCAACACGATGGCGCCGGGCA
>CAYNDV010000345.1:0-2310 GCA_964396055.1 uncultured Vicinamibacterales bacterium | reverse complement strand
GGTCGCAGGCTGCGGCATGCGCCGCCCGGCGGGAGCGTATAATGGTGCGGGTTTGCCCGCCCGCGCCATCGCGCGGCGCCGGGTCCGGAGCGATCAGCCTGATGATGCCCTGCACGCCGTCCACCTTCGCGGGCCGCACCCGCCGCCGTCGCGACCCCGGGGAGGCGCGCCCCGCATGACGCCCGCCACGCTGCGCGACGTCGGGCAGGCGGTGCTCGAACGCGAGGAGATCGTCCGCATCCTCCGGGATGGCCACGCCGGCACGCCCGCCGCCACCCGCGAGCGGGTCCTGGCGTACCTCGACGAACTGCAGACCACGCAGCGATACCAGCTCTATCGCGCGCTGCAGCATCCGCTGTATCCGATCTTCCGGAAGATGACCCGGATTGTCGAGCAGCCCGAGATTCCCCGGCGCGCGGTGCGCACCGCCCGGGTGGTCTACGTCTCGAACCACAAGAGCCACACCGACTATCTGGTCGAGCTGCTGGTGCTGGACGACCTCGGCATCCGGCCGCCGCTGATCGCGGCGGGCATCAACCTCTTCGGCGGCCCGCTTGGCCTGATTCAGCGTCACGTCACGGGCGCGATCCCGATCCGCCGGAATACGAAGGACCCGGTCTACCTCATCACCCTGAAGGCCTACGTCGCCGAGGTGCTGAAGCGCCGGGACCTCTTCTTCTACCCCGAAGGCGGGCGCAGCTACAGCGGCGAGATCAAGAACCCGAAGACCGGCCTGATCCACGCGGCCCTGCAGGCGGGCATCTCCGGCATGCTGATGGTGCCCGTCGCGGTGGCCTACGACATCGTGCTCGAGGACCGGTCCCTGGCGCACCAGGGCGTGAAGCGCCGCCAGCGGCCGTTCTCGCGCGAGCTCGCGGAGATGATGACGGCGGCCGTCGGGTACCGGACCCGCGCGTTCGTCACCTTCGGCGAACCCCTCGCGCTCGACGGCTACCACCCGGAATCGCGCCGGGACGTGCTCGACCTCGCCCACCTGACCCGCGACATCATCGGCCGCCTCTACAAGGTGCTGCCGACGGCGGTGGTGGCGGCGGCCATGCGGCCCTCGCTGACGCCGGCCCAGCTCGAGTCGCGGGTGGCCGGCCTGCTCGACGGCCTCCAGACCCTGGGGGCCAACCTGGCCAGCACCGATGCCCGCCACGTCGTGGACGACGGCGTGGCCCGGCTGGCGCGACGCGGCATCGTCCACAAGGAAGGCGGCCGCGTCCGGGTGCGCGACCGGTCCCTGCTGCGGTACTACGCGCGCACCATTCAGCACCACCTGACCCAGATGACACCCTCCGACAGGACCTGACGATGCTGGATGCCCTCTCGAAGTCGTTCTTCCACGCCCTGGCCCGCAGCAAGACCCTGGAGCAGATGGCGTCCACCTACGGCATGGCGAAGCCGACGAGCTTCGCCCGCCGGTTCATCGCCGGCGAGACCGCCGACGAGGCCATCGAAGCCGCCAGGGCCATCCAGCAGCACGGCATGCTGCTGACCCTGGACCAACTCGGCGAGAGCATCACGACGCTGGCGGAGGCCGAGGCGGCCACGAAGGTGTACCTCACGCTGGTCGAAAAGATCCTTGCGGCCGGCATCGACCGGAACATCTCGATCAAGCCCACGCAGCTCGGCCTCGACATCGATCAGGCCGTCTGCGTCCAGCACGTCAAGCACATCCTGGATCTCGGGCGGGCCCACGACTTCTTCGTGCGCATCGACATGGAGAACACGCCCTACATCCAGAAGACGCTCGACATGTTCACCGCCGTCTGGGCCGAAGGGTACCGGAACACCGGCGTGGTGCTGCAGTCGGCCGTGTTCCGCTCGGTCGAGGACGCGCGGACCGTGTCGAAGATGGGCGCGCGCGTGCGGCTGGTGAAGGGCGCCTACAAGGAGCCCGCGGCCGTGGCCCACCAGGCCAAGGCCGACGTGGACAAGGCCTACATCGAGATCATGAAGATCCTGATGACGGAGGGCACCTACCCCGCCATCGCGACCCACGACCCGAAGATGATCGCGGCCACCAACGCCTTCGCGAAGGAGGCGGGCATCGGCCCGGACAAGTACGAGTTCCAGATGCTCTACGGCATCCGGCGCGACCTCCAGAATGCGCTCGTGCGCGATGGCTACCGGATGCGCGTGTACGTGCCGTTCGGCAGGCAGTGGTTTCCGTACTTCATGCGGCGCCTCGGCGAACGCCCGGCCAACGTGGGCTTCGTGCTCAAGGGCGTCTTCGGGGAGGGGCGGCAGGGCTAGAGGCTAGAGGCTAGAGGCTAGAGGCTAGAGGCTAGAGGCTAGAGGCTA
>CAYNDV010000344.1:0-2310 GCA_964396055.1 uncultured Vicinamibacterales bacterium | reverse complement strand
AGAAGCCGGGAGTGAGCCCGAAGGGCGAGCGTAGATCCCAAATAAGCCGGGAGCGAGCCCGAAGGGCGAGCGTAGACCTATTGAAAGATGCGGCCCATGGGGGAGGCGTAGCCGGTCATCTCCAGGTAGCCGCGGCCCGTGGCGCGGCGGCCGCGCACGGTGCCCGTGATGTCGATCAGGCCTTCCCAGTAGGTGACGCCTGTCGAGGCAGCCGTGTGCAGTTCCTGGTCTTCGAGCGGTGTCGTCACCGTCAGGTCGAGGCCGTGTGAGGGGACGGAGACCTGCCAGGCGACCGGGTATCGAGCCTGGCTGACGCGCGAGTGAAACGACGGACCGGTCCGGGCCAGCGTGAAGTCGCCGTCAGCGAGGTGGGTCACGCGCCCGTCGGGGGACACCAGCGTCCCGCTCGACCGCGGATCGCGGCTGCCGTCACCGCGGCGCAGTTGGTACAGCATCAATTCGTGACCATCGTCGAGCTGGATCGAGAACCAGTCCCAGCCCTGCTGGTCGGGCTCGAGGAAACTGGTGCCGAACTCGTGGTCCATCCAGCTGACGCCGCGCACCGAGTGCCGTTCGCCCTCGATGGTGAGCGTGCCGCGGGTCGGCATCCGCATCACCGAGTAGTAATGGGAGGCGTTGCCGGGCTGCGAGCCCTTCTGGCTGATGCCGTTCGTGCCGTTGACGACGGGCGGTTCGCCCTCGTCGAGGATCAGATCCACGGCGGCGGCGTGCCCGGATGTCCGGAGCACGTGACGCCCGTTCTCGTCGAGGCGGGCGGACCAATCCTCGTTCCAGACCTCGTACCGGTCCGTGCGCGCGCCAGCCAGGCCGGGCCCGCTCCGTGACAGCCGCTCGGCGTACCGGTAGCGCCGGCCCGCGGGGTCGCTCACGGCCACGTGGGTCATGAAGATATCGCGCACGGCCCAGCGCGACGGATTCGCCGGAGCCGGATCCACACCGACGCGGAAGAACGTCACCTGGTAGCCGAAACGGCGTCCGTCAACCGTCTCGACGTTGCCCGTGTAGTACCACCACTCGATCCTGAAGTCCGGGTGGCTGGCGTGATCCCGGGGGAACTGGAACACGTATCCGGGCAGGGCCTGCCGCCAGGCGCCCGGCTGAGAAATCAAACCCGGATTGATTTCCCGGTCTGGCGACTGTGCATAAATCAATCCGGGATTGATTAACGCGAGGGTGACGGCGACGAGGGCGGCGGCGCGGGGGATCATTCTTCGCGCTCCATGACGAGGCGGGCGGCCCGTCGCGCCGGGAAGAACCCGGCCAGGGCGGTGGCCGCCAGGACCGCCACGGTGGCCTGCACGAGAAAGCCGGCGGGCACGCTGAACTGGATGGTCCACCCGAAGCTCTGCAGGTTGATCACGAAGATCAGGACCAGCGACAGCCCCATGCCGACGGCGAGGCCGAGCCCCTGCCCGGCGGCCCCGATCAGCAGCGCCTCGAACACCACCATCCGGTGCACCTGGCGCGTGGTGGCGCCGACGAGGCGCAGCAGGGCCAGTTCGCGGCGCCGCTCGAGCACCAGGGTCAGCAACGTGCCGGCCACGCCCATCATGGCCACGAACACGGCCACGACCTCCAGGGCGTACGTGATGGCGAACGTGCTGTCGAAGATCCGCAGCACCTCGGTGCGCAGCGATGCGTTGGTGTAGATGAACGCGCGGTGGCCCGTCCCGAGGGCCGAGAGCAGCGTGGCGCGCGCCTGGTCCGGGTCGGCCCCTGCGCGCAGGTACGCCGTCATGCCGGTCGGCGGCAGCACGCCGAAGTGCCGGCGGAACGTGCTGTGGTCCATCACCAGCACGCCGCGGTCACTGGTGTAGTCGTAGTAGACGGCCGCGATCCGGAACCGGCGGGGGCCGGACGGCGTGGCCAGTTCCACGTGGTCGCCGCGTCGTTTGCCGTACCGGTTCACGAACGACTCGGAGGCGACGACGGCGTCGGCCCCGATCGCGGCGCGCAGGGCGTCGCGGCCGTCTGCCGGGTCCTTGAACATCAGCGATCCGTGCGACAGCACGATGCCGAAGTCGCCCGATCCGAGGACCACGAGGTTGCCCTCGTACGCCAGGTCCATGTTGCGGAACGCGTCGGCGGCCTCCACGTCCGGCGACTGCCGAACGGCCTCCACGACATCCGGCGAGAGCGTGTGTTCGACGCCGGGCCGGGGCCGCACGCCAGGGCTGACGAAGAGATCGGCCTGCAGCGTCTGGCCCACCCAGTAGCTGACCGTGTCGCGGAAGCTCCCGATCATCACGGCGATGGCCACCATCATCGACAGGCTCACCGCGAGGGCGG
>CAYNDV010000343.1:0-2336 GCA_964396055.1 uncultured Vicinamibacterales bacterium | reverse complement strand
GCCCCGTTCGTCTGTACCGGTCCCCGTGCTACCATCCCCCCACTCGGCCGCCGCCTGGGTGCGCGGCCCGTTCCATCCCCAGGCGTCAACTCCAAGGAGTCACCATGCGTCAGCGACCCCGGACCCTGCTCTGGCTTGCAGTCGCCGTCTGCCTTGTCCTCCCGTTCGGCGGACTGTCGGCACAGGCCCCGGCGAAGAAGGTCATCACGTACGACGCCTTCGATGGCTGGAAGTCCATCCAGAGCGTCAAGGTATCGCGTGACGGCGCCTGGCTCGCCTACACGCTCACGCCACAGGACGGCGACAGCGAACTCGTGGTTCGCAATCTGAAGACCGGCGCCGAGAAACGCCACTCCCGCGGCAAGGACCCGGTCATCACGGCAGATGGGGCCTTCGTGGTGTTCACCATCGCCCCGCCGAAGGCCGAGGTCGACAAGGCGAAAAAGGAGAAGAAGAAGCCGGAGGAGCAGCCCAAGGGCGGTCTCGGCATCCTCAATCTCACGACCGGCGACCTCTTCACCGCGAACCGGGTCAAGAGCGTGAAGGTGCCGGACGAGTCCAGCGCCTGCGTGGCCTACCTGCTGGAGGCGCCCGAGAAGAAGGCCGACGAGAAGAAGGACCCAGAGGCGAAGCCAGAGCCCAGGCCTGAGCCGAAGGCCGACGCGGCGAAGAAGCCGAAAGAGAAGAAGAAGGACCCCGGCACCGAACTCGTCGTTCGCACGCTGGCGTCCGGCACGCAGGCCTCGATCGCCGACGTCGTGGAGTACGCATGGGCGAAGGACGGTTCGTGGCTGGCCTACGCCACCTCGGCCCCGGCGAAGACGCCCGAGAAGGATGGCGCGTATGCGCGACGCGCCGCGGATGGGGTGACGAAAACCCTGCTCTCGGGTCTCGGCCATTACAAGGCCCTTGTCTTCGACGACAAGGCTGCCCAACTGGCGTTCCTGAGCGACCGCGACACCTACAAGGGCGATCCAGCCGTCTACAAGCTGTATTACTGGTCTCCGGCGGCTGAGGCAGCCGTCGAACTGGCGGCCGGCACCACACCGGGCATGCCGTCGGCCATGGTGGTGAGCGAGCACGGACGCCTCGAGTTCTCGAAGGATGGGGCCCGCCTGTTCCTCGGCTACGGCCGGCCGCCGGCGCCCGAACCCGCAGACGATGCCGCGGAACCGATCAAGGTCGACATCTGGAACTACAAGGACGCCTACCTGCAGCCCATGCAGAAGGTCCGCGCCGAGGACGAGAAGAAGCGGAACTTCAGGGCGGTCGTGCACCTGAAGGACCGGAAGTTCGTGCCGCTGGCGGCGCCGGACATGCCCGAGGTCACGGTGATCGATCATCCGGCGGTGGCGCTCGGGTCGTCCGACGTGCCCTACCGCCAGGCTATCTCGTGGGACGCCGGCCACAACGACTACTATGCCGTGAGCCTGGCCGACGGCACGCGCCGGAAGCTGCTGGAGAAGTCCCGGTTCGGCGCGACGCTGGCGCCCGGCGGGACGTACGCACTCTCGTTCAACGCCGACGACGGGCAGTGGTACTCCATCCGCGTCAGCGACGGAGTGAAGACCAACCTCACCGGCAAGCTCGGGGTCCGCTTCGATGACGAGTCGAACGACACGCCCGAGCCCGCACGGGCCTACGGCTCCGCCGGCTGGACCGCGGACGACCGCTCCGTGCTCGTCTACGACAAGTACGACATCTGGGAGGTCCGCCCGGACGGCACGGACGCGCGGCTGGTCACGGGCGGCGCAGGCCGCAGGACGAAGACCGTCTTCCGCTACGTCCGGACGGATCCCGAGGAGCGGACGGTCGCGGCCGATCGGCCGTTCCTGGTGTCGGCGGTCAACGACGTCACGAAAGCCACAGGGTACTTCCGCATCACGCCGGCCGCCGCGCCGCCGGCCATCGCCGCAAAGGGGACCAGGCCGGCGAAGGGGCAACCCGCGCCGCCAGCGCCGTTGCCGCCAAGTTACGGTGAGCCGCAGCAACTGCTGATGGCCGACAAGCTCATCGCCAGCCCGGGCGGCGGAGGGGGCTTCGGGCCCGGTGGCGGCGGCGGCGCCGTGCTGCTCAAGCCGAAGACGGCCGACGGGCCGTTCATCCTGACCGCGCAGCGGTTCGACGAGTTCCCCAATCTGTGGACGGCGGGTCCGAACTTCGAGAACCTGACGAAGATCAGCGACGCCAATCCGCAGCAGGCCGGGTACGTCTGGGGCCGGTCGGAGCTGATCGACTACCGCAACGCGGACGGCAAGGTGCTGCGGGCCATCCTCACGAAGCCCGACAACTTCGACCCGGCGAAGAAGTACCCGCTGATGGTCTACATCTACGAG
>CAYNDV010000342.1:0-2368 GCA_964396055.1 uncultured Vicinamibacterales bacterium | reverse complement strand
GGCTAGAGGCTAGAGGCTAGAGGCTAGAGGCTAGAGGCTAGAGGCTAGAGGCTCGGGAAAGACTACGGGCGCGACAAGGTGGTGCCACCTGTCGCGCCCGTTCTGTTGAGGCGTGCTCATTCTTGCTTCTTGCTTCTGTCTTCTGTCTTCTGTCTTCTGTCTTCTTCCCTACAGCGTCCGTGCCGCCGGCTGGTCCTCAGGGGGAGCCGGCTCGGC
Source organism: uncultured Vicinamibacterales bacterium (assembly GCA_964396055.1). GTDB lineage: Bacteria > Acidobacteriota > Vicinamibacteria > Vicinamibacterales > JAKQTR01 > CAYJPV01. Next base: position 2,152 of record CAYNDV010000342.1, on the reverse strand, counting down.
CGCTTCTTCAGCCGGCGTCTCAGGTGTGTCGGCCGCCGGCGTCGGTGCCGGGGCAGCCTCGGCCTCGCGCTCCACGGCGATCGTGCACTCCTTGATCAAGGCCGCCAGGGCCCCGATCGCCGCCAGGACCGGGGCGAACACCGCCCCGACCACGCCGGCCGTCAGCGGGAACTCGGCCACGGTCCGGTCGCCCTGCTTGATGATGATGCGACGGACGTTGCCTTCGTGGATGAGCCGTCGGACGGTCTCCACCACCTTGTCGCCCTGCACCTTCGTCGTCTCCCACCACGTCTGGTCTGCCATCGGCGTCGATCCCTCCTGATCGGTCTTACGAGGCCACGGCGCGCCGGGTTCTGGGCATCGGCAGATGGTGGCGCGCGCCCGGTGGCCGGCGGGGTGGCGGCTGTAGTAGAGTGCAGCCCACCCGAGACCCGCTGGCCCCGAGGCGCCCTGCGCCGCCGGGCGCCGTTGCCTGCAGGAGAGACTCCGATGCGCTTTGTCACCTCCCTGGTGCTCCTGGCCCTCGTCGTCGTCGGCATCGTCGCCCACGCGCAGTCGCAGCGGACCGTGAAACCCGTCCTGCACGGACGCCACTGGGTCGCCATCACCGGCAAGCCGCTGGGGGCGACGGCCGGCGCCCTGATCTTCAGCAAGGGCGGCAATGCGGTGGACGCCACCTGCGCCATGCTCGGCGCGGTCTCCACGATGTGGGACACGCTCGGATGGGGCGGTGAGACCCAGGCGCTGATCTACAACCCGAAGACGAAGAAGGTGATCGGCATCAACGCCCTCGGCGTGGCGCCGACCGGGGCAACGCCCGCGTTCTTCAAGAGCAAGGGCATGGCCTACCCGCCCGAGTACGGTCCCCTGGCGGCCGTCACGCCGGGCACGCCGGGCGGCCTCATGGTCATGCTGGCCGAGTACGGGACGATGAGCCTCAAGGACGTGCTGGAGCCGGCGATCCAGATGGCCGACGGGTATCCGATCGAGGCGTCGGCGGCGGGGGCGATCGAGCGGCAGAAGGCCGAGATCAAGAAGTGGCCGCCGTCGGCGAAGGTGTTCCTGACGCATCCCGGCGAGGCCCGCGAGGCCCCGGAGGCGGGCGAGGTCTTCGTGCAGGCCGACCTGGCTGCCACGCTGCGCAAACTGGTCGAGGCCGAGCAGCAGGCCCTCAAGGCCGGCCGGACGCGCAAGGAGGCCATCTACGCCGCCTACGACCGGTTCTACAAGGGCGATATCGCCCGCGAGTTCGCCCGCGGATCGCAGGAACTCGGCGGCCTGCACACCTACGAGGACCTGGCCACCTGGAAGGTCAAGATCGAAGAGCCGGTGATGACGTCCTACAAAGGCATCGACGTCTACAAGCTGACCGTGTGGACGCAGGGCCCCGCGCTGCTGCAGGCGCTGAACATGCTCGAGGGCATGGACGTCAAGGCGATGGGCTACAACTCGCCGAAGTACGTGCACGCGCTCTACCAGGTGATGAACCTGGCCTTCGCCGACCGCGACTTCTACTACGGCGACCCGGACTTCCCGCCCGAGGAGCCGGTGAAGGGCCTGCTGTCGAAGGAGTACGCCGCGGCCCGCGCGAAGACCATCAACTGGGAGAAGAACGATCCCGACGCGAAGCCCGGCGACCCGTATCCGTTCCAGGGCGGCGTGAACCCGTTCAAGACCATCCTGGAGAAGTGGGGCAACTTCCCCCAGGGGCCGCGCCAGAACAACCAGGACATCATCCGCACCGGCGACGTCGTGCAGGGCGTCAGCCCTGCCCGCACCTTCGAGGACGGCTTCACCGCTGGCACCACCTCGATCCAGGCGGCCGATGCCGAGGGCTGGGTGGTGTCGGTCACGCCGAGCGGCGGGTGGATCCCGGCGGCCATCGCCGGCTCGACGGGCATCGGGATGAGCCAGCGGATGCAGAGCTTCGTCACGGATCCGGCCGACGGCCCGTACAACGTGCTCGAGCCGCGCAAGCGGCCGCGCGTCACGCTGACGCCGACGCTGGCCCTGAAGGACGGCCGCCCGTTCCTGTCGTTCGCGGTGCAGGGGGGCGACACGCAGGACCAGAACCTGCTGCAGTTCTTCCTGAACGTCGTCGAGTTCGGCATGAACGTCCAGCAGGCCACGGAAGCGGCCAACATCAACTCGT
>CAYNDV010000341.1:0-2408 GCA_964396055.1 uncultured Vicinamibacterales bacterium | reverse complement strand
TCTCGTAGAGACCGTTCGGGCCCGGCGAAATGCAGAACACGTCACGCTCCCACCAGCGGGTGTAGTAGCCCTCGTCGACGGCCGAGTTGGAGTCGGTCGCCACGCCCAGGAACACGGAGTTCACCAGGTAGCGCTTTCCCCACGGATCCGGGCCGATCGGCGGCGCCAGATAGGCCCCGCGCCAGCCGATGCCGAACAGCGGACCAACCGGGTACGCCGGCGGCGGGTAGTTCTGCGACGGCGTGTTGTAGAGCGGCGCGTTGGTCGCGAACTGGTCTTCCATCCAGTCGCCCACGAGGGCGTCCGAATCGTTGTCCCAGTTGATGGCCGACGGCGTGATGTTGTTGCTCGAGTAATCGATCGGGATCACGTCGGCAGCCGTCACGTCGGGACCGTCGCTGTAGAGGATGTCGACGCGGTTCGCCTCATCGCAGGCCGCAACCCCGTTGAACTTGAAGCACGGACCCACGTCCCGGACCATCCGGGCGACCGTGATGCCGATGGCTTCACAATCCTCCTTGACCTTGACCCACTTCGCGTCGATCACGAAATCGAAGATCGACGGCGCCAGCACGCTGGTGAGGAGCATCAGGACCAGGAGCATGATCGTGACCTCCACCAGCGACAGGCCTTTCTGTCCCTTGAACTTACGCATAGGTGGCCTCCACTTGTGGTGTGTTGGGAAACCGGCGCTTGCCCTCGCGCCGCTGCTCCGATACGGCCTGACCCTGGCGGCATCGGACCGGGCAGCTGCTGCAACGAACGTTCCCCACTCACCTCCGTGTCGTCCACTTCGGCCAAGTGTCACGTTTTCAGACACTTGACCGCCATCCTGCACGCGGTTGCCCGCGGCGTCACGCCCTGGCTCCTACAATCCGTGGGGACCCGGCGGAGCGGAGCGCGGGCTTCGTCCCCGGCCACGGTGTCCCCTGCGGCGCGACGCGACCCACCCAAAGATACGATTTTACAGCAACTTACGCGCGGTGTCCCGGAGCGGCCCCCGTGGTCTACACGAAGTGTAGGGCCGTCACCTCCAGCTGCTACAGCTTTTGTGGGACACCGCGGTCGTGGCTCGTGCGAAGACGTGCGGGGAGCGCCCGTCAGTCAGCCGCGCGCCGGGAACGATGGAGAGCGCGGTGTCTCGTTGTCCCGGCGCGCCGTGAACCGCTGACGGGCCAGCCCTGTGGGACTGTTAGCGCCCGCTGCCGGCGATGACGTACACGAAGTCGTCACCCTCGCGGCACGTGCCATGGTCGGTCGTGCAGCCGCCGAAGAACGTCTCGTAGAGACCGTTCGGGCCCGGCGAGATGCAGAACACGTCACGCTCCCACCAGCGCTGCCGGTGGCCTTCGGCCGCCAGGTCGTTGGAGTCGGTGGCGACGCCCATGAACACGCTGTTCACGAGGTAGCGCTTTCCCCACGGATCCGGACCGATGGGCGGCGCCAGGTACGCCCCGCGCCAGCCGATCCCGAAGAGCGGACCCACCGGGAAGGCCGGAGCCGGGTAGTTCTGGGACGGCGTGTTGTACAGCGGCGCGTTGGTGGCGAACTGGTCTTCCATGTAGTCGCCGACGAACGCATCCGAGTCGTTGTCCCAGTTGATGTTGTTCGGCGTGATGTTGGTGCTCGTGTAGTCGGTCACCGCGGTGCCAGCCAGGTCGCTGACCACGGTGTCGGGCCCGTCGCTGTACAGGATGTCAACGCGGTTCTGCTCGTCGCACGCCGCGTTGCCCGTGAACTTGAGGCAGGTGCCGATGTCGCGGTTCATCCGCGCCACCGTCAGGCCGATCGCCTCGCAGTCCTCCTTGACCTTGACCCACTTCGCGTCGATGACGAAGTCGAAGATCGACGGCGCCAGGACACCGGTCAAGAGCATCAGGACCAGCAGCATGATGGTGACTTCGATCAGCGACAGACCGCGCTGACCCTTCAAACGGTTCATGGTGGCCTCCACAATGGGGGTTTGTTGTGTGCCGGCGACGACATGACGCCGGCCCCCTCCTCCTGCCGCCTGCGCGTCTGACCACGCGCCGACGGGCGCTCTCCACACCCAGGAAGAGACAGCCTCGGTTCAGCAACGGCCGTACCGCACGGCGACCGGCGCCACGGATCGTCGATTTCAGGCCTGAAATGCGCAGATCGGCGCATGACGTCTCACGCGAGGCCCCGCCACGCCCTACGCGAACTGTGGAGAAGAAGTCTGCCGACGAGAGGACTTCATCCGCGGGCGGGCCTGGAGGTCAGATGCGCCATCACCACTAAGTTGTTGTTCATGAAGCACTTGACTCCGTGTTTGCCGGGTCTTCTGCGGAGCCAACGTGTTCGGTTGTCTGGATTCGGGACACTCTACGCCGGGGGCGTGGGGCGTGGGGCGTGGGGCGTGGGGCGTGGGGCGTGGGGCGTGGGGC
>CAYNDV010000340.1:0-2430 GCA_964396055.1 uncultured Vicinamibacterales bacterium | reverse complement strand
GTCCCCGTCCCCGTCCCCCCTACCGCCCGGCGATCGCTCTCTGGATCGCCTCCGCCGTGATCCCGAAGTGTTCCCAGACCTTCTTGAACTCCTCGGACGGCGCCACCTGCGGGTCGGCGATGCCAACATGTTCCAGGGCCACGCCGGTGCCGTAGAGTTCGCTCGACACCAGCCCTGCCAGACCACGCAGCCCTGACGCCGTGTTGCCGATGAGGCCGTCTTCGACGGTGACGACGCGGGTGTAGCGGGCCGCCAGGCCGCGCACCCAGCCGTCGTCCAGCGGCAGGCCGTTCACCACGAAGACGTCGGCCGGCGTGGAACCGGCCGTCAACTCGGCGGCCCCGGCGGCCAGGTACGCCGGCGCGCCCATGGCCAGCACAGCCACCGCCGCGCCGGGATATCGCCGGTACTCGGTGACCGGGGTCCACGCGTCGGCGGCGCTCCACAGGGCGTCGGTCGAGCCCTGTTTCGTGAGCACGGGCACGTTGTCGCGGGGAATCGCCACGATGTGTCCGCCCATGCCAGCGGCCGCATCGCACACCGCCACGAACGCCGAGCGGGCGTCGGCCGGCGCGTAGAAACGCCGCAGGTACGGCAGGTAGCCGATCGCGAGGTTGATCCAGTCCAGGCTCCAGCCCGAAAAATGATCGCGGCCGGTGTTGGCGCCCACGTGGGACAGGTGCAGGATCACGTTGAGCCCCTCGTTGGGCCCCGTCAGGTTGCGCTGGTACCGCCAGAACTCGAAGCCCTCGCGGGCGATGCCCTCGAAAAACGCCGCGAACGTCGCAAAGACGTTGATCTGCGGCTCGCGGCTGCTGAACGCCAGGCCGTTGGCCATGAGCGCGGCCGCCTGCTCCTGGATGCTCATCTCGAAGGTCTGGCCGGCCGGGACGAGTGACGCCGCCTTGCCGATCTTGGTCGACGGGTTCAGGTCGCACGACACGAAGAAGCACGCCCGCGGGTACTTGCGGGCGACGGCCGCGTAAGCGGCTTCGGATCCGGCGCGGGCGCTGACCGACGCGTCGCCGGCCGGCAGGGTGACGCCGGCCAGGTCGGCCTCGTCGAGCACCAGGTTCGGGGTGCCGCGCGCCGGCCGCGCCACGGTGACGACGACGCGGGGCGGGGCGGCCTGGAGCCGCGCCAGGGCCTCGGTCTCGGCGGCGGTGAACTGCAGCATCGGGTTGCCCAGCACGGCGTCGGCGTTCTTCCCCTTCATGCCGCCGTCGTGGTGCGCCTCGCCGCCCTTCAGGCCGTTCACGTAGAACACGCACTCCATCATCGCGTGCGCGTCACGGAAGCTCATCAGCGAGCCGGGAATCCAGATCTCCGTCTCGAGCGGCACCTGGTGGGCGGCGGCGAAACGCGCCACCTCCTCCTCGATGCCATACATCGTCCCCAGCGTCGCCACCGTCACCTTCGACGACGGCGTCGACCGGAAGCCGACCGGGTAGATGAGCGACGGCCGGCCCTCGCGCGCGAGGCCGAACGCCTGGCCGTAGGCCGCGTGCAGCGAGGCGCGATCGTGCAGCGACGCGATCTCGATGACCTGGATGCCCAGGCTCGACACGATGGGACGCGGGTCCTTCGGCATGATGCGCGCCGTCGTCCCCGACAACTGGATGCCGTTGCGGTGCATGACGAACACCAGCGGCGCCCCGTGCAGGCTCGCGGCCACGAACCCGTTGACGGCCTGCCCGGAGATCCATCCTGCGTCGCCGCAGTGGCAGACGACCCTCGCGCCGGCGCCCTTGTGGGCCCTGAGGCCGAGGGCCTGGCCGACGGCCACCGGCACGATGGCGCCCAGGCGGCCCGAGCTCAGTTCGGTGCCTCCGGGCACCCACGACACGTGGCCCGCGATATCGAGACCGCGCCGGAACGTGTCGATGACGCGGCGTTCGGGCAGGAACCCGAGGGCGGCGAGGGCGCCGTAGTACCCGATGCTGGTATGGCCGTGCTCGATCGTGAAGTGGGTGGCCTCGTAGTCCGTGCACGCGAGGGTCATCAGCAGGCCGGGAATCAGTTCCAGGCCGCCGCCGAGGTGATCGATGTCGTTGACCCGGGCCAGCGACACCAGGGCCTCGATGGCGATGGTGGCGGCGCGCTTCTCGAGGGCGCCGAGCGCGGCGGCGTCGGCCTCCGCCAGCGGCCCCGCCTCGGGATCGAGGCGCAGCGGCAGCACCGCCGACTCGCGTCGCGGCCCGAGCAGGGGCGCCGAGGCCAGCAACTCTGCGTTGCGCGACAACTGGCCGGCCGTGAGGCGGGCGAGGGGGGTGACGGATCCTGTCATCATGGCGGACTCCCGTAAATCATCGCAGTCTAGCACACACAAAACGGGCCCGCGGCTCGCGTCCGGGCGGCGGCCCCGGAGTGACCGGGGTCGCAGGCTGCGGCATGCGCCGCCCGGCGGGAGCGTATAATGGTGCGGGTTTG
>CAYNDV010000339.1:0-2455 GCA_964396055.1 uncultured Vicinamibacterales bacterium | reverse complement strand
GTGCCGTACAGCACCTTGAGGTTCGCCACGGGGTTCTCGCCGACGATGAGCAGGTCAGCCAGCAGGCCGGGCCGGACCACGCCGAACTCGATGGGCTTGCCGGTCGCCTGATTCAGGTTCAGGGCCCCGTTCATCGTCGCGGCCTGGATGACCTCGAGCGGATGGAAGCCGGCTTCCTGCAGCAGTTCCATCTCGTGAATCATGCCGAAGCCGTAGGTGTTGTAGATGAACCCGGCATCGGACCCGGCCGTGACGCGCCCGCCCATCCGCTTGTAGTCGTTGAGCAGGCGGAACCACACCTGGAAGAAGTTCTTCCACGCCACCTCGTCCCAGGTGGTCCAGTCGTGGAAGTAGGCGCCGTGATTGGTGAGGCTCGGGGTGTAGAAGTCGACGAGGGACGGCAGTGTGTACTTCGCGTGCCAGTCGCGCGACCGCAGGGCCATCACGTCCCGGCCCGCCGCGTAGGCCGTCATCGTCGGGTTGAACGTCGTCCCGAGCGAGAGGTGCTCGCGCAGGTAGGCATCCCACTCGGGACTCCCGGGCGGGTAGATCTTGTCCCACAGACGGGCCACCTGGCCGAAGCGCCACTGCTCGTTGTCGTAGTTCATGTCGGGCGGCCACGGCTGCACGACGTAGTCGCGCATCAGGGCCTCGAAGTGCCCGTAGAAGTGCGTCACGGTGCCGAGGCCCATGCGGGCGGCCTGCAGCGCGTTGAGCTGGGCCACTCCGGTCTGGCCGAGGTGGGCGATCGTGCCCAGCCCCTTCTTCTTGCCTTCGGTGAAGAGGACCTGGGCAATCTCGGGGCGGGTGGCGAAGAGCTTGATGCCGTCGACGCCGTTGGCGGCCGCCCAGGCCACCCAGGCGGCGGCCTGCTCGGGTGTGTCGACCGGCCCCTGGTCCCAGCCGCTGCCGGCGGTCTGATAGTTGTAGAGACGCGGCGCCACGATCTCGTTGCGCGCGCTGCGCTCACGCTCGCTGACCGAGCGCGCGTGGGAGGTCAGAGGCACGCCTCGGACGGTCGTGATGCCGTGGGCCATCCACAGCTTGTAGACGTACTCTGCCTCGGGGTTCTTCGGCGGCCCGCCGATGTGCACGTGATCGTCGACGAGACCCGGCAGGACGAACATCCCCGTCGCGTCGATCTCGTGGTCGGCACCCTGGGGAGGCCGGTTGGGCCGCAGCGGCAGGCCCGGCGTGCCGGCCGGGCGAATGGCGGCAATCCGGTTGCCGGCGACGACGATGTCCACCGGTCCGCGGGGCGGGGCCCCCGTGCCGTCAATCAGCGTGGCGCCGCGGATGACCAGGGTCTTGAAGGGCCCGAGGCCTTCGCCCGCCTTGCGTGGCGGGGCCGGCACCAGCTGGTCTTCAGATCGCTGCGCCGCCACCGGCTCGATGGTGACACCGAACCAGCCCACGGCAGCCAGCAGCACGAGTCCTGCCACGGCACGGATCACAAGTCGCGTCATGCGCATCTCCAGGAGTGGGTCGGCGGCATCTTACTGTATAGTCCCCCCCGGGAGATCTGCCATGCGCCGACGTCTGCTCCTCGTGTTCCTGGTTCTGGTAGGCCTGCTGCTCGCGCTGCCCGTCGAGGCGCCGCTCACCGCCCAGTCCGGCGGGGCGTCCCTGCAGACGCCCGAGGCGTTCTTCGGGTTCCGCATGGGGACGGACCGGAAGCTCGCGCGGTGGGACCGGATGGTCGAGTATCTGCGGCTGGCCGACGCGGCCTCGGACCGCATCGCGGTGCGCGAACTGGGCGCGTCGACCCAGGGCAACCCGTTCCTGGCCGTCGAAATCAGCTCGCCCGCGAACCTGCAGAAGCGCGACTACTACCGGGCCCTGCAGCGGCGGCTATACTTCCAGGACGGCGAGCCGACGCCGGCCCAGCGCGACGAGATCGTGCAGGCGGGCAAGGCCGTGGTGGTCATCACGTGCAGCATGCACGCCACCGAGGTGGGCGCCACGCAGATGGCGATGGAACTGGTCCACCGGCTGGCGACCGAGGACACGGCGCGGATGCGGCACGTGCTCGACAACGTGATCCTGGTGCTCGTGCCCAGCCTCAACCCCGACGGCCAGATCATGGTCGTCGACTGGTACAACCAGAACGTCGGCACCCCGCACGAAGCGTCGCCGCTGCCGTGGCTCTACCACCCGTATGTCGGCCACGACAACAACCGCGACATGTACATGTTCACGCAGGTGGAGAGCCGCCTGACGGCGCAGCTGCTCTGGCACGACTGGTTCCCGGCCGTGTGGCTCGACGAACACCAGCAGGGCGGCAACGGGGCGCGCATCTTCGTCATGCCGGCCACCGATCCGATCAACCCGAACGTCCATCCGCTCATCTACCGCTGGAACGGCATCCTGGGCCAGGCCCAGGCGGCCGCCCTCGAAGCCGCCGGCAAGGACGGCATCATCTACAACTCCACCTACACGAACTTCTGGCAGGGGG
>CAYNDV010000338.1:0-2463 GCA_964396055.1 uncultured Vicinamibacterales bacterium | reverse complement strand
TGCTGCGCCTGGGCTGGGACCCGAGCGCGAGCCACCCGACGATGAAGGACACCCTGCTGAACCGGCCCCGGCCCCAGCGGCCGAAGGCGCTGGAGGCGAAGCCGCTGCCCCTGAGCCCGGAGGACAGCGTCCCGAAGGACGACAACCATCGGTAAGTCTGCGCGCGCACTGGCGGCCCGTCCGGCCGAACGGCCGAACGGCCGAACGGCCTGCCTAGAAGTACTTCTTGATCCCCGCCGTGAGCACGAAGCCGGACGCCTCCTGCTCGAAGTCGCCGCGGTCCGCCCAGTAGAACGTCCCCTCGAACTTCAGCGCGACCTTCGGCTTGGCGAAGTACTCGACGCCGGCGCCCACGTGGAACCCGGGCTGCGTATCCCACCCCGAGTGTTCCCCGTCGTCGTGGCGCATGCGCACCGAGTGCGCGCTGCCGCCGGCGACGACGAACGGGTGCCAGAGTTCGGCCTCCCAGTTCCAGACCAGGCTCAGCGCCGTGCGGAACTGCTCGAGGTCAAGATGGGACTCCCCCTTCACGCCGTTGCGCGACCAGCCCTCGAGGATCCGGAGGCTGAGTCGCGGCAGCAGGTAGATCTCCCCGAACGCCTGCGGCGTGAAGCCGACGTGGACGTTGTCGTTGCCGACCAGGATGCCCGTGTCGCCGCCGATCGCGACGCTCAGGGCGTGGGGTTCGCGGGTCTGGGCCGCCGCCGCCGCCGGCAGGAGGCAGGTGAACACGACGCACAGGGCAACCAGGGAACGCAGGCGCATATCGAGTGTCCTCTCAGGCGGGGGTATCGGCGGAGGACGGCCCGGCAGACAGGGGTCGCCGCACATCTCCGTGCAGCCGCGTCACGGGGCGTGCAGGATCGTGCGCTACATCGCCATGACGTCGAACTGCTCGTGGTGCAGGTAGGCGTCGGCCTTGACGGCCACGGTCTTCCGGAGGGCGTCCTGCAGGTCGCGCAGCACGCCCGCCTCTTCGTGCTTCAGGGCCCGGGCGATGTCGGGGTGCACGCGCAGCACGAGGCCCGGGCCGTCGAGCTCCGCGCCGATCTTCTTCACCTCGTCGAGGATCTCGAAGCAGATCGACGAGCTCGACTTGATCACGCCCGTGCCCGAGCAGTAGGGGCACGGCTCGGTCATGACCCGCTCCAGGCTCTGCTTCACCCGCTTGCGCGTGATGACGATCAGGCCGAACTCGGACACCTGCACGGCCTTGGACGGGGACCGGTCGCGGCGCAGCTCCTGCTCGAGCGCCTGGTAGACCTTCTGGCGGTTCTTGCGCTCCTCCATGTCGATGAAGTCGAGCACGATGATGCCGCCCAGGTCGCGCAGCCGGACCTGCCGCACGATTTCCCTGCAGGCCTCCACGTTGGTCTTGACGATGGTGTCCTCGAGCCGGTCGTTGCGCTTGCCGACGAACCGGCCCGTGTTGACGTCGATCGCCACCAGGGCCTCGGTCTGGTTGATGACGATGTAGCCGCCCGACTTGAGCCAGACCTTGCTGCGCAGGGCCTTGTCGATCTCGGACTGGACGCCGTACTCCTCGAAGATCGGGAAGTCCTTGCTGTAGAGCTTCACGCGCCCGGCCAGCTGCGGCATGATGCGCTCGATGAGGTCCTTCACCTGCCGGTACGCGCCTTCGTCGTCCACGCGGATGGCGGCGTACTCGTCGGTGAGCTGGTCGCGCACGAGCTTGGCCACGAGGCCCTGCTCGCGGTAGACCCCCGCCGGGCACCGCGTCGACTCGACCCGCTGCCGGATCTCGGCCCACACCTTCTGGAAGTAGACCAGGTCGCTGGTGATGTCCTCCGCGGGCCGGCCGGCGGCGGCCGTGCGGATGATGACCCCGCCGGTGAAGCCCTGCTGCTCGCGGAACTGCCGCACGAGGCCGCGCAGGCGCCCGCGCTCGTCACGCGACTCGATCTTGCGCGATACGCCGATATGGTCCACCGTCGGCATGAACACCAGGAACCGCCCGGCCATCGTCACGTGCGACGTCAGGCGGGCGCCCTTGGTCCCCAGCGGCTCCTTGACCACCTGGACCAGGATCTCCTGGCCCTCCTTGAGCAGCGACTCGATCTTCGGCGTCTCGCCCCGGTCCCCTTTCCGGCCCTCGCCCGCCTCCTTCTCGCCCTCCTCGTCCTCGTCGTCGCCGCCGGCCATGCGCTCGAAGGCCTCGAGGGTGTCGATGACGTCCGAGACGTAGAGGAAGCCGTCGCGCTCGAGGCCGACGTCCACGAAGGCGGACTGCATGCCGGGCAGCACCTTCGAGACGCGCCCCTTGTAGATGTTGCCGACGACGCCGCGCTGGCGTTCGCGCTCGATGGAGACTTCCACCACCTGGTCGTCCTCGAGGATCGCCACCATCGTCTGGTGGGCGTTCGAGGTGATGATCATTTCCTTGGTCATGCCGCAGAACTCCTGGACCGCGGCCCGCCGGGCCCGGGCGCCGCTGGCGCCCGG
>CAYNDV010000337.1:0-2487 GCA_964396055.1 uncultured Vicinamibacterales bacterium | reverse complement strand
CAGACACTAATGCGGCACCGATGGGGAGTCAACAACGGAAAACGGGGCCGTCTCTCGTGGTGGCGTCCGGCTTCAGCCGGACGTCCCGCCTCGACGTCGCTCGGGACAAGTCAGCCGGACGTCTCAGAAGTAGAACAGCTGCAGCTGCAGCAGCGCCTGCGTGCGCGAGTCCTGGCCCTCGATGCCCTGGCGGCCGACGCTGAACTTGATGTTCCGCTGGTGCCCCGCCAGCCACCACGCCACGCCCACCTGGAGGCTGTTCTGGTCCGGCGTGGCGGCGCTGGCGAAGTCGCGGATGACGTACTGCACGAAGGGCGACAGCTTGTGGTTGGCCAGGTGATACCCCGCCTCGAAGAGGAAGGCCTGCTGTTCCGCCAGCGACGACAGGAACGTCCCGCCGTCGTACCGCATCCAGTTGACCTGCAGGGTGAGGCCCTGGCTCTTGTTCACCGTCGGGGTCTCGAAGAACGCGTCCGCCGACAGGATCGTCGCATCGTCCTGGACGGCGAAGCCGCCGCCGAACCCAGCCTGCTTCTTCGTGCCCTGGAACGTGCCGCCGTAGAAGAACCCTGTTTCCGCGCCCCAGGGATAGTAGACGGCCCGTCCCGAGATCTGGAGCGGGTTCTTCGCGTTGACGCCGCGGACGCCCTGGGACACCGCCAGGCGGTACTCGAGCTTCTGCTTAGCCGGATAGCCGCGCAGCTGTATGCCGTAATCGCGGCCGACACGTTCACCGGCGGGGCCGGCATCGAGGAACGTGTAGCCGCCGTAGTCGACGGCCAGCAGGGTGGCAGCCGACTGCGTGCCGTTGCGCGAGTGCGGCAGCATCAGCATGCCGACGTCCACCTTCACGGCCATCGAGTGGTTGTAGGTGACGTAGGCGTCTTGGATGAAGACGTCGCCGGCGTCCTTGACGCCCGTGGCGGGGTTGGCCTTGCCGATGTTCGGGCTGTCGGTCTCGAAGAAGAACGACCACTTCTCGGAAAAATTGCCGCCGAAGAGCACCCGGAACCGTCGGACGTACAGGTTGGTCGACGTGGCCGTCTGGTCCGCCGTCTCGAGCATCTCCATCTGCGGCTGCACGAGGAAGCCGAACTTCAGGCTCGACTTGCCGTCCTTCGACTCGATCTGCCACTGGGCCGAGGCCGTGCCGGCGCCAAGGGTCAGGACCACCACCGCCGCCGCGCCAAGGCGCAGCCGTCCCCATGTCTGCATGACCGCCTCCGTCTCCCGTCCGTGGTAATGCCGGGGCAGGCCGGTCCTGTCCCGGTCCGGCGGATCGCCGGTGTTTCGACCGTCGTGGTCGCCGGACCGTCCCCCGAGCCACGCGGGTGAACGGTCTCTTCAGGCGGAGGCGGCGCCGAAAGCCGCCTCTCCAGTCAGGCGCCGTATGCTACTGCAAAACCCGATCCCCCGGGGGTCGGGACTGCTTCGGGACCTGCCGGTGGCCGAGGCTGCCGGGATCCAACTTCTGTTACACTCGCCCCGGCTCTCCCTCTGGAGGTTTCCCATGACAGTTCGCCGGGTCGCTCTGCCGGTTTCTGCCCTGCTCCTCGCCCTGTCTGCCATCGCCGCGGCCCAGCCCCCGGCTGGCCGGCGCCCGGACGCCGGCCCGTTGCCCACCATCGAGGAGAAGACCGCCGGCCTGAAGAAGCTGGACGGGTTCTTTCCGCTCTACTGGGACGACCGGTCGGGGCAGCTCTGGATGGAGGTCGGCCGCTTCGGCGTCGAGGTCCTGCACAGCATGGGCTACGGCGCCGGGCTTGGCTCGAACGACATCGGCATCGACCGCGGCGCCCTGGCCGGCTCGCGCACCGTCATCTTCGAGAAAGTCGGGCCGAAGGTCCTGATGGTCCAGCCGAACCTCCGGTTCCGCGCGATGAGCGACAACCCCGCCGAGCGCAGAGCCGTGCGGGACGCGTTCGCCCGGTCGGTGCTCTGGGGATTCCAGGCCGCGGCTCAGACCGGCGAACGCGTGCTGGTGGACCTGACGGACTTCCTGCTGCGCGACGCCACCAACGCGGGGCTGCGCCTGCGACCCGGCGCCTACCGCCTTGACGTGTCGCGGAGCAGCGTCTATCTGCCGATGACGCAGAACTTCCCGAAGAACACCGAGATGGAGGTCGAGCTGACCTTCGCCTTCCAGCCGGGCGTGTCGGGCCCGCCGGCCGCCGCGGGCGGCGGCTTCGGCCCGCCATCGGTGGGCGCCGGCGGCGCGTTCTTCGAGGGGGTGGGATCGGTAGCCGCGTCGGGCGAGGCCGCCACGATTCGCGTGCACCACTCGCTGGTCGAACTGCCCGGCGCCGGCTACACACCGCGCGCGTGGGACCCGCGGTCGGGCTTCATGGACTTCGAGTACCGGAACTACTCCGCGCCGCTCGGGACGTCGCAGTCCGTGCGCTACATCCGCCGCCACCGCCTCGAGAAGGTGGACCCGAAGGCGAAGGTCAGTGACCCGGTGAAGCCGATCGTGTACTACCTCGATCC
>CAYNDV010000336.1:0-2532 GCA_964396055.1 uncultured Vicinamibacterales bacterium | reverse complement strand
GGCAGTCCCGGTGATGCGGGCAAGACCGTTCGCCAGGTGACGGCCGAAGCCGCCCACGAGGTGGTGCGGCCGATCACGTTTGGCATCGCGATCATCATCCTCGTGTACGTGCCGATCCTCACGCTCGGCGGGATCGAAGGGAAGATGTTCAGGCCCATGGCGTGGACCGTGGTCTTCGCCCTCGTCGCCTCTCTCCTGCTCACGCTCACCCTAATTCCCGTGTTGGCATCCCTCCTGCTGGGGCGAGTGCGTCACGACCACGAGCCTCGAGTCGTCGTGCTCCTGAAGCGCGGCTATCTCTGGTTGCTGGACCGATGCCTGGTCTACCGTCGAGCGGTCATCGGGGCCGCCGTCGTCGTCGCGAGCGCCGGGGGCGCCGTCGGCCTGACGCTGGGCGGCGAGTTCATCCCGCGACTGGATGAGGGCGACATCTCCATCTCGGCCGTTCGGCCGCCATCCATCGGACTCTCCGAGGTGGTGGCCGGGACCGGGCGCATGGAGCGCGTGCTCAAACGATTCCCCGAAGTGATCACGGTGGTTAGTCGTTCGGGCAGCCCGGAGCTCGCGACCGACATCATGGGCATCGAATTGGGCGACGTGTTCGTCATGCTCAAGCCCCCGTCCGAGTGGACGTCGGCGAAGACCAAAGGCGAACTGATCGACCAGATGACCGCCGCCCTGGAGGAGTCGGTCCCTGGTATCGGGTTCTCGTTCCTCCAGCCGATCGAGATGCGATTCAATGAACTGATTGCCGGCGTGCGCTCCGATGTCGCGATCAAGCTCTTCGGGGACGATCTCGAGGTCCTGCGTCTCAAGGGCGAGGACATCGCCCGTGTGGTGGCCCAGGTGCCCGGCGCGGCAGACGTGAAGCTCGAACAGACGGCGGGGTTGCCCGTCATCCGGATACAAGCCGACCGCGCCAGGAGCGCGCGGTACGGGATCTCCGTCGGCGACGTGCTGGACACCGTGGAGGCGGCCCGCGCGGGCAAGGTCGTGGGGACGGTCTTTGAAGGGCAGCGCCGTTTCTCCCTCGTCGTGCGCTTCGATGACGACACGGCACGGACGATGGAAGCCCTCGCCAATGCCCCCGTCGCCGCCCCATCTGGGACGCTGATCCCGCTGGCGCAACTGGCCACACTCTCACTCGAGACCGGGCCGGCACAAATCAGCCGGGAAGCCGTCGGCCGCCGGATTGTGGTGGAAGTCAACGTGCGCAATCGCGACGTCGCCTCCTTCGTGGCCGAAGCGCAGGCACGACTGAAGACCGGCGTGCAGTTGCCCCCTGGTTACGACATCCGGTGGGGCGGCCAGTTCGAAAACCTCAAGGCCGCCACCGATCGACTGCAGGTGGTGGTCCCGCTGGTGCTGGCGCTGATCTTCGGCATGCTGTTCTTCGCGTTCGGATCGGTCAAGCCGGCGGCATTGATCTTCCTCAACGTGCCGGTGGCCGCCAGCGGAGGCGTGTTTGCCCTGGCGGTGCGGGACCTGCCGTTCTCCATCTCGGCGGGCGTCGGATTCATCGCGCTGTTCGGCGTCGCGGTCCTGAACGGCGTCGTGCTCATGACCCAGGTGCGAGACCTGGAAGCCAAGGGGACGGACAGTCGTCTCGACATCATCCGGCGCGCGTGCGCCACGCGAATGCGCCCTGTGTTGATGACCGCGCTGGTCGCGTCCCTGGGGTTCCTCCCGATGGCGCTGGCTACCGGGTCTGGCGCCGAGGTACAGCGACCGCTCGCGACCGTGGTCATTGGCGGCATCATGACCTGTACGGCACTGACACTGTTCGTGCTGCCGGCCATCTACAGCTTGGGCCGTCGTGACCCGAGCGAAGCCTAGGGGGAGGAAGCCAAGGTGACGACACAGTCGATGACGATCGTGGTGGCCTATATCCAGCCATTTCAGTTAGAGCCGCTCGCAGACGCCCTGCGGGCCCTGCCGGGGTTCCCCGGCATGACCATTTCCGATGCCCGGGGATTCGGTGGTGCGCGAGCGCACGTACCAAAGCCCGGGGAATCAGGCGAAGTCGATCCGTTTCGGGATACGGTGCGCATCGAAATCGTGTGCGCGTCGGCAGAAGCCTCCCGAATCACCGATGCGGTGGGGCGAGCAGCCCATACGGGCCACGCCGGAGACGGACTGGTCTTTACCACGCCGGTGACTGGCAGCATCAGAATCCGGGATGGGCGTTTCAGTCGTGGAGATGGCGCTGGACCCGCCAGCGACACTGGTTCTGAGTGACGAGGATGGCATCTATGACACCACAGACGCGGGTCTCGGTCTTCAAGATCTCCGGGATGGACTGCGTCGACGAGGTCGCCGCCCTGAAGTCCGTCGTCGGCCCTCTCGTCGGCGGACCGGACCACCTGGCCTTCGATGTGCTCAACGGCCGCATGGTTGTGACCGCCATCCCGGGCACGGTCGTGGCCGACGACGCCGTGATCGCGGCCGTCGCGCAGACCGGCATGCGAGCGGAACCGTGGCGGGACACGCCCGGCCCGCCGCGGCGCGACCGATCGAAACACGTGCGGATCG
>CAYNDV010000335.1:0-2549 GCA_964396055.1 uncultured Vicinamibacterales bacterium | reverse complement strand
CGATTCCGGATCCGCCGACGACGAAGTACATCAAGCACGTGCGGATCCAGAGCGAGCGCCTGACGAAGTTCTGGGGCCGCCCGATGTTCCTGGGCGCCCACGTGCTGGTGCCCGAAGGCTGGGACACGCACCCCGAGGCGCGTTACCCGCTGGTGATCAACCACGGCCACTTCCCGTACACGTTCGACGGGTTCCGCGAGGTGCCGCCGGACCCGAACCTGCCGTGCGAATTCAGCGCCCGGTTCCGCCTGGACTGCTACAACCGGATTCAGCAGCAGGAGGCGCACCGGTTCTACCAGCAGTGGACCGGCCCTGGGTTCCCGCGGTTCCTGATCGTCGAGATCCAGCACGCCAACCCGTACTACGACGATTCGTACGCAGTGAACTCGGCAAACCTCGGCCCGTACGGTGACGCGATCACCTACGAACTGATTCCGCACATCGAGAAGCAGTTCCGCGGACTCGGCCAGGGCTGGGCACGCTTCATGTACGGCGGCTCGACGGGCGGTTGGGAGGCGATGGGCGCGCAGGTGTTCTATCCCGACGAGTTCAACGGCGCGTACATCGCGTGCCCCGACCCGATCGACTTCCGCGCGTACACGGTGATCAACCTCTACGAAGACACCAACGCGTACTACGTCGAAGGGCCCTGGCGGCGGATTCCGCGGCCAGGCCTGCGCAACTACCTGGGCCACGTGAGCACCCTGCTCGAGGACATGAACCGCCTCGAACTGGTGCTCGGCACGAAGGGCCGATCGGGCGGCCAGTGGGACATCTGGCAGGCCGTGTATTCGCCCGCGGGCGCCGACGGGTACCCGAAACCCATCTTCGACAAGCGCACGGGGGCGATCGATCGCGAGGTGGCGCACTACTGGCGCGACCACTACGACCTGTCGCACATCCTCAGGCGCGACTGGGCCACGCTCGGCCCGAAGCTGCGCGGCAAGCTCCACATCTACGTGGGCGACATGGACAACTACTACCTCAACAACGCCGTGTACCTGGTTGAGGAGTTCCTGAAGTCCGCCAACCCGCCGTACGAGGGGGTGGTCGATTACGGGGACCGGGCAGAACACTGCTGGAACGGGGACCACACGCAGCCGAACGCCCTCTCGCGGCTCCGGTATCACCAGATGTTCGCGCCGAAGATCCTCGACCGGCTCCTGAAGACCGCCCCTGCGGGGGCCGATCTGACGAGCTGGCGGTACTGAGGGCCGGCCGGATCCGGCATCCTGTCTTCACAGGATGGCCAGCCGCCGGCCGCGGCGTTACGCTTGTCAGGTGCTGGCCCGCTCCGGCGGGCCGGCCGCGCAGCTTCAAAACCCTCCATTCACCCGGGGTGACGCCAGCCACGTCACCCCGCTTTTTTTGCAGAATCCTCGGGAAGGCCCCGAAACAGGCGCCCGCGCATCCACGCCGACACGCCGTGCTGGTCAAGCCGTCCAGACACGCAGCGCCCGCGGGCGGACGCGGACGGCGAACTCGGATGCAACGCACATCAGATCGCCGTCGGCCGAGAAACGTCGCGGCTCGGGGCAGGTGAGGCGGACGGCCGGCACACGCTCCACGTGGAGGATCTCCGGCGGCACACGCCAGCCCTGCGCCAGCCGGATGAAGGCGGCCATCAGCGCCGGCCGCGGCGCGTCACGGATGATCGCCACCTCCAGCAGGCCGTCGGCCGGATCCGATGAAGTGGGCAGCCGCAGGCCCCCGCCGATCAGCGGTGTGTTGGCCAGGAAGATGCCAGGCGTTCGCCACTCGCGGCCGCCGACCACCCAGTCGTCCGCGAGCGCGCGCGGACGCAGCAGGTGCCGCAGTCCCGCCAGTGTGTAGGCGAACCCTCCGAGGAGGTGCAGCAGGGGACGCGTCGGCGTGCCGGGCGCAAGCCAGCGGCGTACCGTCATCGCCGCATCGGCTGGTACCCCGAGCACCCCGGCCGTGCAGAAGAACCGGCCGTTCACCTCGAGCACGTCGATCGCGGTCGTGCGGCCCGTCAGCATTCCACGGGCGGCGTCCACAGGCGATGACGGAATGCTCAGCGCCCGCGCGAAGTCGTTCCCCGTGCCGACGGCGAGAAGGCCGACGGACAGGTCCCTGCCTCCCAGCGCGTGAACGACCCGGCTGACCGTCCCGTCGCCGCCGACCACGACGATGGCTGCCGTGCCGTCCTCCGTCGCCCGGCGCACGCCCTCGTCCATGGCAGGCGCCGACGCCGGCGTCTCGATGTCGATGGTGTAGCGCGTGGCGAGCACGTCGATCGCGCGCCGCCACCGCCGCGGCGTGGAGCGCAGCGCGGACGGATTCACGAAGACGCGGACCCGCGCGCCATGTGGGACGCGATCGACCTCACGCGACTCGGCGACTGGCGGTTCGGGGGCCGTCGTCATGCCCGGAGAGCATCCCCGATCGGGGCCTCCCCCGTCAAAGACCGGCGGCATCTCGCGCTCACCACGTGCTCAACTGCCGCACCACGTCACCGCAGTCGGATCGGTGCACGGTCAACAGGTCGGCGGCCTGGATGGCCCGCTGGAGCAGGGAGGCGTCGAGGG
>CAYNDV010000334.1:0-2554 GCA_964396055.1 uncultured Vicinamibacterales bacterium | reverse complement strand
CCTCCAGCCTCTAGCCTCCAGCCTCTAGCCTCTAGCCTCTAGCCTCTAGCCTCTAGCCTCTAGTAGACTTCCCCACCAGTCCCGTCCCCCGTGCGAGCCTGACCATGACCCAGCCGCTGCGCCACCGTTCCGCCTGGCCGGCAGCCGCCATCGCGCTGCTGCTCTGCTCCCTGACCTTGTCCGCCCAGGCCCCGGCCGGGCCAGGCCGGCCCGACGCCCGCCCCGAGGCGTCGCCGCAGAACCGGGTGCAGGCCGCCGTCCATGGCATCTCCAGCCACACGATTCTCGACTGGGTGAAGGACATGACGGCCGAGAAGTACGCCGGACGCCTGACGGGCACGCCGGAGTACGACGCGTGCGCGGCGTGGGCCGCCGGCCTGCTGAAGTCGTGGAAGTATCTCCCCGCCGGCGACAAGGGCACCTATCTCCAGACGTTCCCGAACCCGTACACCCTGGTCAAGCCGGGCGCGGAGCTGGCGCTCCACCTGCCCCTCGCCGGAGGCGGCACGGTCCTGAAGCGGTACACCTGGGAAACCGAGTACTTTCAGGGCTCGACCTCGGACAGCGGGACGCTGACGGCCGAAGCCGTGTATGTCGGCTACGGCATCACGGCACCCGAACTCGGCTACGACGACTACGCCGGCGTGGACGTGAAGGGCCGGATCGTCGTCGTCGAGCCCGAGGTGCCGATGGGCCCCGAGCCGGACGCGGAGCTCTTCAAGAAGTGGCGGCCCTACTCGTTCCACGACTACAAGATGAAGAACGCGGTGGCGCACGGGGCCGCCGGCATGGTGTACGACTACCACATCGTCAACCCGAACAGCGTGTTTCTGAAGGGGTTTCTGGTGAGCTACGTCGGCCGGGCGGTCATGGACGACCTGTTCGCCGGCCGCGCCGAGACCCACCCGCAGACGGTGGCGCGCATCCGCAAGACGCTGAAGCCGGCGTCGGCCCCCCTCGGACGGACGATGACGATCACGAATACCACCGAGCACCATCCGGACGGCATCGGATCCAATGTGATCGCGATCCTGCCGGGTGCCGATCCGGCCTTGAAGGATGAAGCGGTCATCATCGGCGCGCACCTCGACCATCTCGGCTACAACCACGAACTGATGCCGGGCGCCCACGACAACGCCTCGGGTGCCGCCGTCCTGCTGGCGGTCGCCGAGGCGGTGGCGAAGGCCGGCGTGCCGCTGAAGCGGTCGCTGGTGTTCATCCTGTTCGGCGCCGAGGAGCAGGGCGTGAAGGGATCGGAGTACTACGTGGCGCACCCGGCGGTGCCCAACGCGAAGGTGGTGGCGTTCATCAACCTCGAGAGCGTCGGCCGCGGCGAGCGGATCGGCGTGGGCTCGGGACGCAATTATCCGCAGGTCTTCGAGGCGCTCGAACGGGCCAACGCGCAGTTTGTCCGGCGGCCGATGACGGCCTCGGCCAACGCGAACCTGGCCCGTCCGCGGCAGGATGCGGCGCATTTCCTGTGGGCCGGCATCCCGACGGTGTCCATCGGCACGAGCGGCGCGCCGCCGCTGCCCTACGCCGCCTACCACACGACGAAGGATCGCTGGGAGATTCTGACGCCGGAAATCATGGAAGACCTCGCGCGCATCGTCTTCCTGGCCACGATGGAGCTTGGCAACCGCTGAGATCGTATAATCCCCCCAACACCCATGCCTGGCATCAAGTCCGGGGAGCAGCAGGCCATCGAACGGCGCGCCTCCCGCGTGCGCCGCGTCCCGAGCGTGTTCCTGGCGCACGGCTCGCCGCTGTCGGTGCTCGACAAGGAATTCGGGGCCGCCATCCGGAAGTTCATTGCCCGGCAGAAGCGGCTCCGGGCCATCGTCGTGCTGTCCGCTCACTGGCAGACGACGGGCGGCGTGCGGATCACGAGCAGCCTCCAGCCCCATCTCATCTACGACTTCAGGGGATTCCCGAGCTGGGTGTACGAGCTCACGTACCCCTGCCCTGGCGATCGCGCCGTGGCGCAGATGGTGGCCATCCTCCTGAACCGGGCCGGCATCGAAGCCCGGCTCGACCCGGAACGCGGGCTCGATCACGGCGTGTGGGTCCCGCTCAGCCTGGCAGTGCCGGACGCGAAGACCCCGGTCGTGCAGGTGTCGCTGCCGCTGCCATCCACACCGGAAGCCCTGCTCGCGCTCGGCCGGGCCCTGGCCCCGCTGCGGTCGGAGGACATCCTGCTCGTGACGACCGGCGGCATCGTCCACAATCTGGCCAGGCTGGAGATGGACACCCCGGACGGCATCGCCGAGCCCTGGGCCGAGGCGTTCGATCGCTGGACGTGGGAGCGGGCCTCGGCGCTCGATGCCGACGCCCTCAGCGACTTCGAGCGACTGGGCCCGTACGCGGCAGAGGCCGTCCCCACATCGGAGCACTTCGACCCGCTGCTGGTCACCATGGGCACGGTCCTGCCCAACGACTCACTGCTCGACCTGTATGCGGGATTCCGGTACGGGACGCTGTCGCTGCGGTCTCTTGCGCTGGTGGGACGCCGCCGCGAAGATCGCGGACTGTAGGCTGGTTCGGCTCCCGGCTC
>CAYNDV010000333.1:0-2583 GCA_964396055.1 uncultured Vicinamibacterales bacterium | reverse complement strand
GCCGCCGGACCCGCGGCACCCAGGACTCGAGAAGCCGCCCTCCCCGAGCCGGTACGGCCCGAGCCGCGCGTGGCGCCTGCGCCGGCCGCCGCCCCCCAGCCCCGGACCAGCTGGCTCGGCGCCCGGAAGGACCCCGTGATCCGCGTCACCCCGCCGACGCCACCGGCCGTTCCCGCCCGCACCGACACGTCCAGCCGCACGCCAGCCGAGCGCAAACGCGGCGGGTTCACGCTGCCGCCGACCTCGCTGCTCGACGCCCCCCGCTCCGAACGCAAGATCGACGAGCGCGAACTGATGGAGTCGGCCCGGCTGCTCGAGGAAAAGTGCCGGGAGTTCGCGGTGGCGGGCTCGGTGGTGCAGATCCACCCCGGCCCGGTGGTCACCACCTTCGAGTTCAAGCCCGAGGCCGGCGTCAAGTACAGCAAGATCACCAGCCTGGCCGACGACCTGTCGCTCGCCATGCGGGCCGAGTCCGTGCTGATCGAACGCACGCCGGGCAAGTCGACGGTCGGCATCCAGATCCCGAACCAGCACCGGGAGCCCATCTCGCTGCGCGACCTGCTGGAATCCGACGCCTGCCAGCGGAGCGGCTCGAAGCTCACCCTCGCGCTCGGCAAGACGATCCACGGGGAGCCCTTCATGGGCGACCTGGCCGCGATGCCGCACCTGCTCATCGCCGGCGCCACGGGCACGGGCAAGTCGGTGGCCCTCAACGCCATGCTGACCAGCATCCTGTACCGGGCCACGCCCGAGGACGTGCGCCTGATCATGATCGACCCCAAGCGCCTCGAGCTGGGCATGTACGAGGAGATCCCCCACCTGCTGACGCCCGTCGTCGTCGACCCCAAGCAGGCCTCCAACGCCTTGACCTGGGCCGTGCGCGAGATGGAGGAGCGGTACAAGACGCTGGCCGCCGAGGGCGTCCGGAACATCGAGCAGTACAACCGCAACATCCGCAACGCGCAGCAGGACCCCAACCCGACCCGCGAGGGCGAGGCCCCGAAGCCGCTGCCCTACATCGTCGTCGTGATCGACGAACTCGCGGACCTGATGATGGTGGCCAGCAACGAGGTGGAAGAATCGATCGCGCGCCTGGCCCAGATGGCCCGCGCCGTGGGCATCCACCTCCTGCTCGCGACCCAGCGGCCGTCGGTGGACGTCATCACCGGCCTGATCAAGGCCAACCTCCCGGCCCGCATCTCGTTCCGCGTGTCGTCGAAGATCGACTCGCGCACCATCCTGGATGGCAACGGCGCGGAACAACTCCTGGGCCGCGGCGACATGCTGTTCCTGCCGCCGGCGTCCTCGCGCCTGCTCCGCCTGCACGGCGCGTACATCTCCGAGCAGGAGACGGCACGGCTCGCCACGTTCCTCAAGAAGCAGGGCAAGCCCGTCTACGACGAGTCCATCACCGCGGAGGAAAAGGGCCAGGAGGCCCTGGAGTTCGAGAAGGACGATCTCTACGACGAGGCGGCGCGCATTGTCGTCGCGTCGGGCCAGGCGTCGATCTCTTATCTTCAGCGGCGCCTGCGCATCGGGTTCAGCCGCGCCGCGCGCCTCGTGGACATGATGGAGGCCGAGGGCCTGGTGTCACCCGCCGCCGGCGGCAAGCCGCGCGAGGTCCTGGTCGACAAGGGGTACTTCGAAGAGGTGGACGCCCAGCTCCGGTGATACCCGTGCACACCTCACGCGACCCGCGCCCGTGGCCCTCGAGGCCGTCCCCATCCTGGCTCGCGATCGGCGCCATCGTCGCGATGGTGTGCCTGTCGGGCCCCGGGCCGCTCCGGGTGTCGGCGGCCGCGGCCGCCGGCGCGTCGAGCGCCCGCACGCTCTACGAGCGCGCCGTCGCGCTCGACCGGACCGTGCGCGCCGCCATGTCGCAGGCCAACCCCGAGGCACAGCCTTCCGCGAAGCAGGTGCGGGCGGCCATCGCGGCCTACCGGACGGTGGTGTGGCGCCACCCCACCAGCGGCTACTGCGACAACGCGCTGTGGCAGGCGGCCCTCCTGAGCATCGAGGCCTTCGATCGGTTCGGTCAGGAGGCCGATCGCCAGACGGCCCTGACCCTCATGCGCGATCTGGTGCGCGAGTATCCCACCAGCTCGTTCGTGCGCAGGGCCCGCACCACCATCACGCGCGTCGAACAACTCGGCTCGCACGCCGTCCCCCCGCCGGCCGCGGGCGCGGCCGCCAAAGCGGGGCCCGAGCCACGCCTGGTGATCGTCGAGCAGGTGTCGCGCACGGGCAGCCTCGAATCGACCGACGTCATCGTCAGGCTGAGCGGCCCGGCCGCGTTCCGCGCCGAGCGCCTCGACAATCCGGCCCGCGTGTTCGTGGACGTGATGGGCACCCGGCCCGCCGACGCGGTCAAGGACGCGATTCTGTCGTTCGGCTCCGGCCTGGTCCGGCAGGTGCGCGTGGGCCGCCATCCGAACGCCGTCACACGCGTCGTGGTCGACGCCGAGGGCGTGGGCCGCCACGCGGTCAAGCTCGTCACCAATCCGGACCGGCTCGTGATTACCTGCTGGCCGGCCGCGGCGCCGCCGGACGCCCCGCCCCCGGCTGCGGGCACGCCGCTGTCCG
>CAYNDV010000332.1:0-2590 GCA_964396055.1 uncultured Vicinamibacterales bacterium | reverse complement strand
TGGAGTCACGCAGCGACCATCCGCTGGCGCGGGCGGTCCTGGAGTGTGCTCGCGAACGTGGGGTCGAGCCACTCCGGATCGGCGACTTCCGCATTGTCCCTGGCAAGGGGGCGATTGGAATGGTCGAAGGGCGGGAATACTGGCTCGGCTCGCATCGCTACCTCGAAGAGCGGGGACAGGAAACGCCGGTTGTGCACCAGGAGCTGGAGCGTCTGAGCGCGGCGGGACGGAGCGTGATCGTCGTGGGCAACGAGGATCACGTCTGCGGCATGCTGGCCACCGCTGACGACCTCCGCCCGGAAGCTGCCGCTTCGGTGGCGGCGTTGAAGCGGGCCGGTATCAGCTGGGTCGTCATGCTCACCGGCGATAATCGCGCCACCGCCGAGATCATCGGCCGCCGCGCCGGCGTGGACGAGATCCAGGCTGAACTGCTGCCGGCCGATAAGGTAACGGCCGTCGAGCGGTTGGTCGCCCAATGGAAGACCGTCGCCATGGTGGGCGACGGGGTCAATGATGCGCCCGCGATGGCCCGAGCCTCGGTGGGTATCGCGATGGGAGCGGCGGGCAGCGACGCCGCGATTGAGACGGCGGATATCGCACTCATGTCCGACGACCTGTCCAGGTTGCCCTGGCTGGTCGCGCATGCGCGGCGAACCCTCAACGTGATCCGGCAGAACATCACGGTCGCCCTGGGCGTGAAGCTCGCATTCGTCGCGCTGACCTTCAGCGGCCACGCGTCCTTGTGGGGTGCGATCGCGGCAGACATGGGGGTGTCGCTGCTCGTGATCGCAAATGCGCTCCGGCTATTGCCGAGGTCCGACTCCGCCACAAACAAGCTTGCGGTGCGGCCATGATCCGCGGTCTGAGGTTGCGCGGGTCAGCGCTGGCGTCCGCCTTGGCCCTCCTGCCGCTCGTGGCCGCCTCGTGCACGCGGGGACCGGCACCTCCCATCCTCGCCCCGGAGACGCCACAACTGGGTGCGCCCGCCGCCGGGCCCTTCCGGAGCGTATGGGTCGCCGGCTTCGTGGCGCCGGCGCGCTCGGATGGCGATGTGAACGCCATGGTGGTCCAGCGACTCCGTGACGGTCTCACACCGTTGACCACTGCGCGGGTGCTCTCTCGTCCGCCGATCCGGTTGGAAGACGAGCCGGAGTTGCGGACTCGCAGCGAGTTTGCCGACGTAGTGGGCGAGTACCCCGACGTCCTGGTGGTGACGGGCACGGTGGAATTCGTCTACCCGGTCCGGCCTCGGCAGTTGGGGCGACCGGTCCGGAACCCGGACGTCCACTCGCCGGTAACCCTGCGAATTCGGCTTGCGTTTGTGGATGGCACCACCGGGCGAGTCCTGGCTGCGAGGTCCTATCCACGCGTTGGCCTTGATGCCGCGCACGGAAGTCCCGGAATGCTCGACGCCTTCAACCGACTGTTCCGCCTCGGAGAAGTGGCCATGCGGCGTGACATCATCAATGGTCCAAGCGACCGGCGGTGGACCTTGAGGTGAACATCACGGCCGCACGGGAGTGTAGTGTGGTGTTCGTCGGCCCGACCGTCAGTGGACACGCGTCGTCGTTCGGGCGGGATCACGACAGCCACGGTCGTGTCGCTGCCTGAGATCGTGAACGCGATCCGGCTGTCGCCGAGGTCCGGCTCCGCCACGAACGCAGGTGCGGTGGACGGGTGAGTTTCTTGACCATGCGGTCCCAGGCCACTACAGTGGTGGTCTATTAGCGTGTATTTAGATAGGAGTTTCTAATGCGAGCCTCCATAGGCATTCTCGTCGTCGCGTCGGCCCTCGCCACCACGGCATGTTCGAACGGATCGTCCACAGTACCCACTGCCCCTTCTTCGCCGACCGCGCAGTCGGCGCCCGGCGCCACGATCCCGGGTGTGGCAGGAACGTGGCTCGGTACTGCGACAGATACCGTGGCGGCAGGACAGAACGGAACCGCCCTCGGCATCTCGATGGGCACCGGTATGGGCCCAGGAATGATGGGCTCGGTGGGCGCCATGACCTGGCAAATCACGCAGACCGGAAATGCCTTCACGGGAACAGTGGGCTTCGGCGGATTCCAGTGCGCCGCCCGCATGACCATGACAGGAACGTTCACCGGAAACGGCGGCACGTTCACCATCACGATGCCCGGCAACTCCATGCCGATGAGCACGTGCAGCGGCACCGCAACGGGAACGTTCACGATTGACCCGGTCACCGGTCAGATGCGTGGTACCTACTCAGGCACGAACACATGTATGGGGTCGTTCTCAGGGCAACTGATACTGGTCAAGGGGTAGAAGGACGACCGCTGCGGACCTGGGTATTTGACACTCCCCAACCTCGCCAGAGTGTTCGGGCTGCCCGTCCATGCGGGCCTGAACCAGCCAGCGGGTAGTACCGGACCGCCGACGATCCCGGCGCGGGCATGACGCCTGCGCCGTTCCGTGGCTTCCGTCTCCAATATGTCTCCACGACCGGGGGAGAACCCTGAGGACGGCAGGAGACTGCTGTGCACAACTCGACGCCTGTAATTACTTGAGACTCGAACCCTTAGAGCCAGAAGTCGCGCGCCATCAACCACTTAGAGAAACGCGT
>CAYNDV010000331.1:0-2594 GCA_964396055.1 uncultured Vicinamibacterales bacterium | reverse complement strand
CCTCCACGTCGCCCGACGCGGAGCTGTTTCCACCTCGTCGCCCACAGGGCACGCAGAAAGGAACCTCACATGAACGGGACAGGTGTGTCCGCTGTTTCCGCGTACACCGCGCATCGTGAGTGGGCGTCGCGCCCGCCCGATGAACGGTACGACAGCGTCGCGGCGCTCCACGCGGCGGCTTGCGCACGACGCAGCCGCATCGGGGAGCGCACCATCGAAACCCGCGAGTTCAGGACTGAGGCGGTCGACGCCGACGCCCTCGTGCTGCACGAGACGTCCGGTCGCTCCGCCGCACTGACCCACTGGAGCTTCGAGCAGCTCGCCACCATCGCCGGCGGGCCCCCGAAGTACCTCCGGTCGCTCCCCGCGCCGATCGCGTCCAGCGCGATCAATCACGGGCTGCAGCGGCAACACCGCGACGAGCACCTGCTCCTCGTGGATCACGCCGCACCCTGGACCGTGCACGCGATCACATCGTCGCGCTACGCACGCGTCCACCATGACGAGCTGGCCGCCCGGGTGCTCGACCTCCAG
Organism: uncultured Vicinamibacterales bacterium; assembly: GCA_964396055.1. Taxonomy (GTDB): domain Bacteria; phylum Acidobacteriota; class Vicinamibacteria; order Vicinamibacterales; family JAKQTR01; genus CAYJPV01. The sequence goes on along the minus strand of CAYNDV010000331.1, from coordinate 2,060 downwards.
GCCCTGCACCCGGCGTGGCACCTGCCGCTCGGCTACAAGGACGGCGTCTTCGGTGCCGAACGGGTTCCGTCCGGCGCCTACCTGGGAGACCGAGACATGTTCCTGTTCCTCGTGGACGGCAACCGCGATCTCGACGATCCCACGGATCCCACGCACGCCGGTCTGTTCCGCGGGTTCATCCTCCGGAACAGTGACGTGGGCGCCGCCGCCTTGACCCTGGATGTGTTCTTGTTCCGCGCCGTGTGCAGCAACCACATCATCTGGGGCTTCCAATACGTGGCCGGCTTCCGGCGCCGGCACGTGGGCGCGTCGATTCAGGAAGCGTGGACGTCCTCGCTCGAGGGCGTGCGCGCGGCACTCGACGCGGATACCACTCGCGAACGCTCCGTCCTCCTCGGCGCCACGACCCGGGAGTTGGGGCCCACTCGCGAGGCGGTGATCGACACGGCGGTGCGACGCATCGATCTGCCGCACAAACAGGCGGTCGACGCGTACGACCTGGCGGAACGGCACGAGCCGAATCCCCGTTCGGTCTGGGGCTACGTGCAAGGACTGACCCGACTCAGCCAGCACACGTCCTGGCAGGACGGCCGCTTCGTCCTCGATCGCGCCGCCAGCCGCCTCCTCACCACGGTCAACTGACCTGGCCGTCGCCGTGCGGGCATATCCCCGCACGGTTCCTTTCCCACGCTGTCATCTCGCGGGACCGGCACAGGCCACCCGCACCCGCTCGCGACGCCGACCGTCGCGAACAACCGGCCGCACGCTCCAGAGCCAGCGGCGGTCCGCTGGAGGTCTGTGTGGTCCGGACATCTCGCCATGACACCCCACTCGTCGTCTCGCGGCCAACCGCGTGGCTCCGAGACGACGCCGCGCGATGGCTCTCGACGGGCCGGCTGCGCGCGCTCACCGCGCTGGCGAATCGCACCGCCGATCTCCGGTGGTCACCCGCGCTCGTCCTCGAACTGCTCGACGAACTGCAGACAGACGATGCGTTCGACGAGATCGTCGAGGGCCTGAGGCAGCACGGGCGTGTGAACTTCGCACAGGTGCTGCTCCTCGCGCTGGCCGCTCGCCACAGTTGGCGGCCAGACGCACTCTCCCGCCTGCTGCGACGGCTCGGGCTTCGAGCAGACCGTCCCCACCCGACATCAACGCCGGGCCACGCCAAGGGCATCAACGGTCGACTGCCCACCCATCCACGCCCGGAGCATCACGTTCTCCAATCTAGGGCTCGCCTCCGGTCCGTCAAGGCTCTCCGCTCCGCGTCGACCCCGACAGGCGGGGCTCGCGGCCTTGACGGCACCGTCGGTCTCGCCCGAAAGCGGCCATTACGTGATGCCCCGGGATCTCATCCTCCGACTTCGCGCCAGACGCGCGCCAGAAAGGAACGTCATCATGGGTGACGTCGCGTTCACGCCGAGCATCGCGGTCACGATCGGCCGGCAGACGCGGCTCTATCACGCCTTCGTGACGACCGCGCCGACGTCGCTCGACAGCCCGTCGACGCTCACGCTCTACCTGTCCACCCTGGCGGATGTCTCCGGGTTTGCCGCCACACCTGTGACGCAGGAGGCCGGCAAGGACCGAACCAACGCCCGCCTTGTGCTCGTGGACGCCAGGGAACTCACGTGGCAGCGCGCCCGCTGCCGCGAATACCGGCACATCCTCGCGCCTGCCGACCCGCTCATGGTCGGCCTCACCACGCTGCAGCTCTGGCTGTGGCAGCGACTCAAGGCACCCGTCGATCCCAGCGCCGTCGTCGACGGGCACGCGCACACGGCGGCGCGGTAACACACGTCCATCGCCCGCCTGACCGGCGGGCCAACGAGGAGTAATGAGATGGGCCAGATCATCGTCAAGTTCGTGTCCAATGACCGAGGCAACCCGCCCGGAAAGCTGGCGGATGCCGAACTGCAGTTCACCGAAGGCGCGCTCGACGGCCTGAAGCTCATCGGTTTCGGGATCTGGGAGCGGCGGAGCGGCGCCGGCCGCAACGTCACATTCCCGGCGCGCCAGTACAGCGTCAACGGCGAACGCCGCAGCTTCGCGCTGCTCCG
>CAYNDV010000330.1:0-2599 GCA_964396055.1 uncultured Vicinamibacterales bacterium | reverse complement strand
CCATGAAGCGCGCCTGCTGCAGCAGCCTGGCCGCCCCGAGATCCTCGTCCGCGTCACGTGCGAACTTCGTCGTGGCGAGCCGCTCGAAGTCGTCCACCGTTCTGAGCTGCCGGCGGATGGCGTCATAGAACGCCAGCATGTCCGCAATGAGCGCCGGGCGCAGACTGAACGGCGGCGGCGTGCCGGCCTCGGCGGCCTCGCGGGCGGCGGATCCCAGCAGCACCTCGCGTTCCGGCGCGCCCAGCAGCCGAGGCGCGAGGGGCACGTGCTGCCCCAGCCACGCCAGCCACTCCGCACGGGTCACGAGGTGCGGCAGCACCACGGCTCCACCCGCGGGCAGGCCCGTGGACTCGATCGCCCGCCGCAGGTGTTCGGCCGCGGCGCCCGACGGCAGCAGGATGGCGTGGGCACGCGCGACGAAGGGATCGGTGTGGCACGCCTCGCGCACCAGCCACTGGCGATACGCCGCCAGCGTCGGCACGGCCACCAGGCGCGTGGTGCGTGGACGGCTCACCGGGGTCCCGGCCGCCCGAAATAGTCCCCGATGCCGGCGCGCGCGCGGTCGAAGAGCAGCAACGCCCCGGCCGCGGCGGCCGACGCATTGCCCGCCAGCTGGCGATCGGCGGCGGCGATGGCCGCTTCGCGCTGGCGCACCGCCTCGTCCATGAGCGCCAGGGCCGAGCCCAGCCCCGCGTGCACGTCGCGCAGTTCGTCGGGCGGGACGAGCGGCAACATCGCGACGCGAACCTCAGCGAGGCGGGCACGCATCCGGTTCAGCCGGGACGGACTCGGGCCGGCCATGGCCCGGATGGCGCCGAGATCGGTGGCCAGGCGCGTCAGATGATCGAGCACCCCGTCGACGGCGGATCGATAGGCCGCGTACGTGTCGAGGCGGTACTGCCAGCGGTCCAGCTCGAGCCGGCGCGTCCGGGCGGTGTCGAGGTGCGACTCGAGCGCCGCCACCAGGGAGGCCATGTCGTCGGGCCGTCGGGCGCCGAGCTGGGTATCACGGCGCCTGGCCGCAGCCAGCACCCGCGTGACGCCCTCCACGTCGCCGTCGTCCGCCAGCCGGGTGGCTTCGCGAACAGCGCGGGACGAGAGGTCCGCGTAGCTGCGGGCCAGTCGCAGGTCCTTCTTCTGATCGGCCACGACCGCCTTGCGCAACGGTCCGGCCCACGCGGGCGCGGCGGTCGTGCCTGGCGCGGCAAGGGCTGCCAGGATGGCCTGTTGCAGCGACATCCGCTCGGCGGGCACGTCGGCGGCCCGCGCCGCGGCCGCGGCCGCGGCCATCGTCTGCTGAGGGGTCGGCACGGGCAGCACCTCGCCCGGTGGCGGCTCGATCACCGCGACGAGGTCGAACTCGAAGGAGTTCTGGCCCTGCTGGGCGCGAATCTCGGAGATCGCTTCGTCGAGGACGAGGGCGAGGTCACGCACTTCGCGGGACCGGTAGCCGAAGTGGGTGCGGGGCCACTCGATCAGCAGCGCACGCGTGCGGCGGGCGATGTCGAGCTTGCGCGCCGGGTCCGGCGTGAGCGCCAGTTCGCTGAGCGCACGGGCCACCTCGGCGGTGAGCGCGGTGTAGTCCGCATCGCCGCGCGTGGAGGCGTAGCGCTGGTAGCGGACGGTGTCCGTGTAGCGCGACGTGCGTTCCCAGTCGACCTGCGCCAGCGGCAGGCTGACCACCTGGAAGCCGTCGGGATGGACGATGGAGCCGAGCGGCACCGTGAAGATCACGCGGTCGCCGACCCGGGCGTATTCGCCGTAGCTGACCAGGGGCGTGCCGTCCTTCAGGAACACCCGGAACACCGAGGCTGCGGCCTGGTCCTCCGCCGCTTCGGCGCGCGCCGCTGCCTGCGGGCCGCCATCGAGGACGGCGGCCAGCAGTCCCGCCGCGACCAGCAGCCGGACCGACGGCACACGGAAGAGTCGGAGAGTGGCCACGTGCAGTCAAGCGTAGCGACCGCATCCGGGTGCGTCAAGCGAACGCGGCTGCCGGGCACCGGTTCGGCGCGCCTGTCGAGACGGGCGATCGACGGACTGTGGAAAACGTGTGGACGGAGGCGTGGATAACCTGTGGACGATCCGACAGGCAACAGGGAAATGTGCGACGGCGATTGATCTTGCGGGCACGGCGGAGTGTGGATGCCACCTTCGCGCGTCGCTTCGCTTGATCGCGGGTGTCACGCGCGTAGAATGCTGCTTCGGCTCTTCGGCACTCTGACGGCGCGGGGCAGCGGGTTCATGGCAACAAACGTGCGGCGATTCGAGCAGGACATTGCGGGCCATCACTACGTGATCGAGGCCTCGCCCGTTGCCGTCGGGCGGTGGCGCGCGCAGATTGCCAGGCGCCCGGGTGTGCCGTCGGCGCTCATGCCGTTCTACGGCTCCACGCCCGATGACGCGGCGACGCGCCTGATGCGCTGGCTCAGCCTCGCGCACCGCGTGCCGCTCAACGAGGCCGGCACGGCCACGGGGTGACGACGGGTGCGGTCGGGCAGTTCCCTTTGACGCCGCCGCAGCCGGCGAAGTAGAATCAGATCTTCCGACGCGGGCCTGTAGCGCAGCTGGGAGCGCGCCTGAATGGCATTCAGGAGGTCAC
>CAYNDV010000329.1:0-2599 GCA_964396055.1 uncultured Vicinamibacterales bacterium | reverse complement strand
GTGACCTCCTGAATGCCATTCAGGCGCGCTCCCAGCTGCGCTACAGGCCCGCGTCAGAAGATCTGATTCTACTTCGCCGGCTGCGGCGGCGTCAAAGGGAACTGCGCGACCGCTCCGATCGTCACCCCGTGGCCGTGCCGGCTTCGTTGAGCGGCACCCGGTGCGCGAGGCTGAGCCAGCGCATCAGGCGCGAAGCCGCGTCATCGGGCGTGGATCCGTAGAACGGCATGAGCGCCGACGGCACACCAGGGCGCCTGGCAATCTGCGCGCGCCACCGCCCGACGGCGACGGGCGAGGCCTCGATCACGTAGTGATGGCCCGCTATGTCCTGCTCGAATCGCCGCACGTTTGTTGCCATGAACCCGCTGCCCCGCGCCGTCAGAGTGCCGAAGAGCCGAAGCAGCATTCTACGCGCGTGACACCCGCGATCAAGCGAAGCGACGCGCGAAGGTGGCATCCACACTCCGCCGTGCCCGCAAGATCAATCGCCGTCGCACATTTCCCTGTTGCCTGTCGGATCGTCCACAGGTTATCCACGCCTCCGTCCACACGTTTTCCACAGTCCGTCGATCGCCCGTCTCGACAGGCGCGCCGAACCGGTGCCCGGCAGCCGCGTTCGCTTGACGCACCCGGATGCGGTCGCTACGCTTGACTGCACGTGGCCACTCTCCGACTCTTCCGTGTGCCGTCGGTCCGGCTGCTGGTCGCGGCGGGACTGCTGGCCGCCGTCCTCGATGGCGGCCCGCAGGCAGCGGCGCGCGCCGAAGCGGCGGAGGACCAGGCCGCAGCCTCGGTGTTCCGGGTGTTCCTGAAGGACGGCACGCCCCTGGTCAGCTACGGCGAATACGCCCGGGTCGGCGACCGCGTGATCTTCACGGTGCCGCTCGGCTCCATCGTCCATCCCGACGGCTTCCAGGTGGTCAGCCTGCCGCTGGCGCAGGTCGACTGGGAACGCACGTCGCGCTACACGGACACCGTCCGCTACCAGCGCTACGCCTCCACGCGCGGCGATGCGGACTACACCGCGCTCACCGCCGAGGTGGCCCGTGCGCTCAGCGAACTGGCGCTCACGCCGGACCCGGCGCGCAAGCTCGACATCGCCCGCCGCACGCGTGCGCTGCTGATCGAGTGGCCCCGCACCCACTTCGGCTACCGGTCCCGCGAAGTGCGTGACCTCGCCCTCGTCCTCGACGAAGCGATCTCCGAGATTCGCGCCCAGCAGGGCCAGAACTCCTTCGAGTTCGACCTCGTCGCGGTGATCGAGCCGCCACCGGGCGAGGTGCTGCCCGTGCCGACCCCTCAGCAGACGATGGCCGCGGCCGCGGCCGCGGCGCGGGCCGCCGACGTGCCCGCCGAGCGGATGTCGCTGCAACAGGCCATCCTGGCAGCCCTTGCCGCGCCAGGCACGACCGCCGCGCCCGCGTGGGCCGGACCGTTGCGCAAGGCGGTCGTGGCCGATCAGAAGAAGGACCTGCGACTGGCCCGCAGCTACGCGGACCTCTCGTCCCGCGCTGTTCGCGAAGCCACCCGGCTGGCGGACGACGGCGACGTGGAGGGCGTCACGCGGGTGCTGGCTGCGGCCAGGCGCCGTGATACCCAGCTCGGCGCCCGACGGCCCGACGACATGGCCTCCCTGGTGGCGGCGCTCGAGTCGCACCTCGACACCGCCCGGACGCGCCGGCTCGAGCTGGACCGCTGGCAGTACCGCCTCGACACGTACGCGGCCTATCGATCCGCCGTCGACGGGGTGCTCGATCATCTGACGCGCCTGGCCACCGATCTCGGCGCCATCCGGGCCATGGCCGGCCCGAGTCCGTCCCGGCTGAACCGGATGCGTGCCCGCCTCGCTGAGGTTCGCGTCGCGATGTTGCCGCTCGTCCCGCCCGACGAACTGCGCGACGTGCACGCGGGGCTGGGCTCGGCCCTGGCGCTCATGGACGAGGCGGTGCGCCAGCGCGAAGCGGCCATCGCCGCCGCCGATCGCCAGCTGGCGGGCAATGCGTCGGCCGCCGCGGCCGGGGCGTTGCTGCTCTTCGACCGCGCGCGCGCCGGCATCGGGGACTATTTCGGGCGGCCGGGACCCCGGTGAGCCGTCCACGCACCACGCGCCTGGTGGCCGTGCCGACGCTGGCGGCGTATCGCCAGTGGCTGGTGCGCGAGGCGTGCCACACCGATCCCTTTATCGCGCGCGCCCACGCCATCCTCCTGCCGTCGGGCGCCGCGGCTGAACACCTGCGGCGGGCGGTCGAGTCCGCCAGCCTGCCCGCGGGTGGAGCCATCGTGCTGCCGCACCTCGTGACCCGTGCGGAGTGGCTGGCGTGGCTGGGACAGCACGTGCCCCTCGCGCCTCGGCTGCTGGGCGCGCCGGAGCGCGAGGTGCTGCTGGGGTCGGCCGCCCGCGAGGCTGCCGAGGCCGGGACGCCGCCGCCGTTCAGTCTGCGCCCGGCGCTCATTGAGGACATGCTGGCCTTCTACGACGCCATCCGCCGGCAGCTCAGAACGGTGGACGATTTCGAGCGTCTCGCCACGACGAAATTCGCACGCGACGCGGACGAGGATCTCGGGGCGGCCAGGCTGCTGCAGCAGGCGCGCTTCATGG
>CAYNDV010000328.1:0-2601 GCA_964396055.1 uncultured Vicinamibacterales bacterium | reverse complement strand
ACTCGGGCCGGGCACGGTCCGAACGAGCCGTACGGAGCAGGCCGCGGAGAGCGCCGGAACCCGACGAGCGGGCAGAGGGTTCCCGGGCGCCGCGCGTAGCGGTCGAGCAGGCGCGGGTAGCGCAAGCCCGACGGGAAGAACCGGAACCCGACGCCGAGCCGAGGAGGGTTCCCGGCCTGCGGAGTCCGGCTCGGGAGCGGCCGTGCCGGGCCCGAGGAGTTCCAGGTTCCAGATTCGGGGCTCCGTGTGTCGTGTCCCTTCTTGCTTCTTGCTTCTGACACACCCGTATCCCAACCCAAGCCCCTCGATCCCTGTCCGGATCCGGACACCCACCGCCCGATCCTGAACGATTGAACCAACGCAAGTCCATTTGCGTCAATGGGTTACGAGTGTTGGCGGCGGCACATGCCTTGCCCTGGACAGGACGGGCAGCACGGACCAGGCCACCGGGCTTCACCAGGAGGAGCGTCAGCGTGGATCGAGACATCGACCCCGGCGAACGGAGACGGCAACAAGGCAAGCGCCTGCTCGTGGCGGCGGGAGTGGTCCTCGCGGTGGTGGCCGCGGTGGCGTGGGGCTTCGGCCTGATCAGGCCGTCGATCAAACGGTCGCAGGTCCGCACCGCCGTCGTCGATACGGGCCCGGTGGATTCGTCGTTGTCGGCGTCCGGCACGGTGGTGCCCGAGGTGGAGCAGGTGCTCTCGAGCCCCGTTGACGCGCGCGTGTTGAAGGTCCTCAAACGCGCTGGCGCCACCGTGAAGGCCGGCGAACCGATCCTGAGCCTGGACACGAGCGCGTCGGTCGTCGTGGCCGAGAAGCTGGAACAGGATCTGGCGCTCACGACGAACCGACAGGCGCGGGCGAGGCTCGCGCTCGAGAACACGCTGGCGGACCTGGACAGCCGCGTGGAGATCAAGAAGCTGCAGCTCGAAAACGCCCGGCTCGCCCACGCGCGCAACTCGCAGCTCCACGCGGAGGGCCTGCTGTCCGTGGAGGTCCTGCGGCAGTCGGAGGTCGCGGAGCGGCAGGCGGGCATCGAGTTGCGGCAGCTCGAGGTGGCGCGGGCCAACGCGCAGGCGTCGACGACGGCGGAACTCGAAGGCCTGGCGCTGGAGATGGCCAAGCTTCGGCAGGATCGCGACGAAGCCCGCCGGGTGCTCGACCTCGCCACGGCCCGTGCCGACCGCGACGGCGTCGTCACCTGGACCCTGACCGAGGAAGGCGCCTCGGTGCAGCGCGGCGCCGTCATCGCCCGCATCGCGGATCTGCGGTCGTACCGCGTCGACGCGTCGGTATCGGACGCCTACGCCAGCCGGCTCTCGCCGGGCCTGCCCGTGCAGGTGCGGGTGGACGACACCACGCTCGACGGGTCCATCTCGGATGTCCTGCCGACGGTGCAGAACGGGGTGGTGTCAGTGCGCGTGGCGCTCCGGGATCCTTCGCACGCGTTGCTGCGGCCGAACCTCCGCGTGGAGGCCTTCATCGTCAGCGGCCACCGCGATCGGGCGCTGCGGATCCGGAAGGGCGCCTCCACGGGAGGCGAGGGCTACCAGCACGTGTTCGTTGTCCGGGGCGACCGCGCCGAACGCGCGCGCGTCCGCTTCGGGATTGCCAGTTTCGATTTCGTCGAGGTGGTCGAAGGGCTCGTGGCCGGTGACGAGGTGATTGTCTCCGACATGAGTGACTACCAGCATCTCACGTCCATCCGTCTTCGCTGAGGAACCAGGCCATGAGCACGATGATCGCCCTCGAGGGCGTCGACAAGGTGTATCGCACGGACCGGATCGAGACCGTCGCGCTGAGCGACATCAACCTCAACGTCTCGCCGGGGGAGTTCGTTTCGGTGATGGGGCCGTCGGGCTGCGGCAAGAGCACGCTGCTCAACGTGATCGGCCTGCTCGACACGCCGACGAAGGGGAACGTGCGCCTCAACGGGACGACGATCGACTCGTACCGGGACGCGGCGCTGGCGAAGGTGCGCAACCGCGAGATCGGCTTCATCTTCCAGACGTTCCACCTGATCCCCGACCTCAGCGTGGCGGACAACGTGGAGATCCCGCTGCTCTACCGCCGCCTGTCGGGCGGCGAGCGGCGCCGGCTGGCCCTCGAGGCCCTCGAGCGCGTGGGCCTGAGCTCCCGCACGCACCACTTCCCGTCGCAGTTGTCCGGCGGGCAGCAGCAGCGTGTGGCCATCGCGCGGGCGATTGTCGGCAAGCCGCGGATCCTGCTCGCCGACGAGCCGACGGGCAACCTGGACAGCCAGATGGGCGACGAGATCATGCACATCCTGCACACGCTGCAGAAGGAGTCCGGCACCACGATCATCATGGTGACGCACGACCCGCGCCTCGCGGATCAAACGCAGCGCATCGTCCGCCTCTTCGACGGGCGGCAGGTGCATTGATGACGGCTCATCGTCGGCGGTACTCAGCGGAACAGCGTTCTCCTTCTGGCTTCTGGCTTCTGACTTCTGCCTTCTGACAAGCGGAGTACCCCTTGCTGCGAAGCTACCTCACCCTTGCATGGCGCGTGTTGTGGCGCCGGACGTTCTTCACCGTCATCAGCCTGTTCGGCATCTGCCTGACGCTGGTCGTGCTGATG
>CAYNDV010000327.1:0-2602 GCA_964396055.1 uncultured Vicinamibacterales bacterium | reverse complement strand
CCGAGATGGTGAAGATGGTCTACGGGGTGCCGGTGATCGTCACGCCCGAGGACGGGAGCTTCCACCCCCGGATGGCGGACATCGAGCGGGCCGTCAGTTCGGCGACCAAGGTGCTGATCGTCAACAGCCCGAACAACCCGAGCGGCGTGGTGTACCGCGAGGAGTTCATCGCGGAGATCGTCGCGTTCTGTGAGCGCCGGAAGATCTGGCTCATCATGGACGACATCTACCACAAGCTCGTGTTCGACGGGCGGCGCGCGGCGCCGGCGTACGAGTTCACGACGAAGAGCCTCGAGGACTCGCGGGTCATCACGGTGAACGGCATCGCGAAGCTGTACGGGATGACGGGGTTCCGGATCGGCTGGTGCGTCGCCCCGCGACGCCTGGTCGAGGTCATGACCAACGTGCAGGCGCAGACGACGTCGTGCGCCTCGCCCGTGATGCAGGCCGGCGCGGAGGGGGCCCTGCTGGGCGTCCAGAGCGTGGTGGAGGGCCTGCGCCTGTCGATCCAGAACAACCGCGACATCGTCATGCGCGAGCTGTCGTCGTTCAACGGGGTGCGGACGATCCGGCCCGACGGCACGTTCTACGTGCTGCCGGACTTCCGGGCCTACAGCACCAATTCCGTCGAGTTGTCGAAGTTCCTCCTCAAGAAGGCCCTGGTGGTGACCGTGCCCGGCCGCGAGTTCGGCATGGAAGGGCACCTGCGGCTGAGCTTCGCGGGCACCGTGAAGGACGTGACCGAGGGCATCGCGCGCATCAAGTGGGCCCTCGACCCGACGTCACCCAACGACATCTACATTGGCGACAAGAAGCTGATCAGGGACTGGCTATGATGAACCTGCTGGATATCAAGACGCCGACGCACGCCCAGGCCGGCGCGCTCAAGAGCGACTACGGGCTGGAACATCACGGCCTGTCGAACCTGGGGACCGTCTACTGGAACCTGCCCGCCGAAGCGCTGTACGAGGAGATCGTCTTCCGGCGCGAAGGCAGCATCACGAAGGACGGGCCCGTGATCATGAACACGGGCAAGCACACGGCCCGGTCGGCGAACGACAAGTTCGTCGTCCGCGAGCCGTCGACCGAGCAGCACATCTGGTGGGGGCAGTACAACCGGCCGTTCACGCCGGGGAAGTTCGACGAGCTGTTCGGCCGCCTGCAGGGCTACCTGCAGAAGCGGGACCTGTTTGTCCAGGACTGCTACGTGGGCGCGGACCCCGAGTTCCGCATGCCCGTGCGGATCGTCACCGAGCTGGCGTGGCACAGCCTCTTTGCCCGCAACATGTTCATCGTCCCGAAGACCAACGAGGAGCTGCGCCGGCACGTGCCGGACTTCACGGTGGTCTGCTGCCCGGACTTCAAGGGCATCCCGCAGATCGACGGCATCGGGTCGAACACGTTCATCGTCCTGAACTTCGCCCAGCGCCTCTGCATCATCGGCAACAGCGGGTACGCGGGCGAGATCAAGAAGTCCGTGTTCACGGTGATGAACTACCTGATGCCGCTGCAGAACGTCTTCCCGATGCACAGTTCGGCCAACGTCGGGGCGGACGGCGACGTGGCGATCTTCTTCGGCCTGTCGGGCACGGGGAAGACCACGCTGTCGGCCGACCCGTCGCGGGGCCTCATCGGCGACGATGAGCACGGCTGGTGCGACAACGGCGTCTTCAATTTCGAGGGGGGCTGCTACGCGAAGGTGATTCAGCTCTCCGAGTCGGCCGAGCCGCAGATCTACGCGGCGACTCACCGCTTCGGCACAATCCTCGAGAACGTGGTCTTCGATCCGGTGACGCGCCTCATCGACCTCGACGACGAGTCGCTGACCGAGAACACGCGCGCGTCCTACCCGCTCGAGTTCATCGACAACGCCGTGGCGGCCAAGCGCGCGGGCCACCCGAAGAACGTGATCTTCCTCACGTGCGACGCGTCGGGCGTCATGCCGCCCATCGCCAGACTGTCCGTCGACCAGGCGCGGTACCAGTTCATGTCGGGGTACACGTCGAAGATCGCCGGCACCGAGGTCGGGCTCGGCAAGGAGCCCGAAATCACCTTCAGTACCTGCTTCGGCGGGCCCTTCATGGTGCATCCGCCGGAACAGTACGCGCGCCTGCTCAAGGAGAAGGTGCTGCGCTACGGCGTCGATTGCTGGCTCGTCAACACCGGATGGGTGGGCGGCCCGTACGGCGTCGGCAAGCGCATCAGCATCCGCTACACGCGCGCCATGCTCAACGCGGCGCTCACGGGCCGGCTGAAGGACGTGCCGTTCGCCACCGATCCGGTGTTCGGCTTCCAGGTGCCGACGGTGTGCCCGGACGTGCCCGACCATGTGCTCGATCCGGCCAGTTCGTGGCCGAGCCGCGAGACCTACAACCAGCGCTACCGCCAGCTGGCCGCGCGGTTCATCGACAATTTCAAGAAGTTCGACGGGGCCGAAGCGCGCGAGCTGGAGAAGGCGGGACCGCGGCTCTAGGGGCTTGGGGTCCGGGGCTTGGGGTTCGGGGCTTGGGGTTCGTCAGAAGCAAGAAGCAAGAAGCAAGAATACGCACGCCTCAACGAGACGGGCGCGGTGGCGGAACCAGTTCACGCGGCACAGCCAGGG
>CAYNDV010000326.1:0-2643 GCA_964396055.1 uncultured Vicinamibacterales bacterium | reverse complement strand
CTCACGGAAGGAAGGACACGACACCGTGGATGCGGCCACGGCCGGGCTGGCCAGCACGTAGTCGATCCGCCAGCCGATATTGCGCTGGCGCAGGTTGCGCCATGGCGCCCACCACGTGAAGTACTCCGCGTCGTCCGGGTGCGCCGCGCGGCCCACATCCACGAGTCCGCTGCCGAGCAGCGCCTCGAACGCCTCGCGTTCCTCCGGCAACTGGCCGATGACCGCCTTGCGCTCCTTCGGGTGGACGTCCTGGTCCGTGCGCGCCACGTTCATGTCGCCGCACAGGACGAGCGGCCGTCCGGCGGCCGCAAACGCGGCGGCGTAGCCGGTGAGGTCCTTCAGGAAGGTCATCTTGGCGGCCATGTCCTTGCCGCCGTTCGGCACGTACACCGACGCGATCGTCATGCCGCCGATCTCGGCGCACGCGATGCGAGTTTCAAAGTCGAACTCGGGATGGGTCACCTGCGGACGTTCGGGAGCGAAGGCCTTGCGCACGAGCAGGGCCACGCCGGAGTAGCCGCCGGCGCCGTGCCAGTCGGTCCAGTAGTCGTCCAGTTCCCACAAGGAAGGCGGCACCTGCGACGGTGCCGCCTTGATTTCCTGCAGGCAGACGACGTCCGGCTGAGCCGAGGCCAGCCAGTCGTGAACCTGCGCCTGGCGGGCGCGGATCCCGTTGACGTTCCAGGTGGCAATCTTCACTACTTCGGGATCCCCGGGCCCCACTGCTTGCCGTGCAGGCCGTGGCAGCTCGCGCAGCTGGCGAGGGTCTCGCCGTACACCGCCACCTTCGATCCGATGTCGGTGGCCGTCTCGGCCTTGCCTGCCAGCTCGTGCACCTTCTTCTCGAACGCCACAATTTCCTTGGTGAGCTTCTCGTCCTTCGGCAGGTCCTTTGCCGCCATCGGCGAGGCCTTCAGCGCCGCGATCCCCTTCTTCCACGCGTCGTCAGACGGCATCGCGAGCCCCTGGTACATCAGGTCGACGGCCCACTGGTGCTCGAGCATGTGCGCGGCGATGCCGGCGCCGTCGACCGGCTTGATCTGCTCAGGCCACTTCACCGTGGCCTTCGCCGCCTGGTGGCAGGCGCCGCACGCCGCGACCAGTTGCGCGGCCGTCGTCGCCGCCGTGCCGATGTCCCTGGCGCCTGCGGCCATCTCGGCGATCTTCCGCATATCCATGCCCAGGGGTTCGGTGCCGGCGGGCAGCGGGGGCGGCTCGTGCTTCGCCACCCAGGCGGCCGGCTCGACCACGGCCTCGAGATCGCCGCGAATCACCGCTTCCTGAATCGTGGTGACCCGCCCGAGGTGTTCGTGCATGTCCTTGACGATGTCGACGACGGGCCTGGGCGGCTCAGCCGGCTTGGCCTGTTCAGCCGGCGGCTGGGACGTGCCGCACGCGCACACGAAGATCGCGACGAGGGCGAGCAGGGCAGACGTGAATGACCGATGGCCTCGGAACATACGGACCTCCACAAGGGGCGCGGCCATTGTTCATCCGGCCTGCCGCTGGCGTCAAGACGAAGGGCGCGGGGTATCCTGTCCCTGTGCAGGCCCGCCCGTCCGTGCCCGTGTTCGTCCTCAACATCCACCGCGACTACGCCTGCGGTCACTCGGGCATCTGCTGCGCGTCGGGCTGGGACATCCCGGTGGATCCGGGGACGTGCGTGAGGCTTCGCGAGGCGCTCGGGGCGGGCGTCCTGGCAATTCCTGGACCGATGGGCCCCCGGACGGCAAGGGATTCGCCACCGCTGATCGAGGGACCCGGACTCCCGGAGGGGATCGCCGCGATTCTGGCGCGTTCGCCCGACGGCGGGTGCGTGTTTCTCGACCGGGCGGGCGGTAACCGCTGCGCTATTCACGCGGCGCTGGGACACGAGGCCAAGCCATCCAGTTGTCGGCACTTCCCCTGCGTGGCCCGGCTCGACGATCACGAAACGCGCGTCAGCCTGTCGCACTACTGCCCCGGCGCCGCCCGGTTGCTGTTCCAGCCGGGCCTGCCGCGCGTCGAGGTCGTGCCGGCGCCGCCGGTCGCCGTCACCGCGGCGGCGGAGGGGTTCGACGCGCGTGGGACGGTCCCACCGTTCCTCCGGCCCGGCGTGGCGTTCGACGAGGCGAGCCGCCGCCTGTGGGATCAGTTCGTCCTGGACACGTGCAACCGCGAGGGCTGGACGGCCGACGATGTGCTGGCGCGCCTGCGTACTGCCGCTGTTCGGCTGGCGGCCTGGACGCCGGCCTCGGGCCCGCTGGCCGACGACGTGCGTAATCAATCCCGGATTGATTTCGCGGCCGGGGCTTCTTCGGACTGCATAAATCAATCCGGGATTGATTATCGGGTTGTCGAGGCGACGGTGCCTGACGGGCTGCCGCGGCCAGGGCTGCCCGACGATCTGGAGGCGGCTGATGCCCGCTGGGTGGCTCCCGCGTGGAGGGCGTTCTCGATACCGCTGCGGCGGTACCTCGCCGCCCGCGCCTTCGGCGCCTGGGCGGCGTACCAGGCCGACGGCGTGGTGACCGAGGTCGCGGTTCTGCGCGCCGCCCTGGCGGTGGTGCGTGTGGAAGCGGTCCGCGAAGCGGTCGCCGCGAACGCGCCCCTCGACGCCTCCCTGCTCCAGCGGGCCATCCAGGCCGCCGACCTGTTGACCGT
>CAYNDV010000325.1:0-2658 GCA_964396055.1 uncultured Vicinamibacterales bacterium | reverse complement strand
ATCGCGCGCGGGCACCGGGGTTGTATAATCGAAACCAGGCACCGTGCATCACCAGGGTGTAGGCCTGGCCTATGCGCCCGGCGTCAGCTCGAACGTAAACTCCCCCTTGCGCGCCGAGCTGGGCGAGGGTGCGCCGCAGGCGTTGAGGCCGCGCACGATGTAGAAGTGGTTCTCCAGGCTGGCGGCCGCACCGATGTCGCGGTAGGTCACGTCCGTGGTGACGATCGGCGTCACGCCGCCCGGATCATCCGGGTCGAAGGTGGGATCGGT
The DNA here is from genome assembly GCA_964396055.1 of uncultured Vicinamibacterales bacterium. Taxonomy (GTDB): domain Bacteria; phylum Acidobacteriota; class Vicinamibacteria; order Vicinamibacterales; family JAKQTR01; genus CAYJPV01. Next base: position 2,388 of record CAYNDV010000325.1, on the reverse strand, counting down.
CGAGATCCACACCTGGTAGCGGGCGTTGGCCGGGTTTGCAGGCCAGGTGAGCACGACGTCCGCGCCGCCGCGGGTCACGGTCACCACCGGCATGACCGCGGCCGCGGCGGTGCAGGCGACCCAGTAGCCGGCGCTCAGGCCGAGGCTGCCGGAGCCGGCAGCCGGCCCGATCACCGGCTGGCCAAGCGTATCGTTCAACGTCACGCCGGGTCCGCTCGACGGCCCGCCCCCGCCGCTGATCACCCACCAGTTGATGGCCGGCCCGCCGCCCTGCGCCAGAATAATACCCGCGCCGAGCAGCACGACCAGCACTGCCACTGTCGTTCCTCGGGCCAGATGTTGGCTCATGTCAGCCTCCTCGCTGTCACCCGCATCGCTCAGGAGCCTAGCTGCACTCGCTGTTGGTTTCGAGATCCCAGCAGAACGTGGCGGTTCCGACCGTCTCTCGGATTCGCGTGTAATTCAGCGTGACCTTGTTGAATGCCGGCTCGCCGGCATTTCCGCTCGCCCACTGCTCGGCGCCGATGATGGAGAAATCCCCGAGCTGATACGTCGCCATCACATCCGTGGCGCCCGGCGTGAAGAGGTCGAGTTGTGCGGTGGGCCGTGTCGCCGCCGTGTCAAGCCAAGTCTGGATCTGCGGCGCGCTGGCGTCGAGCAGAGTGGTCACGATCAGTGAGCCGAAGGAAGCAGACACAGTGCCTCCGCTGGCAGACCACTCGTGCCCGAAGACCGGGACTGTGACCGGGAGTGGGGCGGTGGTGTCCAGGGTCAGCGTTCCCACCCGTTCCTGACCAGGGAATTCCTCGGGCCCCGGTATTGGTTCGCCGGTTGGCGTCCACACCAGAGGGGCCGTCGACTGGAACGACAGTGTGATCGTCTCAAGAGGGCCCACGCCCGGCCCGCGCTCCGTCGCGACGCTTGCCACCATTACCTGGAGGGCGTCCAGCTTTAGGTAGGCAAGATCTCTTCCGGGCTGCTCTACGAGGAGCGTGAACTCTTGGAAGACCCCTCCTTGGGCCATACGCGCAAACAACACCGGCGAGTTGCCGTCGAGTTCGTGAACCATCGAAAGATGGTAAATGGTGGGAGGGCAAGAACCGCCCGGAGGGCAAATGTGGGTCGCGTCGAGGGAGAACCTGACCAGCGCGAAGTTCAGCGCGGGCGTAGTGAATAAGGCCGAGCCAGCGCTGACTGCGGGCTCCACCGGCAAGCCTCCGCAGATCACCGAGCCATCGGCGTTGATCGCGATCATACTGCCGGCCTCGCACACGCCGCTCACCCGCAGTTGGTACGCGCTCCCCTGCACCCCGTCCAGCGTGTCGGCGTTCGCAGCCTCCGCCGCCTGCAGCGCGTAGGGCGCGGCGGCGAACCGGCGGTCCGGTTCCAGATGCGCGAATGTCACTCCGTCGGCGCTGAACCACACGCGCAGCCACCGCTCCGTGTCAGCAAACGCGCTCACCGGCAGCGCCGTCATGTTTGTCAGGTCCGTGTCGCCCAGCAGCACGCCGAACAGGCCGCCGTTTACGGGCAGGACGACGGCCTCGGTGGGCACGCCGTTGAACAATAGGCCGTTGTTCGACCAGTAGACCGTGGTCCCGGATGCATCCACCACCGCGAACTTGAAGTAGCCGGTCCCGGTGTAGGGCGAGTCGCCAACAGTCAGATGGCCCTGGTAGCTGACGACGGTGGGCGCACCGGTCTCCGGTGCGAGCGGTTGCAGCGCCGCCGCACTCGGGCCGGCGCCGGTCGCGCCGGCGAGCCCCAGCGCGGCCAGCAGGGCCAGCAGGATCGCAAGGTACGAGGGAAAGCGTCTCATGGGGAAGCTCCTTTCAGGCGAGAGTGCCGGCAAGACAGCCTCGCGCCGAGAAGCGCCAGAGCGCGAATTGGGAGAGTGATGAGGAAACAGTACAGGCACCCCGGCGCCCGTCATGCAGCGGCGCGGCACACAGCGGCCCGGTCGCAGCGGACCACCGGTTACAGTATAGCACGAAATGCGCGCTTGCGCGCGGGTCAATTTGCGTGGAACCTAAAACAGGCCAAGTACCTACCATAAGCAGATACCTGGCACTGCGGGCGGCAGTCCGATTGCGTCTGCCCGATGAAGAGGAGATCCGGATTAATGAGGGTATGGATACTTTCGGCGCTAACTTGCTAAACCGAGTGCAAAGTGGACTCTGCATGCGCCGGCGGGGCGGAGGCGGCGTGCGGCCAGCATCCACGCTCTTGCGAGCGGCATTGGCCGGCCGGTGCAGCCGATGCTGTGTATAGCCGTCGGTGGTATCGGGCATGTCATAGTTGATGACGTGGGAGATGCTAAGGACGTCGCTGCCGCGCGCGTGGCGACTCAGAATGCCTGCGCCTGCAGCCGCGCCACCAGGCCGCTGT
>CAYNDV010000324.1:0-2668 GCA_964396055.1 uncultured Vicinamibacterales bacterium | reverse complement strand
CGGTCGGCACGCCCGATGCGATCTTCGGGCACGGTTCGTACGCCTATCTCTCGGGGTTGCACGTCGGCTTCCGTGCCGACAACAGCTTCGTCTTCGGCTTCCATACCGACGACCTCAACGTGCCTGGCCCCTTCACCGACACCGGCTGGCACCACTGGGTCGCGACCTTTGATCTGGCGACGACGCGCCGGACCCTCTACCTGGACGGGGAACAGGTCGGGCAGGATTCGGGCGTCGTCTATGCGGGAACGGGCAGTCTGTACATCGGCAAGATTCCGTGGTCGAACCATGAATGGGTGAACGGTGGCCCCATGGACGCCGATATCGACGAGCCCACACTCTACGGACGCGAGTTGTCGGCCGCCGAGGTGGCGGCGCTCTACGCCGTTGGCAACGCGGGCAAGTGCCTGCCGTGCCTGCCGGCACCGTCGGGCCTGGTGTCGTGGTGGCCCGCGAACGGCACCGCCCTCGACGTGGCTGGAGCGAACGACGCGACGCCACAGGGCGATGCGACCTACGCGGCCGGGAAAGTGGGTCAGGCGTTCAGTGTCGACGGCAACGGCGACTTCTTCAGCGTGCCGGTGCCGACGGGGCTGCCCCTGGGAGCCGCGCCGAGGTCCGTCACCTTCTGGATGAAGACGCCGAACGACCTCACGTCGGCCACCGAGTCCGGAATGTTCCTGTACGGCACGCCGAGCGTCGCCCAGATGTTCGGCCTCATCACGTCCGCCAACAGCCGCGGGGCACTCTACTTCTTTGGGTATGCCGTGGATGTGGCCGGCGGCTCGATTCTCCCGAACACCTGGTATCACGCGGGCGCGACCTACGACGGGACAACCGCCAGGATCTACCTCAACGGCCAGTACCTCAACCAGATCACCTACCCGCTCAACACCGTGCTCAACGCCGATGGCATCAGCATCGGCAGCCGCCGCCCGGACACCTACTGGACCGGGCAGATCGACGAGGTCATGCTGTTCGACCGGGCACTCACCGGGGACGAAGTCGCGGCCCTGCACGGCGCCGGCGGCTCCGGGGCGTGCGCGATCTGGGACACGACGCCTGACGCCTTCTCGTTCGAGGACGAGACGGGCGTCGAGCGCAGCGTGGATGTCGTGTCGAACGAGATCACGGTGGGGGGCATCGACTCCCCGGCGCAGATCAGCATCGTGGGCGGGCGATACTCGATCGACGGCGGGGAGTCGACGGACGCCGACGGATTGGTCGAGAACGGGCAGGTCGTTACCGTCAAGGTGGTGTCGTCACCCGACTACTCGACGACCGTCGACGCGGTCCTCACCATCGGGGGCGTCGAAGACACCTTCAGCGTGACGACAAAGGACCGGCCACAGTACACCCTCACCGCGCAGGCGGACGGCAACGGGGCCGGCGCCGTCGCCTCCGCCGTCGGCACGATCGCATTTGACTATCCGGCGTTGTCGTCGGCGTCCACGACCCTGGCCGAGGGGACCGCCGTGGACGTGGTCGCCACGGCAGCCGCGGGTTCGACGGTCGGATGGTCCGGCGGATGCACTTCCGTCGCCGGCCCGTCGCCGAACGGTGACGTCACGGAGTCCACCTGCACCATCGAGTCACTCGGCGAAGAGACGACCGTCACGGCCACCTTCACGCTGACGCAGCACCAGTTGAGCGTCACGAAGTCCGGAACGGGCACGGGCGCGGTCACCGCCGACGAAGGCACACTCGTGTGGGTTGGCAGTGTCGGGACCGCGACCTACGACTACGGCACCGAGGTGACGCTGACGGCCGAACCGGGTGCCGACTCCGTGGTGGACGGCTGGACGGGTTGCACCACCGTCGACGGAAACACATGCCACGTGGCGATGACGGAGGCCCGCAACGTCACCGTCACCTTCAGGCTGGTGACGGCAGTCAGGGTGCTGTCACCCAACGGCGGCGAGCAACTGCACGCGGGTGCCGCGGCGCTGCTGCAGTGGGAGGCGCCGGTGGCGGCGGTGAAGTTCCAGGTGAAGTACTCGCTCAACGGCGGCAAGGGCTGGAAGGCGGTCGTGCCGGGCAAGGTCACGGGCACGTCATTCGCCTGGACGGTGCCGCTGCTGAAGGCCAACGCGCCTGCCTGCCTCGTCCAGGTGACCGGCTTCAACGCGGCGAACCGGAAGGTCGGCGTCGACGTGTCGGATGCGCCCTTTGCCATCGAAGTGCTCACCGTGACGTCGCCCAACGGCGGGGAGACGCTGACGTCGGGTGTCCCGTACGCCGTCACGTGGGTGACCCGGGGCACGCTGCGGCCCGTGGCGAGCGCCCAGGTGATGTACTCGACCAACGGAGGCCGCACCTGGAAGAGCGGGGCGTCCGTGCCGGGCAATCCCGGGACGCTGAACTGGACGCCGCCGGCGTTCACCGCCGATCAGGCGACCTGCAAGGTGAAGGTCATCCTGCGCGATGCGGGCAAGGTGATGCTGGCCTCCGACGTCAGTGACGCGGTCTTCACGATCGCCGGCCACATCTGAGGGACGACGGCTGACCGTCCCCGCCGCCGGCGCGACGGCGGGGCGTGAGGCCTCCTGCGGACCGCCGGTGAGGTCTCTATGTGAAGGTGGCCACGACAGGCGCGTGATCGCTGGTCCCGACCTCACGGAAGGAAGGACACGACACCGTGGATGCGGCCACGGCCGGGCTGGCCAGC
>CAYNDV010000323.1:0-2686 GCA_964396055.1 uncultured Vicinamibacterales bacterium | reverse complement strand
GCCGCCACGACGTGACGGAGCACCGCCACGGCCAGGTGCGTCTTCCCCACGCCGGGAGGGCCTTCGAGGAACAACCCCCGGTCAACCGCGGGGAACGCGTCGGCCAGCTTCGATGCCCGCGCCTTCGCGCGCTTCAGCGACTCGCCGTAGTCGCGGAAGTTGGAGAAGTCGCAGTGCTGGTAACGGCGGGGGATGCGGGAATCGGCGAAGAGCCGGGCGGTGACCTGCTCGCGCCAGCAGACGCAGCGCTCGACGCGCCGGACGCCGTCACGCTCGAACGCGCGCCATCCCGTACCGTCGCAAACCGGGCAGGTCATGCCCCTACACCATACCATCAATCCCGAGCGCGCTTCACGGCCTGCGGACGCGCCGGCGAGTACGGGATCGCTATCGCCGGTCGCGCGGGGCTGCCGGTTCCGCCGGCGGCGCGCCGGTCATCGGGGCCGGAGGCGGACCGGGCTGGGCGACCCGCACGAGATCGCCCGGGGTGGTGCGGACGAGAGCGGTATTGAGGCGCTGTTCCCAGTCGCCGAGGCCCCGGGCCAGCTCGCCCTTGACGTAGGCCATGAACTCATTCACCTCGCGCTGCATCTCGTCCATCTTCTGGCGCATGTTCAGGATGATCTCGACGCCCGCGAGGTTGACGCCGAGGTCCCGCGTCAGCGACAGGATCGTCTCGAGGCGCTGCAGATCCTCGTCGGAGTACAGCCGGGTGTTCCCGTCGGTGCGCGAGGGCTTCAGCAGCCCTTCCCGCTCGTAGAGCCGGAGCGTCTGGGGATGGATGCTGTAGCGCTGCGCGACGACGCTGATCATGTAGTACGCCTTGCCGCCGCCGGGAACCCGTTTCGTCGCCATGGTTGCCGCCTCTCCCCTACGCCGTCTCCGCCTCGTCCCACACGCCACGGCGCGCCACGTCCCCGTGCAGCTCGCCGAACTCCCGCAGCAGCGCCTTCGACCGCTCGTCGAGCACCGGGGGCAGCACCAGCGTGATGACCACCACCAGGTCGCCGCGTTCGCCTTCGCGGAACATCGGGACGCCCCGGCCCCGCAGCCGGAACCGCTGGCCCGCCGGGGTCCCCGGCGGTACGCGCAGCCGCACGGGACCGTCGGGCGTCGGGATGTCGAACCGGGTCCCGAGCGCGGCCTCGTGCACGCCGACCGGCACGTCGAGGAACAGATCGTCGCCGTCCCGGCGGAAGTACGGATGCGCCGCCACGTGCACGGTCACGTGCAGGTCGCCCGGCCGGCCCCCCCGGCGTCCGGCGTGGCCGCGGCCGACGACCCGCAGACACTCACCGTCGCGGACGCCCGGCGGGATGGCCACCGCCACGCCCTCGGCGCGCGTCTCGACGCCGCCCCCCCCGCACGGCTGGCAGGGCACGTGCCGCAGGCGCCCGCTGCCCGCGCACCGCGCGCACGCTTTCGCGAAGACCATGCGGCCCCGCATCGAGCGCACCGACCCGGTGCCCTGACAGCCGGGGCACACCGACTCGGCCACCGGCACGATGCCCGCGCCGCGGCACGATCGGCACGCGTCCCGCCGCAGGACCGTGAGCCCCGCGGTGGCGCCGCGCAGCATCTCCGCGAAACTGACCGTCACCTCGGCATGGAGGTCGGCCCCGTCCTCGGGCCCGGTGCCCCCCCCGACGGAACTCGCAATCACGTCGGCGAACAGGTCGCCGAAGGTCGACGATGCGTGGGCCGCCGTGGCGGAGAAGTCGAAGCCTTCGAACCCGAAACTCACCGACTCGACCCTGGCGGTCCGGACCTGGCCGCCGGAACGGTCGTACTCGCGGCGACGGCCGGGATCCGAGAGCGTCTCGTACGCTTCCACGATCGCGCGAAAGCGCAGCGCCGCCGCGCGGTCCCCGGGGTTGATGTCCGGGTGCAGCTTGCGGGCGAGGCGGCGGTACGCGCGCCTGATGTCCTCGCCGGTCGCCTCGCGCGGCACGCCAAGCAGGTCGTAGAAGTCCATGGGCAACAACTCACGCGCGGGTCGCCCGGGCGGCGGCCCGGCCGGCCGCCGCCTGCGTCACCCGTCCCGCGTCTGGCTTCGTCCCCTACTTCTTCCCGTCGTCCACCACCTCCGCGTCGATGACGTCGCCCTGGGGCTCGGGCCCCGGCGCCGCCCCGCCCGCCTCGCCACCAGGCGCGCCAGGCGCGCCGGGCGCCTGCTGCCGGTACAGGGCCTCGGCCAGCTTGTGCTGGGCCTGGGTGAGGCGTTCCAGCGCACTCGTGATCGACGCCGCGTCGTTCTGCTCGAGGGCCTTCTTCACGTCGCCCACGGCCGATTCGACGCTCTGCCGGTCGGCTGCGCCCACCTTGTCGCCCATGTCCTTGAGCATCTTCTCGGCGGCGTACACCGCGTTGTCGGCCTGGTTGCGCTGCTCGACCTCCTCCTTGCGGCGCCGGTCCTCTTCGGCGTGGGCCTCGGCCTCGCGCATCATGCGATCGACCTCGTCCTTCTTGAGACCACTCGACGCCGTGATCGTTATCTTCTGCTCCTTGCCCGTGCCCTTGTCCTTCGCCGAGACGTTGACGATGCCGTTGGCATCGATGTCGAACGTCACCTCGATCTGCGGCACGCCGCGAGGCGCGAGCGGGATGCCGTCGAGGTGGAAGCGGCCGAGCGTGCGGTTGTCGCGCGCCATGGGCCGCTCGCCCTGGAGCACGTGCACCTCCACGC
>CAYNDV010000322.1:0-2688 GCA_964396055.1 uncultured Vicinamibacterales bacterium | reverse complement strand
GTGAGCGCGTCCTCTACAAGACGAAGAGCCCCGCCCTCCAGGACAACCCGCAGAAGCGCGGGGTGTGCGTGCGCGTGTTCACCCAGACCCCGAAGAAGCCGAACTCGGCCCTCCGGAAGGTGGCCCGCGTGCGCCTGACAAACGGGATCGAGGTCACGACCTATATTCCGGGCGTCGGCCACAACCTGCAGGAGCACTCGCTCGTGCTGATCCGCGGAGGCCGCGTGAAGGACCTCCCGGGCGTGCGGTATCACGTGATCCGCGGCACGCTCGACGCGGTGGGCGTGCAGGGGCGGAAGCAGGGCCGGTCCAAGTACGGCGCGAAGCGGCCGAAGGCGTAAGGAAGCGCGACCATGCCACGCAGACGAGAGATTCCCAAGCGCGAAGTGCTGCCGGACCCGGTTTACCAGAGCACGCTGGTCACCAAGTTCATCAATACGGTGATGCTGGCGGGCAAGCGGAGCACCGCGGAAGCCATCATGTACGGCGCCTTCGACATCATCAAGGACAAGACCGGCGACGATCCCCTGAAGGTGTTCAAGAAGGCCGTGGACAACGTCAAGCCGGCGCTCGAGGTCAAGTCGCGCCGGGTCGGCGGCTCGAACTACCAGGTGCCGATCGAGGTCAACCCGAACCGCCGCCTGTCGCTCAGCATCCGCTGGCTGGTGGGCTACGCCCGGTCGCGCGGCGACGGCAAGACGATGGAAGAGAAGCTCGCGAACGAGTTCATGGACGCCGCCAACCTGCGCGGCGGCGCCGTGAAGAAGCGCGAAGACACGCACCGGATGGCCGAGGCCAACAAGGCCTTCGCCCACTACCGCTGGTAAGCGAAGGGACGACGGATTCTCATGCCTCGTGTCACCCCTCTCGGCCGGACGCGGAACATCGGCATCATGGCGCACATCGATGCCGGGAAGACCACGACCACCGAGCGCATCCTGTTCTACACCGGCATCACCTACAAGCTGGGTGAGGTGCATGACGGCACGGCCGTCATGGACTGGATGGAGCAGGAGCAGGAGCGGGGCATCACGATCACGTCGGCCGCGACAACCTGCTTCTGGCGCGACCACCGCGTCAACATCATCGACACGCCGGGGCATGTCGACTTCACGGCCGAGGTCGAGCGGTCGCTGCGCGTGCTCGACGGGTGCGTGGCGGTCTTCGACGCGGTCTCGGGCGTCGAGCCGCAGTCGGAGACGGTCTGGCGCCAGGCGGACAAGTACCGCGTGCCCCGCATCTGCTTCGTCAACAAGATGGATCGGGTGGGTGCGGACTTCCTCGAGACCTTCGCGCAGATCAAGTCGAAGCTCCAGGGCAACCCGGTGGCGATCCAGCTGCCCATCGGCAGCGAGTCGAACTTCACCGGCGTCATCGACCTGGTGCGGATGAAGGCCATCCGCTACCAGGACGAGACCCTGGGCGCCGACTACCTGGTCGAGGACATCCCGGCGGAATACGAGGCGCAGGCCCACGAGTTCCGCGAGCACCTCATCGAGAAGGTGACCGAGGTCGACGACACCCTGCTGGAGAAGTACCTGCACGGCGAGCCGATCTCCGAGGAGCAGATCAAGGCGGCCATCCGCAAGCGCACCATCGAGTCGGTGCGCCACGAGAAGGCGCCCTTCGTGCCGGTCATCTGCGGCACCGCCTTCAAGAACAAGGGCGTGCAGCCCCTGCTCGACGCGGTGGTCGACTACCTGCCGTCGCCGATCGACATCCCGTCGGTGGTGGGCCAGGTGCCGGACAAGGCGGACCAGCAGGTCGAGCGGCCGGCGTCCGACGACGCCCCGTTCTCGGCGCTGGCGTTCAAGATCATGACCGACCCGTTTGTCGGCCAGCTCACGTTCATCCGGGTGTACTCGGGCGTGCTGCAGTCCGGCGCGTCGGTCTACAACGCGACCAAGGGCAAGTCCGAGCGCATCGGCCGCCTCCTGAAGATGCACGCCAACAAGCGTGAGGAGATCAAGGAGGTCTACGCGGGCGACATCGCGGCCGCCGTCGGCCTGCGGAGCGTCAGCACGGGCGACACCATCTGCCACGAGAAGCACCCGGTGCTGCTCGAGTCGATGGACTTCCCGGAGCCGGTCATCCACCTGGCGATCGAGCCGAAGACCAAGGCGGACCAGGAGAAGCTGGGCAACGGCCTGGGCAAGCTGCAGGCCGAGGATCCGACCTTCCGCGTGCGCACCGACCAGGAGACCGGCCAGGTGGTCATCGCGGGCATGGGCGAGCTGCACCTCGAGATCATCGTCGACCGTCTGAAGCGCGAGTTCAGCGTCGAGGCCAGCGTGGGCCGCCCGCAGGTCGCCTACAAGGAGACGCTCACGGTCCCGGCCGAGGGCGAGGGGCGGTACATCCGGCAGACGGGCGGCCGGGGGCAGTACGGCCACGCGAAGGTCCGCCTCGAGCCGCGCCAGCCGGGCGAGGGCTTCGAGTTCGAGAACGAGATCGTGGGCGGCACGATTCCCCGCGAGTACATCAAGCCCATCGAGGAGGGCATCCGCGAGGCCATGACCTCGGGCGTCCTGGCCGGCTACCCGGTGGACGACGTGCGCGTGGCGCTCTACGACGGCTCGTTCCACGAGGTGGACTCGTCGGAGATGGCGTTCAAGATCGCGGGATCGATGGCCTTCAAGGACGCGGCGAAGAAGGCGCGCCCGGTGCTGCTCGAGCCGGTGATGCGGG
>CAYNDV010000321.1:0-2722 GCA_964396055.1 uncultured Vicinamibacterales bacterium | reverse complement strand
CCGCTTCCTGCCGCTGATTGCCATCTTCGAGATGCGCACCCTCGTGCCGGCGGCAAAGGTGGAGGCGCACAAGTGATCCGGGTCAGGGGCGGTGGGCAGGGGGCATGGGGCCGGTCCCACGACCCACGACCCACGTCCCATGTCCCGGCATAGGTTGCGACAGAGGTTCTTGCGATGGAGCAACACGGTTTGTACGGCCTGATGGCCGAGTTCGAGACGCCGACGGCGCTGGTGGAGGCGGCCCGCAAGGCCCGCGCCGCCGGCTACCGGAAGATGGACGCGTACTCGCCGATCCCCATCGAGGAACTGCACGAGGCCCTGGGCCTGCCCCAGACGAAGCTGCCGCTCATCGTCCTGGGCGGCGCCATCGCCGGCGGCCTCGGCGGCTACCTGCTGCAGTACTGGGCCTCGACGATCGCGTACCCGTTCAATATCGGCGGCCGGCCCCTGCACAGCTGGCCGTCGTTCCTCGTCCCGACCTTCGAGACGACGATCCTGTTCTCGGCGTTCGCGGCGGTCGTCGGCATGCTGGCGCTCAACGGGCTGCCGGCGCCGTACCACCCGGTCTTCAACGACCCCCGCTTCGCCATGGCGAGCCGCGACCGGTTCTTCCTCTGCATCGAGGCCGCCGACGCGCAGTTCGATCGGGCGCAGACGCGCCGCTTCCTCGAAACGCTCGAGCCCCGTGAGGTGTGCGACGTTGAACACTAGGGCGACTTCCGCTTGTCAGGGGCTCGGGGCTCGGGGCGTGGGACTCGGGCCCGCACGCGGGCCGCGTCTGCTGCTCGCCGCGCTCGTGCTCTCGGGCCTCACTCTCGCGGGCTGCCGGCAGGACATGCACGACCAGCCCAAGTACAAGGCGCAGGGCCGGAGCGACTTCTTCCTCGACCAGCGTGCGGGACGGCCGCTGGTGGAGGGGACGGTCGCCCGCGGGATGCTGCGTGCCGACACGCTGCTCTACACCGGGAAGGTGGACGGCAAGCCGGCCGAGGTGTTTCCCTTCCCGATCACCGACAGCGTGATGGCGCGCGGCCGTGAGCGGTACGACATCTTCTGCTCGCCCTGCCACGGGCGCACGGGCGACGGGGACGGACTCGTGGTCCGGCGCGGGTACCGCAGGCCGCCGGCCTTCGCCGACCCGCGGCTGGTGGCGATGCCCGCGGGCCACTTCTTCGACGTCATGACCACCGGCTTCGGCGCCATGCCCGACTACGCCCAGCAGATCGCGGTGAACGACCGCTGGGCCATCGCCGCGTACGTGCGCGCCCTGCAGCGCAGCCACCAGGGTTCGCTGGCCGACGTGCCGGCGGCCGAGCGCGCCCGGCTCGAAGCCGAGCCCACACGCTGACGTATCCGTTCGAACAGGCACCTGACCCATGCACGACGCCACCTACACGCCTCCCGCCAGCCTCGAACTGCTGCGCCAGCGCGCCCTCGTTGCCGGACTCGCCGGGCTCGCGCTCACGGGCGCCGGCGCGTTTGTCGGCCCGGATCAGTTCTTCCGGTCGTACCTGCTGGCGTTCATCTTCTGGTTTGCGGCGGCCATGGGCGGCCTGGCCCTCACCATGCTCCAGCACCTCACGGGCGGAAACTGGGGCGTGGTGCTGCGGCGCATCTTCGAGGCGGCGGCGCGCACCCTGCCCTGGATGGCGGTCCTGTTCGTGCCGGTGCTCTTCGGCCTGTCCACGCTCTATCCGTGGACCGACAGCGCCGCGGTCGCGGCCGACCACATCCTCAGCAAGAAGGTGCTCTACCTGAACGTGCCTTTCTTCGTGGCCCGCACGGCCCTCTACTTCGCAGTCTGGGTGGGGCTCGCGTTCTTCCTGACCTCCTGGTCGGCCGCCCAGGATCGCAGCGGCGACCCGGCATTGTCGCGGAAGATGAAGGCCCTCAGCGCCGTGGGCATCGTGCTCTACGCCTTCACGATGACCTTTGCCGCCTTCGACTGGGGCATGTCGCTCGATCCGCACTGGTTCTCGACGATGTACGGGTTCCTGTACATCATCGGTCAGGGCCTGATGGGGCTGGCCGTGGCGATCCTCGTCGCCAGGCGCCTGTCGGGCGAGGCGCCGATGGCCGGCGTGTTCAACGCCGGCCACTGGCACGACTTCGGCAAACTGCTCTTCGCCTTCGCGATGGTGTGGACGTACCTGTCGTTCTCGCAGTTCCTGATCATCTGGTCGGCGAACCTGCCCGAGGAAATTCCCTGGTACCTCCACCGGACCGATCACGGCTGGCAGTACCTGGCCGTGGCCCTGATCGTGGTGCACTTCGTGGTGCCGTTCGCCGTGCTGCTCTCGCGCAGGACCAAGCGGAACCCGGCCATCCTGGCCGGGATGGCCGCGTGGATCGTCCTGGCGCGCCTGGCGGACGTGTTCTTCCTGGTCGGGCCGGACCTGCACAAGGACGGCCTCGCCCTGCACTGGATGGATGTGACGGCGATTGTCGGCCTCGGCGGCATCTGGATCGCGCTCTTCACGGCGGCGCTCCGGGGCCGCTCCCTGCTGCCGGTGCGCGAGCCGGAGCTGGCCAGCGCGCTCAAGGTGGCGGCGGGACACTGAGGACAGGCCGTTGGGCCGTTGGGCCGTTAGGCCGTTAGGCGATGGGCAGGACGGAAGACGAGACATGGCACACGAAGTCGACGACGGCAAGTCCGAGAGCACGGCCTACGAGACCCGGGACGTCAAGATCCGCCCGCTGGTGGTGTCGCTGGTGGGCCTGA
>CAYNDV010000320.1:0-2741 GCA_964396055.1 uncultured Vicinamibacterales bacterium | reverse complement strand
GGCTAGAGGCTAGAGGCTAGAGGCTGGAGGCTAGAGGCTAGAGGCTAGAGGCTAGAGAGGCTGGAACCCGATTCCGGGTCCTCGGAGTAGAATCCCCCCGTGGAAACCCGTCTTGCCTCCGTCATCGTCGCGGTCATTGTCGTCGGGTCGATCGTCGCGGGCCTCATCGTCGGCGCCCAGCGTGACGACGGGACAGGCCCGGTGGATCTGATCGTCTACAACGGGCAGGTGTTCACCGGCATCGGGCAATCCAGGGCCGAAGCGCTCGCCACCCGCGGCAACCGGATTCTCCGCGTGGGCTCGAACCGCGACATCAAGCGGCTGGCCGGGCGGGCCACCCGCATCATCGACGCGCACGGCGGTGCCGTGTTGCCAGGCTTCAACGACTCGCACCTGCACTTCGTCGGCGGCGGACTCGGCCTCGGGCGTGTCAACCTGCTCGATGCCGAGACGCTGGACGCGATCACGGCGAAGATCCGGGACTTCGCCTCCGCCCATCCCGACCGTCCGTGGGTGCTCGGCCGCGGGTGGTACTACTCGCCGTTTCCCGGCGGCCTGCCCACACGGCAACTGTTGGATGAACTGGTGCCCGATCGCCCGGCCTACATGACCTGCTACGACGGGCACACCGCATGGGCGAACAGCCGCGCGCTGGCCCTGGCGGGAATCACGAGGGACACCCGGGATCCTGCCAACGGCGTCGTCGTCCGTGACCCGGCGACGGGAGAACCGACTGGCGTGCTCAAGGAAGCCGCCATGGGCCTGATGTCGAAGGCGCTTCCGCAAACCACGCGTGAGGACCGTCTGGCGGCCATCAGGGCCGCGGTCGGCGAGGCCAGTCGGCTCGGCATCACCAGCGTGCAGGAAGCGGGCACCAGCGAGTCGCAGATTGCGCTGTTCGAGGAAGTGCGAAAGGCGGGTCTGCTGAAGGTGCGGGTCTACGCGGCGATGAGCGTGGGCCACGACACCACCGAAGCCGAGGCCGACGCCCTGGACGCGCTGCGGGCCAGGTACGCCAGCGATCCCGTGATCCGTGTCGGCGCAATCAAGATGATGCTCGACGGCGTGATCGAGGCGCACACCGCGGTGATGCTCGCGCCCTACGCCAACAAGGCCTCGGCCGGTGAGCCGATGTACCCGCCCGGCACGTTCGAGCGCGTGGTGTCGATGTTCGACCGTCGGGGCTGGCAGATCTTCACGCACGCGATCGGCGACGGGGCCGTGCGGGCGACGCTGGACGCCTACGCGAAGGCCGCCTCCGCGAATCCCGCGCCGGCCGCGGGACGACGGCACCGGATCGAGCATGCGGAGACGATCGACCCCGCGGATCTCGACCGGTTCGCCTCCACGGGCACCATCGTGTCCTACATGCCGTTCCACGCCAACCCGACCCCGGCTCAGCTCAACGTCTGGACGGCCAACATCGGCCCGGAGCGCGCGTCGCGGGGCTGGATCGCGAGGACGCTGCTGGACAGGGGCGCCAGGCTGACCTTCGGCAGCGACTGGCCGGTGGTGTCGCTGGACCCGCGACTGGAGATCCACATGGCCGTCAACCGGACGACCGCGGCGGGCGAGCCGGCCGGCGGATGGTTGCCCGGGCAGCGGGTATCGCTGGAGGAAGCCATCGAGGGACTGACGGGCTGGGCCGCGTACGCCTCGTTCGAGGACGGGCGCAAAGGACGGCTCGCGCCTGGCCAACTGGCCGACATCGTCGTCTTGTCAGGTGATGTCTTCTCGCTGCCGCCGGCGCGGCTGCTGGACGCCGTGGTCGCGATGACGATCTTCGACGGCCAGGTGGTGTACGAGCGCTGACGCCGCAGCCCTCAGCCCTGTGGCGGCCCGGCGACCTTCCAGGTGAGCATCACTCCGGGGCGTGGCTTCGGCACCTTCGCGGAACCGGCCCGCCCGACACCATCGTCGGGCCACACCAGGATGACGCCGGTCCGACCCGCAGGTCCGGCGGCGGCGCCTGCGGGGGCCGAAACCGACCGACGGGCGGTCTTCGCAGCCGGCTTCGGCTGGCCGTGCCCCGGTGACGGCGGCTGGCCGTGGGCGGCCGGAACGGCCGCTGCGGCGGTATGCGGCTGAGCCTGCGGTGCCGGAGCCGGCGTCGCTTTTGACGGCGCCGTGGGCGATGCCTCGCGATTGCCCCACCCGTCGATCGGCTTACGGGTCGAGTCCCAGACACCGCCCGCCTGGGCCTGCGGGCCGCCGCCGGGGAGGGCGGCAGCCACACCACACACGCACAACGTCATCGCGACGACGGCGGGCCAGATCCAGATTCGGTCCTGCATACGAGGTCCTTCCTGGAAAGAGGGAGCGGGGTCCCGGCCCGCCACGTGGCGCGCCGGGACCCCCTGGGCCGTGGTTGGGCACTCGCCGGCTCTCAGAACTTCCCGTAGGTGCCGGTATCGCCGAAGGGAATCGCCTCCTCGGCCTTCACGGCGGCCGGCTTGGCCGGCGGCGTCATCCGGAGCACCTTGCCGTCGCCGGGCGCGGCCACGGGCCTGGGCTGCCCGGTGAGCTTGACCCGGCTCACCGGGGAGACGCCGCCGCCGACGAGGGCCTCGAGCTCGCCGACGGTCTGCATCGACATCTCGGCCTGCGAGTTGAGTTCCTCGCTGGCAGCCGCGCTCTCCTCGGCGGTGGCCGCCGTCGTCTGGGTGACCTTTTCCATCTGCGCGACGGCCTGGGTCACCTGGTCGATGCCCTGGGTCTGCTGGCGGCTCGCCACGCTGATC
>CAYNDV010000319.1:0-2762 GCA_964396055.1 uncultured Vicinamibacterales bacterium | reverse complement strand
TGCTCATAACGAACCTGCGCTCCGGCTCTACTTCGGTCGCCGCTGGATGATGAACGCGTCGGTCGCCTTGCGGTTGCGCGTCTTGAAGCCCTTGGTGGGCATGCCCCACGGCGTCACCGGGTGCCGGCCGCCCGAGGTCTTGCCCTCGCCGCCGCCCAGCGGGTGATCCACCGGGTTCATCGCCACGCCCCGCACGTGCGGGCGCTTGCCGAGCCACCGGGTCCGGCCCGCCTTGCCCAGCGACACGTTCTCGTGGTCGAGGTTGCCCACCTGGCCCACCGTCGCGCGGCAGTCGGCGAGGATGCGCCGGGTCTCGCCCGACGGCATCTTCACGGAGGCGTACTCGCCCTCCTTCGCCACCAGCTGCACCGACGACCCGGCGCTGCGGGCGATCTGGCCGCCCTTGCCCGGCCGCAGCTCCACGTTGTGGATCTGGGTGCCCAGGGGGATGTTCTTCAGGGGCAGCGTATTGCCCGGCAGGATGTCGACGTTGTCGCCCGCGACGATGCTGTCGCCCACCTTGAGGCCCGCCGGCTGCAGGATGTACCGCTTCTCGCCGTCGGCGTACTGCACGAGGGCGATGCGCGCCGAGCGGTTCGGGTCGTATTCGACCGTCACCACCTTGCCCGGAATCCCGATCTTGTCCCGCTTGAAGTCGATGATCCGGTAGAGGCGGCGATGCCCGCCGCCGCGCCACCACATGGTGACTTCGCCGTGATTGTTGCGACCGCCCGACTTCTTGAGCGTCTCGGTCAGGGGCTTGTAGGGCCGCTGCGCCGTGATCTCCGAGTAGTCCTGCACCGTCTGGAAGCGGCGCCCGGGCGATGTCGGTTTATAACTGCGGATAGCCATTGCTCAACCCCAGCTCTACGCGCCTTCCAGGAACTCCGGCAGCTTCTCGCCGTCACGCAGCCGGACGTACGCCTTCTTCCAATCGGGCCGCCGGCCGGCGAACCGCCCCTGGCGCTTCACCTTGCCGTGCGACAGCGACGTCCGCACCGACGCCACCTTGGCGCCGAACAACTGCTCGACCGCGCGCTTGATGTCGATCTTGTTGGCGTCCCGCGCCACGTCGAAAACGATCGTCTTGCCGTCCTCGCGGAGCGTCGCGGTCTTCTCCGTGATGAGCGGCCGCCGGATCACGTCGGTGATGTTCATGATCCCAGCACCTCCTGCAGCCGCTCCACCGCGGCCTTCGTGGCCACCACCGACCGGGCGTGCGCCACGTCCCGGGCCCGCACGCGCCCGCTCGGCACGCACGACACGCTCGCGAGGTTGCGCAGCGCCCGCGCGAACACGTCGCCCGGCGCCACGTCCACCACCAGCGTCGGCGCCGCGGCGCCCAGCCGGCCCAGCCACTCGGCCGCCGCCTTCGTCTTCTCCACCTCGGGGCAGGCGTCCACGATCACCACCCCGCCGGCCTGCAGCTTGGCCGCCAGCGCCTCGCGCAGGGCGCCCCGCTCCGCCTTCTTCGGGATCGCGTAGTCGTAGCTGCGCGGCTGCGGTCCGAACACCGTGCCGCCCTTGCGCCACAGCGGGTTGCGCGCCTCGCCCACCTGCGCCCGGCCCGTGCCCTTCTGGCGCCACGGCTTCTTGCCCGTGCCGCTCACCAGGCCCCGCGTCTTGGTCGCGTGCGTGCCCCGGCGGGCCGCGGCGTTGTCGCGCACCACCGACTGCCACACGAGGTCGGCCTTCACGCGCCCGCCGAAGACCTCGTCGCGCACGTCGATCGCGCCGACCTTCTCGTTCTGTGCGTTGACAATGTCGAGCGTCATGGCTACTTCTTGCCCTTCTTGGCCTTCTCAGGCTGCGGCTTCGGGTCGGGCTTGCGCGCCACCGCCTTGCGGATCAGCACGTAGGACCCCCGCGCCCCCGGCACCGTGCCCCGCAGCATCAGCAGGTGATCGCCGCCGTCCACCCGCTCCACGCGCAGGTTCAGCGTCGTCACGCGCTCGTCGCCCATGTGGCCGGCCGCCCGCATGCCCTTGACCACCCGCGACGGGTACGACGAGGCGCCAATCGACCCGGGCGCGCGGTGGAACATCGATCCGTGGGTCGCCGCGCCGCCCCGGAAGTGGTGACGCTTCACCACGCCCTGGAACCCGTGGCCGCGGCTCCGGCCGATGACGTCCACCCGATCCCCGCCCTTGAACAGGTCGGCCACCAGCACCTGGTCGCCCGGCTTGGGCGTCTCGACGCCCGTCGGGAGCCCCACCTCGCGCCGCACGCGCGTCGGCGGCACGCCGGCCTTCTTGTAGGTGCCCGCCACCGCCTTCGTTACCCGCGCCGGCTTCGCTTCCACGTAGCCGAGCTGCACGGCCTGGTAGCCGTCCTTCTCGACCGACTTGGCCTGCACGACGACGCACGGCCCCGCCTTGATGACCGTCACCGGCTGCACGGTCCCGTCGGGCGCGAACAGCTGCGTCATGCCGACCTTCTTGCCGATGATTCCTGTGACCATGGTCACTTACTACCCTTCCCGAACGCCTTGATCTCGACGTCGACGCCCGCCGGGAGGTCGAGCTTCATCAACGCATCAACGGTCTGCGACGTCGGCTCGAAGATGTCGATCAGCCGCTTGTGCGTCCGGATCTCGAACTGCTCGCGCGACTTCTTGTCGACGTGCGGCGAGCGGTTCACCGTCCACTTGTTCAACTCGGTCGGCAGCGGAACCGGCCCCGCCAGCCGCGCGCCCGTCCGCTTGGCCGTCTCCACGATTTCCGCGGTCGACTGGTCGAGCACGCGGTAGTCGTAGGCCTTCA
>CAYNDV010000318.1:0-2769 GCA_964396055.1 uncultured Vicinamibacterales bacterium | reverse complement strand
GATCCGTTCCACACCCCCGGGAAGGAGCCCTGTCGTGCGCATCATGCCTGTCGTTCTGGGAGTTCTGATGGCCTCGGTGGCCGCGGCCGGCGCACAGCCGCCCGCCGCGCCGGCGCCGGCTGCCGCCCGCCCGTTCGATCCCGCCGTCATGGCGCGCGTGGACGCCCTGGTGGCCCAGGCGATCGCGGACAAGCAGGTGCCCGGCGCCGTCCTGCTGGTGGGCCGCGGCTCCCGTGTGCTCTATCAGAAGGCCTACGGCCAGCGGGCGCTCGTGCCCCGGCCCGAGCCGATGACGTTCGACACGGTGTTCGACATGGCCTCGGTCACCAAGGTGGTGGCCACCGCCACCAGCGTCATGATCCTCGTCGAGGAGGGCCGGATTCGGCTGACGGATCGGGTGGCAACCTACCTTCCCGACTTCGGCCGGTACGGCAAGGGCAACATCACGATCCGCCACCTGCTGACCCACGTCTCGGGGCTGCGGCCCGACGTGGATCTGGGCGATCCCTGGCTGGGTTACGACGCGGCCCTGGCCCTGGCCGCCGAGGAGGTGCCGACCTCGGCCCCCGGCGAGCGTTTCGTGTACAGCGACATCAACTACTTTCTGCTGGGCGACATCGTGGCCCGCGTGAGCGGCATGCCCTTCGATCGGTTCGCCCGGGAGCGGGTGTTCCTGCCCCTCGGCATGACGGACACGATGTTCAACCCGCCGGAGTCGCTGCGGCCGCGCATCGCGCCGACACAGCTGTGCACGCGGTACGGGTGGCCCTGCGACGGGCCCGATCAGATCATGCTGCGCGGGATCGTCCACGATCCCACGGCGCGGCGCATGGCCGGGGTGGCCGGCCACGCCGGCCTGTTCAGCACGGCCGCTGACCTGGCCAGGTACTGCCAGATGATCCTCAACGGCGGATCGCTGGGGCGCGCCCGGGTCCTGTCGCCGCTGGCCGTGCTGAAGATGACGACGGCCGCCTCGCCGGAGGGCCTGGCGAGCGTGCGCGGCCTGGGTTGGGACATCGACAGCAGCTACTCGTCGAACCGCGGCGAACTGCTGCCGGTCGGCAGCTTCGGGCACACCGGCTTCACCGGCACGTCGATCTGGATCGACCCGGTGACGTCCACCTACGTCGTCCTGCTGTCGAACCGCGTGCACCCGGACGGCAAGGGTGACGCCACGCCCCTGCGGGCGCGGGTGGCCACGGTCGTCGCATCGGCCCTGCGGGGGTTGCCCGACGCGAACGACCTGCGCGAACGCACGTGGACCGGTACCGACTTCGGCGCGGGCGGCACGGTGCCGCGCCGGGGCGACGAAGCCGCCGGGCGCACCCAGAACGGCATCGACGTCCTGCGCGCCGACGGATTCCGGCTGCTGGCGGGCAAGCGGATCGGCCTGGTGACCAATCACACGGGGCTGGCCAGGACCGGCGAAGCCACCATCGACCTGATCAAGGCGGCTCCCGGCGCGACCCTGGTGGCCCTCTTCAGCCCCGAGCACGGGATTCGCGGCATCCTCGACGAGAAAGTCCCGTCGTCGGTCGACGAGAAGACCGGCCTGCCGATCCACTCGCTCTACGGGGAGACGCGCCGGCCCACCGACGAGATGCTGAAGGGGATCGACACGATGATCGTCGACCTGCAGGACATCGGGTCGCGGTTCTACACCTACATGTCGACCATGGGCTACGTGATGGAGGAGGCGAAGAAGCGGGGCATCGCGGTCGTCGTCCTCGACCGGATCAACCCGGTCACCGGGTGGGCCATCGAGGGGCCGTCGGTGGAGGCGTCGGAACTGGGATTCACCGCCTACTTCCCGATGCCGATCCGGCACGGCATGACGATGGGCGAGCTGGCGAAGCTGTTCAATGCCGAGAACAAGATCGGCGCGGACCTGACGGTCGTCGAGCTGAAGAACTGGGCCCGCGACGCGTGGTTCGACGACACGGGGCTCACGTGGGTGAACCCGTCACCGAACATGCGGAACATGGTGGCGGCCCAGCTCTACACCGGCGTGGGCGCCATCGAGGCGGCAAACGTCTCGGTGGGGCGCGGCACCGACACGCCGTTCGAGCTGGTGGGCGCGCCGTGGGTGGACGGCCCGCAGCTGGCCGCCGACTTGAACGCGAAGGGCCTGCCCGGCCTGCGGTTCTACCCGATCACGTTCACCCCCTCGTCCAGCAAGTTCGCCGGCGAGAGGTGCCAGGGCGTGTTCATCGTCGTGACCGAGCGCGAGCGTGTGCGTCCCGTGCGGCTGGGCCTCGAGCTGGCGGCGTCCCTCTACGCGCGCCACGCGGACCGCTTCACGATCGACCAGGTGGGACGGCTGTTTGGCGCCGACGTCGTGCGGCGGATTCGCGGGGGCGAGGACACGGCGTCGATCGCCGCCGGCTGGGCGCGCGCTGAAGCCCAGTGGCGGTTGCTCAGGGCGAGGTATCTGCTTTACAGATAGAAGCAAGAAGCAAGAAGCAAGAAGCAAGAATACGCACGCCTCCAGCGTGACAGCGTGATCTCTTCTTGCTTCTTGCTTCTGACAATCCTCTCCGCCCCACGCCCCACGCCCCACGCCCCACGCCCCACGCCCCACGCCCCACGCCCCACGTCCCACGCCCCACGCCCCTAGTACAGCATCGCGTAGATAACGACGCCCGTCACAGAGACGTAGAGCCAGAGCGGCAGCGTGAGGCGGGCGAGGGCGGCGTGGCGATCGAAGCGGCCCGTCATGGCCCGCCACAGCGTGACGAGCACCATCGGGACGATGGCGGCGGCCAGGAT
>CAYNDV010000317.1:0-2778 GCA_964396055.1 uncultured Vicinamibacterales bacterium | reverse complement strand
AGAAGACAGAAGACAGAAGACAGAAGACGGAAGAAGAAGATAGAAGACGGAAGACGCGGCCCCCGGCCCCCACGCGAAGATGTCCAAGCAACTGGAGATCGTCCTTCGTCACTCGGGCCTGCTGACGCCCGAGCAGCTTCAGCGGCACGCCGACCAGGCGCGGCGGCGCAACACGCCCCTCGTCGACGTGGTCCTCAAGGAGGGCCACGTGTCCGAGGACGCGCTGGCCGACGCCTTCGCCAAGTACCTCCGGCTGCCCCGGGTGAAGCTGGCCAACTCGGTGTCCGACCCCGAGGCCCTGAAGAAGGTCCCCGACAAGACCGCCCGCAAGTACACCTGCCTGCCGCTCTCCATCGAGGGCAAGACGATGGTGGTGGCGATGGCGGACCCCACCGACTACCACGCGCTGCAGGACATCGAGTTCGCGTCGGGCCTGGCGCCGCGGCCCGTGGTGGCCTCGCGCACCGAGGTGCTCGACGGCATCGAAGAACGCTACGCGCCCGAGGATCGCATCGGGTCGTTCCTGGCCAACGTGCCCGAGGTGCAGGACCTGCAGATCGTTTCCGAACAGCAGGACCTCGAGGTGGACGTCGGCGACGCCCGCTCCGAGGCCGAGGTGGCGCCCGTCGTCAAGATGGTGAACCTGGTGGTGTTCGACGCCATCAAGTCGGGCGCCAGCGACCTGCACATCGAGCCGACGCTGCACGACGTGCACGTCCGCATGCGCGTGGACGGCGTCCTGCGCGACTACACGCACGTGCCCAAGTGGCTGCACGGCCCGCTCATCTCGCGGCTCAAGGTGCTGGCCAAGCTGGACATCGCCGAGCGCCGGCTGCCGCAGGACGGCCGCATCAACGTGCAGTACCAGGGGCGCACGATCGACATCCGCGTCTCGACGTTGCCCACCCACTTCGGCGAAAAGGCGGTCCTGCGCGTACTGGGCGGCAGCTCCACGCCGAAGATCGACCGCCTCGGCCTGAACACCGACCAGCAGGCCATGCTCGAGTCGGCCATCCGCCAGCCGCAGGGCATGATCCTGGTGACTGGCCCGACAGGCTCCGGCAAGAGCACGACCCTCTACGCGCTGCTGGCCAAACGCAAGTCGCCTGAAGTCAACATCATCACCGTCGAAGACCCGATCGAGTACCAGCTGGCGGGCATCAACCAGGTGCAGGTGAACACCAAGGCCGGCCTGAGCTTCGCCAGCGTGCTGCGATCGATCCTGCGCCAGGACCCGGACGTCATCCTCGTGGGCGAGATGCGCGACGAGGAGACGGCCGAGGTGGCGTTCCAGGCTGCGATGACCGGGCACCTGGTGCTCTCGACGCTGCACACCAACAGCGCCGTGGCCGCCGTGCCGCGCCTGTTCGACGTGAGCGTGGACTCCAGCATCCTGTCCACGTCGCTGACGCTGGTGATCGCGCAGCGTCTCGTGCGCCGCATCTGCGACGCGTGCAAGGAGCAGTACAAGCCCGATCCCACCACGGCCCAGCGCGTCGGGCTCGGGAGCGGCGAGGGCCCGGTGTATCGCGGCCGCGGCTGCCCGTCCTGCGGCGGCACGGGGTATTCGGGCCGGCTGGGCATCTACGAGTTCTTCAAGCCCACCACCACCATCCGCAAGCTGATCCACGAGAAGGCCGGCGAGGTGGAGCTGCGCAACGCCGCGCGCCAGGCGGGCATGAAGCTCCTGCGGGAGGACGCCCTCGACAAGATCCGGCAGGGCCTCACGTCGCCCGACGAGGTGCTGCGCGTCGTCCAGGTGGACGAGAGCGAGGTGCCCTGCCCGAACTGCCGGGCCCTGATCGAGCCGGAGTTCTCGGTGTGCCCGTACTGCCTGTTCACGATCAAGCGCACGTGCGGATCGTGCGGGCAGACGCTCAAGCCGGACTGGAAGGCGTGCCCCTACTGCAACGCCAGCATGCAGGTGCAGTCGCTGGCAGAACCCATCACGGCGAGCGGCGGACGGTTCGCGGAGCAACCACCCCCGGCGGCCCGGCCGGCCCGGGCGGTCAGGCGGGACGATGGGGACGAACCCGTGGCGGATGCGTCGCCCGGCCACCGGGAGGCGCCACGCCGCACGTTCGACGAATCCGAACGCGTGGCCCCGGCCGGCGGCGCGCGCAAGTCCGGCGGCGGCGAACGCCAGACCGACTGGCCATCGGGCCTGCGCGTGATCGATTTCGACAGCGTCGATCCGCCGGCGACCGCCGCCGAGAAGATTGTGGCGGCCCCGCCGCCGCCTTCCCGTCCCGCCGCACCCGCGCCGCCCGTGCCGATGGCCCCGCCGGAACGCGAGGTGCCGCGCGAGCCCGCCACGCTGGATGAGCCAGAGCCCGACCTGGTCCTGGACGACGAACCCGTTGGACCGCCGGTGGCCTCTGTCGCTCAGCCGGCTGCGGCTCCGTCGCCCATGGCGCCGCCCGCGCAGTCACCTGCCGCACCCCCGGTTGTTGCGCCCCCGGCTGCCGTGCCGTCCGCCGCGCCGCCCACACGCCGCCTGCGCGTGCTGGTGGTCGACGACGATGAGGACATCCGCCAGGTGGTGTCGTTCACCTTGAAGAAGCTGCCGATGGGCGTGGACATCGTCCAGGCGGGCGACGGGCAGGAAGCGGTGGACAAGGCGCTGGAGACGCCGCCGGACCTGGTGGTGCTCGACGTGATGATGCCGCGCATGGACGGCTTCGAAACGTGCGACGCCCTGCGCAAGCACGTGCGCACCGCGTTTGTGCCGATCCTGATGCTGACCGCCAGCGCGGACGAGACGAGCCGCACGAAGGG
>CAYNDV010000316.1:0-2788 GCA_964396055.1 uncultured Vicinamibacterales bacterium | reverse complement strand
GCAGCGGCATCTGGAAGTCCACCGACGCCGGCGAGACGTGGACGCGCCTGAAGGGCGGGTTGCCCGAAGGTCCCCTGGGCCGCGTCGCTGTCGACGTGTTCCGGCGCAAGCCGAACATTCTTTACGCGCTCGTCGAAGCGCCAACGCCGAGGCCCGCCGGCGGCAGCGCGGCACCTGCGGCGGCGGCGCCGTCCGCGACCGGACTCTACCGCTCCGATGACAGCGGCTCGACGTGGCGGAAGATCAACGGCACGAACCCGCGGCCGATGTACTTCAGCAAGCTGCACATCGACCCGAACGATCCCGAGGTGGTGTATTACGGCGGCGTCGGACTCCACCAGTCGCTGGACGGGGGCAAGACCGTGGCGACCGACGTGGCGGCATCCACACACGACGATGTGCACGCCATCTGGATCAACCCGGCCAACTCGCGCCACGTCTGGATCGGCAACGACGGGGGCCTGGCCGTGTCGCACGACATGGCGAAGACGTGGGTGTTCATCCCCAACCTGCCGGTGGGCCTCTTCTACCACGTGAGCGTGGACATGGCGGTGCCGTACAACGTGTGCGGCGGCATGCAGGACAACTACAACTGGTGCGGGCCAAGCGCCGTGCGCGGCGCGCCGGGCATTGCCAACCACCACTGGGCCACGCTGCTCGGCGGTGACGGCTTCGTCGTGCTGCAGGACCCGCGGGACTACCGCGTGGCGTTCACCGAGTCGCAGGACGGCAACATCGTCCGCGTGGATCGCGTCACGTTCGAGACGCAGTCGATCCGGCCCCAGCCGAAGCCCGGCGACCCGCCGTACCGGTGGCACTGGGATACGCCGCTGACGCAGTCGCCGCACGATCCGAAGGTCATCTACGCGCCCGCCAACATCGTGTTCCGCTCGGCCGACCGCGGCCTGACGTGGACGGCGATCAGCCCCGACCTCACGAGCGGCGCGAAGCGCGAGGATCTCGTCACGATGGGCGTGAAGAACACGGACATCACCATCGCGCGCAACGACGGCATCGCGGCGTGGCCGGCGATCGTGTCGTTCGCCGAGTCCCCGAAGACGCCGGGCGTGCTCTACGCCGGCACGGACGACGGGCGCCTGGCGGTTTCGAAGGACGCGGGCAGGACGTGGACGCAGGTCATCGACAAGGTGCCGGGACTGCCAAAGGATATCTACGTGTCGGAGGTGGTGCCCTCGCGGTTCGACGCGGCCACGGTGTACGCGACGTTCGACGGGCACCGCCAGAACGACTTCGGCACGTACGTCTACGCCAGCCACGACTACGGCCAGACGTGGCGGTCGATTGCCGCGAATCTCGACGGCGAAGTCGCGCGGACGTTGACGGAAGACCAGAAAAACGCCGACGTGCTCTACCTCGGCACCGAAACGGGACTCTTCGTGTCGCTCGACCGGGGGAAGAGCTGGGGCCGCATCAAGGCGAACCTGCCGACGGTCCGGATCGACGAAATCACGCTGCATCCCCGCGACAACGCCATGATCCTGGCCACGCACGGGCGGTCGATCTGGATCCTCGATCATCTCGAGCCCATCCAGGAGTACGCCGCGGCGCAGGCAGCCGCGAAGCTGTTCACGCCTCCGGCGGCCATGTACCGGAGGCCGGCGCGGGACCGCAACTACGAGTTCTGGGGCGACCAGGTGTTCTTCGGCCAGAACCCGCCTGCGGCCGTCCGCCTGTCGTGGCACCAGCCGAGCGCCGTTGAAAGCGTGGCCCTGAAGATCACCGACGCCGCAGGCAAGGCTGTCCGTGAGGTCGGCGGCCAGGTGCTGAATAGCAGCAGGAAGGCCGGGATTCAGACGGCGTGCTGGGATCTCCGCGTGGAGCCGCTGCCAGCGGTGGCCGGCGGCGGGCCCGGTGGTGGACCAGGAGGGGGACAAGGTGGGGCGCAGACGGCTGGCGGGGCAGGTGGGGGCCAGGCCGGCGGAACGACGCCCGCCACGAGTCCCTTCGGCGCGGGTTGCCCGACTGGCGCGGGCGGGTTTGGCGGCGGCGGCTTCGGCGCCACCACAGCCGGGCCGTTCGTCCTGCCGGGCGTGTATACCGTCGCGCTCGTCGTCGATGGCAAGACGGTCGACTCGAAACCCGTGCGTGTCTCGGCCGACCCGGAGGTGGCGCTGACCCCGGTCGAGCGGCGCAAGATGTTCGACCTCGCGATGGAGGCTCACGGTCTCCAGCGCCAGGCCACCGAGGTTTCGAACGCGTTCCGGCCCTTCAACACGCGCATGGCGGAGATCGTGAAGGAGTTGGCCGGGCGCCAGGACGTGCCGGCGGACGTGAAGGCGTCGTTCGAGGCGCTCAACAAGGACGTGGCGGCCGTGGCGCCGAAGTTCAGCCCGCCGGTGTTCAGGCCGGGGCAGGGCTTCGGGGGCCAGCAGCAGACCGATTACCTCGTCAACCGGCTGGGCCAGGTGAAGAATGCCCTCATGGCCGGCATGTGGCCCACGGCGCAGACGCTCGACACGTTCGCCGAGGTGAAGAAGCAGTTGCCGAAGGCGGTGGCTGATTTGAACGCGGTGTACACGAAGGCGGCAGGCGTGGCCAAGGCGCTCGAGGCGCACAAAATCACGCTCAAGGTGCCCGCGGGTCTCTAGGGGCTTGGGGCTCGGGGCTCGGGGCTTGGGGCTCGGGGCTCGGGGCTCGGGACGTGAGGTTCGTCAGAAGCAAGAAGCAAGAATCCAGAAGGGACACGGTACACGCAGTACAGCGTGACAGCGCGATCCCTTCTTGCTTCTTGCTTCTGTCTTCTGTCTTCTGTCTTCTGTCTTCTGTC
>CAYNDV010000315.1:0-2838 GCA_964396055.1 uncultured Vicinamibacterales bacterium | reverse complement strand
GAGAAGATCGGCCAGATGTTCATGGCCGACGCCAACGCGGTCTTCATGAACCGCGGCAGCGACCTCTACCGCCAGCTCGAGCACCACGTCCGCGACAACAAGGTGGGCGGCATCATCCTGTTCCGCAGTGACGTCTGGGCCACCGCCATCATGACGAACCGGATGCAGGAGCTGGCGAAACTGCCGCTGCTCATCTCGGCCGACCTCGAGATGGGGCTCGGCATGCGGCTGAACGACACGCCGTGGTGGCCGCCGAACATGGCCGTGGGAGCCACGGGCGACCCCGCGCTGGCGCGCCGGCAGGGTGAGATCACCGCGCTCGAGGCCCGCGCCGCCGGCATCAACTGGCTCTACGCGCCCGTGGCCGACGTGAACAACAACCCCGACAACCCGGTGATCAACACGCGATCGTACGGCGAGGACCCGGCCGAGGTCGGGCGTTACGTGTCGGCGTTCGTCGAGGGTGCGCAGGCAGCCGGCGCGCTGGCGTGCGCGAAACACTTTCCGGGCCACGGCGACACGGCCACCGATTCACACATCGGCCTGCCGGTGATCGACGTGGATCGCGCCCGCCTCGACACGCTCGAGCTGGTGCCGTTCCGCGCGGCCATCGCGCGGGGCGTCGGGTCCATCATGTCGGCGCACATCGCGCTGCCGCGCATCGATCCGTCACCCGTGGCGCCCCTGCGGACCATCGGCGCCGCCGAGCACGCCGCCGCCGAATTCGTGTCGCGCACCGAGGAGGCCGGCCGCCAGGCCACCGTGCCGGGCACCTTGTCGAGGGCCGTGCTGACCGGCGTCCTGCGCGAGAGCCTCGGCTACACGGGCCTCGTCGTCTCGGATGCGATGAACATGGCCGGCATCTCGGCCCGCTACGACCCGGCCACCGCCGCCGTCGAGGCGATCAAGGCCGGCATGGACGTGATCGAGAAGTGCCCGGACATCGACGCGGGCATCGCCGGCGTGAAGGCAGCCGTGGCCCGCGGCGAGATCAGCGTGGCGCGCCTGGACGTGTCGGTGCGCCGGGTGCTGGAAGCCAAGGTGCGCCTGGGCCTGCACGAGCGCCGCACCGTGCGCCTGGACGACGTGGATCGGCTGGTGACCACCGCGGCGTCGAACGCCGTGGCGCAGGAGATCGCCGAGCGCTCGATGACCGTCGTGCGCGACGAGCGCCGGGTGCTGCCCCTGAGCCTGTCCGCGTCCTCGCGCGTGCTGCACGTCTCGTTTGCCGACGATGACGGGACGTTCACGACGCAGGTGCTGGTGGGCGAGTTGCGCGCCCGCGGGATCCCGCTCGAGCACGTGGCCCTGGACGGGCGGGCGGCGCCGGCCGATCTCGAGCGGCTGGCGAGCCGCCTCGACGAAGGGCGGTACGACGCGGTGATCTTCTCGAGCCTGGTGCGCGCCCGGAGCGGCAAGGGCTCGGTGGGCCTGCCGCCTGCCGGGCTGCGGGTGGTCGAGGAACTGACGAAGCGGGACCTGCCGCTCGTGGCCGTGTCGTTCGGCAACCCCTACCTGCTCACGTCGATGCCGGCCGTCAAGACCTACGTGGCCGCCTTCAGCCCGTACCCGGTCAGCCAGCGTGCTGCTGCCCGCGCCCTGCTCGGCGAGATCGACATCACCGGCACGCTGCCGGTATCGCTGCCTGGCCTGTACCCCCGTGGGCAGGGTGTAAAGGTGGCGAAACGGACACCGTAGCGCGGTCTCGCGATGTACGGGCGCGTGGTATGACCACGCTTGATAGAGCCCCGAGGGACGTGGCACACTCGGCTGAGGGACTCGGGGCTTGGGACTCGGGACTCGCCCCTCGAAGAAGAAGAGGCAAGAAGCAAGAAGCAAGAAGCAAGAATGACGGGCAGAAGCTGAGGCCGGGCCCAAGAGCCGAGAGCCGTATGCCTGAAGCCGTCAGCAAAGGACCGCACTGATGAACAAGGACATCGTCAACCTGCTCGGCGACAAGGCCGGCTACCTGCTCGAACACACCTGCAAGACCGTGCCGAAGGACATGCTGCACCTGCCCGGCCCGGACTTCGTGGATCGGATCTGGTCGCCGTCGGATCGGAACAACCGCGTGCTCGCCAATCTGCAGCGGATGTTCGGGTCGGGCCGCCTGGCCGGCACGGGTTACCTGTCGATCCTCCCCGTGGACCAGGGCATCGAGCACTCGGGCGGCGCGAGCTTCGCGAAGAACCCCGTCTACTTCGATCCCGAGAACATCGTGAAGCTGGCCATCGAGGGCGGCTGCAACGCGGTGGCGTCCACCTTCGGCGTGCTCGGCACGGTGGCGCGCAAGTACGCGCACAAGATCCCGTTCATGGTGAAGATCAACCACAACGAGTTGCTCACCTACCCGAACAAGGCCGACCAGATCATGTTCGGCGAGATCCAGACGGCCGCCGACATGGGCGCCGCCGCCGTGGGCGCCACGATCTACTTCGGGTCAGAGGAGAGCGGCCGCCAGATCGTCGAAGTGGCCCAGGCCTTCGCCCTCGCGCACGAGATGGGCATGGCCACGGTGCTCTGGTGCTACCTGCGCAACCCCGAGTTCAAGAAGGACAAGGACTACCACGTCAGCGCCGACCTGACGGGCCAGGCCAACCACCTCGGCGTGACGGTCCAGGCCGACATCATCAAGCAGAAGCTGCCCGAGAACAACGGCGGCTTCAAGGCGCTGAACTCGGGCGGGTCGAGCTACGGCAAGCTCGACGAGAAGATCTACACGCAGCTGACGTCGGACCACCCGATCGACCTGACCCGGTACCAGGTGGTGAACTGCTACATGGGCCGCGCGGGCCTCATCAACTCCGGCGGCGCCTCGGGCAAGAACGACTTCGGCGA
>CAYNDV010000314.1:0-2859 GCA_964396055.1 uncultured Vicinamibacterales bacterium | reverse complement strand
TCACGCTGAACGGCCAACAGCCCAACGGCCGTTCATAACCGTGAACCGTGAACCGTGAACCGTGAACCGCAAACCTCTTTAGTGGAGCGCGCGGAACAGGCGCTCGGCCTCGGACCGCTGCGGCGCATCGGACGGAAGCCGGCGCAGCAGCTCCTCCGCCTGCGTACGCGCCTCCGCCACGCGGCCGGCCCGCGCGAGGGCGCGCGCGAGGTTGAAGCGTGCCTCGTGAAAGTCCTCGTCGCGCGTCACGGCCGACGTGAGCCATGTGATGGCGGCATCGAGTCGGCCCGATTCGATCGCCAGGGCGCCGAGATTCGCCTCCACGACGGGGTTGCCCGGCTCGACGCGGGCCGCCGCCTCCAGTGCCCGAACGGCTTCGGGAACGCGGCCCGAGGTCCGGAGACACAAGGCCAGACCCAGGTAGGGATCGGCCCCTGGCAGGCCGGCGGCAATCGCCTTCCGGAACTGCGGCTCGGCACGGGTCGCGTCTCCCGCCTCGAGCCAGGCGTGGCCCAGCCGCAGCCGCACCTGCGCGTTGCCGGGGTCCTCGGCGGCCAGCGTCTCCAGTTCACGGCGCAGCGCCGGCCCGGTCAACTCTCCCGACCACACCCGCGCCAGTCGTGCCGCCAGGGCCCGGCGGTCCTTCGGATCGGGGCGCGCCGCCGCGTCCGAGCCTCGGCCGCCCGCCGGCCCCCCGAGGTACCCGAGCGCGGCAAGCCGCCGGCGGGTGTCGGCGTCCGGGCCCGGATCCGCGGCGGGCCGTTCGAGGGCCCGCAACCGGCTGGCGAGGGCGGCCGCCTCGGCGCCCCGGTCGGACACGCGGTTACGGTTCTCGCCGGGATCGGCATCGAGGTCGAACAACTCGGGCGACGGAGCCTCGATGTACTTCAGCGAGCCCGCGCGCAGGGATGCCAGGGGACTCCAGCCGAAATCCAGGAGCGGCGCCTGCGTCTCGGCGTACAGGTCGCGCGCCACGGGCATGGCGCCGTCCAGCACCGGCACGAGGTTGATGCCGTCCATCGGGGGCCGCTGCGCGCCGGCGATCGCCAGGAGCGTCGGGGCCACGTCGATGAGCGAGACGGCCAGATCGACCACCGCCGGGCCGCCACCGGGCACGTCGATGATGAGCGGCACCCGCAAGGTGGTGTCATAGAGAAACAAGCTGTGCGTGAGTTCGCCGTGCTCGCCGAACGCCTCGCCGTGATCGCCCGCCACGACGACGGCGGTCGACGCGCGGCGCGCACCAAGGCCGGCGAGCAGCCGCGCGACCTGCGCGTCGGCGGCCGCCACCTCATCGTCGTAGCGGACGGCAGGCGGCAGGGCCGGCCCTGCAGGTCCGCGGGCCGGATCGGCCAGGTACGGCGCGTGCGGCTCGAACAGGTGCACCCAGAGGAAGATGCGTGCGGCTGGCTGGGTGCCCAGCCAGCCGAGTGCTTCGTCGACGACCTCGCGGCCGGGCCGCTCGCTGACCGTGCGGCCGTCGCCCTGACGCGGCATCCGATCGCGGTACACCTCGAAGCCGCGCGCGAGACCGAAGCGGCGATCGAGCGGGAACGCGCCGATGAAGGCGCCGGTGGCCCAGCCGGCGTCACGGAGGCGTTCGGCCACCGCCGGCACGTCCGGGCGGACGGGCACGCCGTTGTGGCGCGCGCCGTGGCCCGGGGGGTTGAGGCCCGTGAGGAGGCTGGCGTGCGACGGCAGCGTGATGGGCGACGGCGCGAACGCCCGCCCGAACCGGACGCCGGAGGCGGCCAGACCGTCCATCGCCGGCGTCCGCGCGCCGGGCCACCCGTAGGCACCGACGCGGTCCGCACGAAGGGTATCGATCGTGATGAGAACGATGGTGTCGACGGCGACGGCTGGCGCCGGGCTGCCCGACGGGATCGCGCGGAACCGCGCGAGGCCGAAGGCCGCGGCCACGACGGCCGCCCCGACAAGCGCGGTGGGCAGGAACCACGTCGCGGCGCGGCGGCGCGGCGGCGCAGAGGCGGCGTGACGCCGTCCGCCGCTCATCGCGGGTTCCCCAACGTTGACAGGAGCTGGCGCGCCGCGGCCGCCTGCAGCCGCGCGCGCGGGCCGAGCGCCTGCACCTGACGATAGGCCTCGGCGGCCCCCGACCGGTCGCCCCGCTCCTGCCGCGCGATGCCGAGATTGAGCCACGCGTCGGGGAACGATGGCGCCAACGCCACCAGGCGCTCCAGCAGCACGACGGCCTCCCCCGCCCGCCCGGTGCGCACGTAGACGACCGCCAAGCCGTTGGCCCCGTCGGCCGACGACGGATCGAGGCGCAACGCGCGCGTGAAGGCGTCTTCCGCGGCCGGCAGGTCTCCGGCCGCCTGGCTCGCGTTGCCGAGGTTGCACCAGTACGACACGGCGTGTGGATCGAGCGTCACGGCACGGGCGAAGGTCGCACGTGCCTCAGTGGTGCGCCCGGCATCCGCGTGGAGCAGGCCCAGGCCGTTCACGGCGGGCGCAAAGTCCGCATCGAGGGCGAGGGCTGCCTGTTCGGCTGCCATCGCCTCGTCCGCGCGGCCGGCGTCGCGCGCCGCGGCGGCCAGGCCGTGCACGGTGGCCACGTCGGTTGGCCAGCGCGCCGCCATCCGACGGTAGATCCGCAGTGCGTCGGCGGGATCGCCGGATGTCGTCAGCGCCTGGGCGTACGCGGACTGGAACGCCAGCGCATCGGGCCGGGCGCGCGCCAGGATCGCCAGCGCCGACAGGCCGCGCGCCCGGTGGCCGCCGCCCAGGTCGGCGAGCGCGGCTTCGAGGCGGCCCCAGTCCTGCACCACGCTCCCCGGCGAGGGTGCCGGTCCCGGCGCGGTGCCCGGCTGCGGCGCGGCCGACACGTAGCCCAGGGCG
>CAYNDV010000313.1:0-2880 GCA_964396055.1 uncultured Vicinamibacterales bacterium | reverse complement strand
GTGCGGGGGAGTGGTAGGCACGAGCGGACTCGAACCGCTGACCTCCTGCGTGTCAAGCAGGCGCTCTAACCAACTGAGCTACGCGCCTAAATCTCGTGAAGACAAGGCTTACCGGACCAGCCAGTATAACCGGCTGCAGCGAGGCGAGTCAATCACCAGAGCAGAACCCGGGCAACCGGCCCGGCGGCCGCCAGGCACGACAGGGCGTCGGCCTGGCGGGCGTCGGGTGGAGATGGACAACGCCTACTTGACCGCGTCCTTCAGCCCCTTGCCGGCCGTGAAGCGCGGTACGCGGCGCTTGGCGATCTTGATGGCCGCGCCGGTCTGCGGGTTGCGCGCGGTGCGGGCCTTGCGGACGGCCGTCTTGAACGTGCCGAACCCGACGAACGCCACCGTGTCGCCTTTCTTCAGGGCCTTGGTGATCCCGTCGATCAGGGAATCAACCATCGCGCCAGCCGCGGCCTTGGTGGCGCCCGTGTCCTTCACAATCTTCGCGATGAGGTCCTGCTTGTTCATGCTGACTCCTTGTGGCGACGCCGGTCACAGTGTCCGCGTCTTCCCGCGCGTCGCGCCGGTTATACGCGGTTCGGTCCGGGGTGTCAAGCGACGGCCCCTGGCAGCCCGTGTTACGAAGAGGTCCGTCCCGTCAGGCGCTCCACCGCCTTGGCCACGGTGGCATCACCGGGCGGCAGCGCGGCCCCGAAGTCGACGTCGGGCTGCTCCACGACCACCGCCGGCACGAGGCCGCGCTGGTGAATCGGATCGCCGCCCGTGGTGAGGTAATACGCGTACGACATCCACAACGCGCTGCCGTCCGGCAGCGGGAACAGTTTCTGGAGGGCCACCTGGCCGGCCGTGCGCTCGCCGATGAGCTCCGCGCGTTTCGTGCCCGCGAGGGCGGAGGCCAGCAGTTCGGCCGGACCCGACGTGCCGCCATCCACCAGCACCGCGAGCGGCGCGCTCACCGCGCCGTCGCCGTCGCCGGCGGTGAAGGTCTGCCGTGGCTGGCCGCGCGTCTCGAGCTGGCCGATGGTGCCCGACGCCACGAAGAGACGGGCCGCCTCGAGGCCGGCCGCCGCCGGGCCGCCCGCGCACCCGCGCAGATCCAGGATCAGCCGCGTCGCGCCGTCGGTCGTCACCCGGGCCACCGCCTGCCGGAGGGCCGCGGGGGTGGCATCGGTGAACGCCGGCACCCGCACCAGGCCGATCCCGGGCGCGGCGATCGACGCGGCGGGGGCCGGCGCCGCCGGCGCCGCGCGCACGACATCCACGACGTGCGGTTCGGTCGCGTTGCCGCGCAGGATCGTCAGCGTCACGGAGGTGCCGGGCTCACCGCGCAGCAGCGCGCGCCCTTCCCAGACCGACATGTCGCGCGTCGGCTGACGATTGATGATGCGGATGTAGTCCCCCGTCCGGATGCCGGCCCGGGCCGCCGGCGATCCCTCCCGTGCGGCGATGACGCGCAGGTAGTACTGCCGCGTGAGCACCAGGCCGATGTCGCCGGCGGGCAGCGAGGCGCCCGCCATCACGGTCCGGGCCTCCTCGGGTGTCAGGTACGCGCTGTCGGCATCGAGGGCCTCGGCCAGGCCGTGCATCGCCCCGTGCATCAGCCGATCGGCGTCGACGCTCTCGACGTAGTTGTTCGCCGTGAGGCTGAATACGTCGTCGAAGACCCGGAGGTGCGGGTACGCTTCCGGGCGCGGGGCTGTCCGGGCCATCAGCCCCCCGACGACCACGAAGGCCAGCACCGGTGCCGAGACGAGGATGATCGCGATGCGGGTACGCGTCGTCATGATGTGCGGGGGATCATTGTTGCTTGAGCCATTGTAGTGGATCGACCGGCCGAGCGTCGATGCGCAACTCGAAGTACAGCGCGGGCGTGCCCTCGATCGTCGTCCCGGCCGTGCCGAGCGCCTGGCCGCGCGTCACCGCCGCGCCCACCCGGCACGCGATGTCGGCCAGGTGGCCGTACATCGAGTACGCGAGTCCGCCGTGGTCGACGATCACCAGGTTGCCGAAACCGGTGAACGGCTCGGCGAATGCCACGGTGCCCTCGTGAATGGCGCGTACCGCGGCGCCTGGCCTGGCGCCGATGAGGATGCCGTTGCTGGCGAGGGTGGTGTGGAAACGGGCGTGGCGCTGGCGCCCGAAGCGCGAGAGCGGACGCCCGGGCACGGGCCAGTCGAGATCGCCCTTGAAGGGGCGCAGCGGCAGCGCCACCGGCGCCGCGTCGGCGCGCCCGCCGCGCGCCATCTCGGCCATCGCCGCCTGGAGGCGCTGGTGGGCCACCTGCAGTTCGCCGACGAGCCGGGCGTTGAGGTCGCGGCGCGCGTCGATGTCGGCCACGAGGCGCGCCAGATCCGCGGCCGCGCGCGCGGCCGCGTCGCGTGCGCCGGCCAGGTCGCGCTCCACCGCCCCGTGGCGTGTGCGGCGCGCCTCGAGGGCCGCGCGCGCGCCGCGGAGATCGGCCAGCGTCCGGCGGTGCTCGTCCAGTCGCTGGCGGTCCAGCGACTGGAGGGCCGATACGAACCGGTACGCGCGGCCCAGCTCGCGCAGGTCGTCCACGCTGAGCAACAGCCGCACGTAGCCGGCATTGCCGAGCTTGTAGATTTCCACGAGCCGGCCGGAGAGATCGGGCAGCTGCGCCTGTGCCTGCCGGGTGAGCACGTCGAGGCGCATCGTCATGGCCTCGAGTTCACCGTCGATCCGGGCGAGTTCGGCCGCCGCCTGGGCCGCCTGCTCCGTGCGCAGGTCGCGCTCGACCTCGAGGCGGCGCAGTTCGTCGAGCAGCCCCCGCTCGCGCGCCGCGAGGGCGTCGGCCTCGCGCTGCAGCGCGGCCATGCGGGCGGCGGCGCGCTCGGCGAGCGCCTCGGCTGACGG
>CAYNDV010000312.1:0-2883 GCA_964396055.1 uncultured Vicinamibacterales bacterium | reverse complement strand
AGCTGGTGCGCATGGGCGTGCCCGTCTACACGTCGCACACCGTGCTGGCGGCCAATGGCCGCGAGGACGTCGAGTCGGTGACCATCACGAAAATCGACAAGCGCTGGACTCCGATCCCGGGCACCGAGAAGACGTTCGCCTGCGACACGGTTCTCGTCGCCGTCGGCCTCGAGCCCGTGGACGAGTTCACCGCGAAGGCGCGTGAGTTCGGCCTGCCGGTGTATGCCGCGGGCGACTCCGAGGAGATTGCCGAGGCTTCGGCCGCGATGTTCACGGGCCGGATCCGGGGCCTGGAAATCGCCCGGGCCCTGGGCCGCGACGTGGGTGACGTGCCGCCCGAATGGCACCGCACCGCCGAGGTGCTGAAGTCGCGTCCGGGCGCGACGGTGAAGGAGGACCTGCCGGAGCCGTCCGCCGCGGCGTACCCCGTGTTCCACTGCTCGCAGGAGATCCCGTGCAACCCGTGCACGTCGATCTGCCCGCAGCACGGCATCCGCATCGAGGGCGACGACATCATGGGCCTGCCCGAGTTCGTCGGGCAGCAGTGCGACGCGTGCGAGATGTGCGTGGCCATCTGCCCGGGTCTGGCGGTCACGCTGGTGGACTTCCGCAAGAACCAGGACTTTGCGTCGGTCACCATTCCGTACGAATTCACAGCGACGTCGCTCAAGAAGGGCGACATCGTCACGGTGCTCGACACGGAAGGCGCGATCCTGGGCAACGTCGAGGTGACGCGCGTGCGCGAGGCCAAGGTGGCCGACCGCTGCGCGCTGGTGCGCGTGCGGGCGCCGCGCGACATCGCCACGCAGATCGCGGGCATCCGGGTGCAGGAGCCGTGGGTCACCGAACCCGCCGACACCTCCGTGCCGGTCGTCGACGACGAGATGATCGTGTGCCGGTGCGAACGGGTGACCGCCGGCGAGATCCGGCAACTCATCCGCGGCGGCGTGCGCGACATGAACGAACTGAAGGCCATCACGCGCGCCGGCATGGGCGCGTGCGGCGGCAAGACGTGCCCCAGCCTGATCAGGCGGATCTTCCGTGAGGAGGGCGTGCCCGACGCGCAGGTGACCGACCTGACCCGCCGGCCGCTGGTCATGGAGGTGCCGCTCGGCGCCTTCGCGGGACTGGCGCCGGCCGGCGATGCCCCGGACGAGGCACCGAAACGTCACGCCACCGACGCGCACGAAGGAGGCCTCTGATGAGCACCGATACCTTCGACGTCGTCATCATCGGCGCCGGCAGCGTGGGCCTGCCCACGGCGGCCTTCCTGGCCGAGCAGGGCATCCGGCCCCTCGTCATCGATCAGTTCGCGAGTCCGGGACAGGGGTCGAACAAGGCGGCCATCGGCGGCATCCGGGCCACGCACTCGACCCCGGCGAAAATCCACCTGTGCCTCGAGTCGCTGAAGGTGTTCTCGACGTGGGAGCAGACCCACGGCGACCCCCTCGAGTGGGCCCAGGGCGGCTACACGTTCGTGGCGTACCGCGAACAGGAAGAGCGGGCGCTCAAGGCCCTGCTCATGGTCCAGCAGGCCGCCGGGCTGAACATCCGCTGGCTCGGACGGGACGAACTGCTCGATCTCGTGCCGGCGCTGAGCCGCGAGGGCCTGCGCGGCGGCACGTACTCACCCGAAGACGGGTCGGCGTCGCCGATGCTCTCGGCGCGGGCCTTCTACCGGCGCGCCACCGAACTCGGCGCGCAGTTCCGCTTCAACGAGCGGGTCACCGGGCTCATCCGCCGCCGCGGCATGGTGGTGGGCGTGCGGACCGACAAGGGTGGATACGCCACCGAGACGGTCATCAACTGCTCGGGCGCCTGGGCGCGCACGGTGTCGCTCTTCGCCGGCCTGGACGTCCCCGTGGTACCCGACAGCCACGAAGCCGGGATCACCGAACCGGTCGCCTCGTTCCTGGGGCCGATGGTGGTCGACATCCGGCCCGCGGCCGGGTCCAAGAACTACTACTTCTACCAGCACAAGCCCGGCGGCATCGTCTTCTGCATCACGCCGGATCCGGCAATTGTCGGCACCGACCGGCGGGAGACGTCGAGTTACCTCCCGATGATCGCGCGCCGGATGGTCGGCCTCATGCCGAAACTCGCCAACGTCAAGGTGCGGCGCACGTGGCGGGGCCTCTACCCGATGACGCCCGATGGCTCGCCCATCATCGGGTGGGCGCCGGAACTCGAGGGCTACCTCCACGCCGTGGGCATGTGCGGCCAGGGTTACATGCTGGGGCCCGGCGTCGGCAGGCTGCTGACGCGGATGCTGACGCGAACCGAGACGGCCAACGACGCCGTGACGCTCAACGAGTTGACGCCGGCCCGGTCCTTTGCCGGCGTGGAGGCGCTCAAGTAAGCGGACTGGCCCCTGGTCCCTCGCCCCGAGTAAGATGCCCACAGCCTGCCGAGGAGTCACCCTGATGCGCATTCGTGTGTTCGTGCTCGTCGCCGCCGTGCTGTGCGGCCTGTCTGCCCATCCCGGCGCCCAGGCGCCGCAGGCGCCGCCCACGTTCCGCTCGGGCGTCGATCTGGTCACGATCGACGTCACCGTCCTGAGCCGCGGCGGCGAACCGCGGACCGACCTGCGAGCCGACGACTTCACGGTGCTGATCGATGGCAAACCCCGGCCGCTGGTGACCATGCGGCTGATCCAGGCTGGGCCGCCGTCGCTGGTGCCCGACCAGCCTCCGGTCGCCCCGTCCACCTCGGCCGACGCGTTCCAGCGCCGCTTCGTCGTCCTCGTGGTCGACCGGGATCACCTGCCTGTCGGCGAAGGCGCGCAGATGCTGGAGGCGGCGGCGAAGTACGTGGACACGATACCGGCCGAAGACCGGATCGCGCTCTGGACCCTCCCCTACTCGAGCGGGTCGCTGCGCTTCA
>CAYNDV010000311.1:0-2895 GCA_964396055.1 uncultured Vicinamibacterales bacterium | reverse complement strand
CGGGCATCAGCACGGCGTAGCCGTTGCTGGTGTAGACCGACGCGTTGAAGCCGTTGGCCGTCGGCGCCGTGAACCGGTTCGCCCCCTGCGAGAGCTTCTCGTAGATGTAGACCAGCGTCGGATACGTCTTGCCCTTCTCGTAACCCGCCGGCAGGAACAGCGCCCCCTGCAGCTTCGCTCCCTTCGCGCTCACGTAGTCCACCAGCAGCGAGCCGGGCGACCAGTGAAACGCCTGCTGCTGCGCGGCGTTGTCCGTGAGCCGGGCGCCGGGCTTGAACGTGGTGACGTCGGAGGCGTACAGCTCGGGCGCCTCGGTGAAGGTCTCGCGCGAGTACACCAGCGTGGCGGCCTTCGAGGCCTTCATGACGCGGCCGAACGCGGCCGTCTCCCAGAGCAGGCTCTCGGCGCCGGCACGGCCCGGGGCCACGCGGGCAATGCCGCCCTTCTTCGTCCACTCGCCGTAGGTGTTGAAGTACTGTGGCGCGTCGAGGTCGATGCCCTTCTCGTCCGGATCGAGACGCAGGCGCTGCTGATACCGGATGGCCTCGCGGCGGCCGTTGCCGGTGAGGTTCACGGCCGCACCGCCCGCAACCGGCACTTTCCACACGTCCCAGCCGTCGCTCAGGAGGACCGCAGCCCCGGTCCTGTCCCAGCCCACAGGCGGAACGGGCGGCTTCACGACGTTGTGGTCGTCGTCCAGGTTCACGAACGACACGGGTGCGGCCTGCGTGATGTTCGCCGTCGTGCCCGCCGCCATCGCGTACGTGAAGTAGTGGCCGTCGTGGTAGTAGAGCACGTGCGTGCCCGTCGGGGACTGGCTGAAGTACCACCGCACCTTCTTCACGACCGGCTTCTTCTCACCGGTCTTCATGTCGATGGCGTACACGTCCTGGAACCGACGCCCCTCGGTGGACGCCGTGAACTCGTAGGCGTCATCGTCGGTGCCCACCGCCCACGTGCCCAACTCGGGCACCGTCACGTCGCGCACGTCGTCGTCGGCCAGGCGGACGAACTTCCGGTCCGCCACCCAGTAGACGCACGCGTAGCTGAAGCGCTTGTCGCGGTCCTCCTCCACCTGCTGCTGCGACTGCAGGCGCGGGTCCTTGTGGTGCCACAGGATCAGATCGGGCTTCTCGTCGGCCGCCTCGCCCGGCTTGTCGGCGTCGGCCATGGCAGCGGGCGCCCCGCCGGAGGCGGGCGGTCCCGCGGGTTTCTCGTCAGCGGGCTTCCTGCGCACCGTCCGGATGCCGAAGGTGAGCGCGGCCAGGTCGCTGGTCCAGCCCGGCGCGCGGTCGGGGCTGATGCTCAGCCCGGCCGGGAACCCCTGTTCCCCCTTCGGGTCGAACGCCACCCGCGCGGGTGTGCCCTTGTCGAACCCGCTGAAGCCCATCACGCTGTAGAGCTTGTCGGTGAAGGCCTTGTCCTCGACGGTCTTCAGGACCGCGAGCGCCTCGCCCCGCTCCGTCCAGGTCAGCTTCTCGTAGTTCGCCTTGTCGCTATCGAGCACCGTGACGGCGCCCGTCTCCATCGCCCGCACCTGGAGGCCGTTGCCCATCTTGTCCGCGGCATCGATGACGAAGGCCAGGAACCGGCCGGGCTTGTTGAACGCGAACTCGCTGACGTTGCCGATGTTGAGATCGCGGCCAGTGGCCAGTTCGCGCAGGATCAGGTCCGTGCCCTTCGGGCGTTCGCTCGCGGCGCCCGCCGCACCCGCGCCGCCAGTACCAGGACCCGCTGCCGCCGCAGCCGGGCCGCCGCCACCCGGGGCATCGGCCGGGGCCTTGTGGATCGCAAGCCAGTTGCCGCGCTCGCCGGCAAACGCGAACCGCCGGGTGTTCTCGAAGGTCACGTCCTTGCCCGTGGCGAGATCGACCAGCTTCACCTTGTTCTGCAGTGGCTTGCGCTGCTTCTTCAGGCGCTGGGCCTCGGCGCGCGTCGGGTAGACCGTCAACGCCAGCCACTTGCCATCTTCAGAGAACGCCAGTGTTGACGGGGCGGAAGCGGCCCCGAGCGGCCCGCCGCCGCCCCCGCCCGCCGGGGTTTCGCCAATCGGGAAGCGGTACGTCTTGTCGGTCGTGACGGATCGCACCACCACTTCGCTGTCGCCGACGACGGGCGACAGGCGATAGGCCAGCCAGGCGCCGTCAGCCGACAGCGCCGTGGTGCCCATCGACTTCCAGGCCAGGATGTCGCCGAGTTCCATGGCCTTCTTCGCCGGAGCGGGTCCGGCGGCGGGTGCCTGGGCGTGGGTGAGGACGGACGCGGACGCGAGGGACAGCACGACACCAAGAGCCAGCCACTTCGGGCGCATGCAGGACTCCTTGAGGGACGGAGGCAGGACAGACCAGCGGCGGCACCTGCCGGGCCTCCCGGACGGGCGCGCACACCTCTCCTCGAAAAACAGATACGCCAGCCCTCGCCCCCACGTTTCTCGAAAAGGGGCCAGGCCCCTTTTCATCGGCGCACTCAACTCGCGGAAAAGGGGCCTGGCCCCTTTTCCGGGGTGATGCCGTCGAAGAGATCGGGTGAGGGGCGGCGGGAGGGCGGCGGGCCCCAGGCGTGGCGGAACAGCTCGGTGCCCAGCAGGCGCTCGCGGTTCGGCCGCGACAGGATGATGCGTTCGAGGTTCACGTGCTGCGTGCGATGGGCGCGCAGGGCCGCTTCCTTGGTGGCGGCGTGAGCGGAGACATCCACGACGAAGTCCACGCCCGGCTCCTGTGACGGCTCGGCGGTCTCGAGCAGCCGCCACGGTCGGATCGGCAGCGTCCACACCAGCCGCGGAACGGACCAGGGACGTCCGGTGTCAGGGTGCCACCGCGGATCGGCGGCGGCCGAAACGGCATCTCCGGCGAAGCGGCTGATCGCCACGTGGTCGGGGTGCAGGTTCGAGCCGTT
>CAYNDV010000310.1:0-2922 GCA_964396055.1 uncultured Vicinamibacterales bacterium | reverse complement strand
GAACCGTGAACCGTGAACCGTGAACCGTGAACCCCTATGTCCGACCCCGCCGATCCCCTCGTCGCTGCCGCCCGCGCCGCCCGTGAACGGGCGGTTGCGCCCTACTCGCACTTCAAGGTTGGCGCTGCCCTTGAGACCGCCGACGGGACGGTGGTTGGAGGCTGCAACGTGGAGAACTCCACGTTCGGCCTGACGATGTGCGCCGAGCGTGTGGCCGTGCTGAAGGCCGTCTCCGAGGGGCACCGCGCCTTCCGGCGGATCGCCGTGGTGGCCGACACGGCGGAGCCGACGCCGCCGTGCGGTCCCTGCCGTCAGATCCTCTGGGAGTTCTGCGGCGACATCGAGGTGGTGCTCGCCAACCTCACCGCGGAGACGGGCCGCTACCGCATGAAGGATCTGCTCCCGCTGCCCTTCGACGCGCGGCTGTTGGGGGGGACGTAGGGGTTTACGGTTTACGGTTCACGGTTCACGGTTTACGGTTCACGGCTCGCGGTTCACGGCTCGCGGTTCCGGGTTTCAGGTTCCAGGTTCAGGGTGGCCGTTCGGCCATGGGCCATAGGGCGTTGGGCAGCGTCACAACGTGATCCCTTCTTGCTTCTGTCTCCTGTCTTCTGTCTCCTGTCTCCTTTGTTAGAATCAAACGATGCTACCGACGATCGAATGGCAGACTGACGCCGTCGTGATGATCGACCAGCGCAAGCTTCCGGGCGCGGAAGTATGGGTGCGCTGCACGAAGGCCGCGGACGTGGCGAAGGCGATCAAGACGATGGTGATCCGGGGCGCGCCGGCGATCGGCGTAGCGGCGGCCATGGGCGTGGCGCTGGGCATGCGCCGCAGCACGGCCACGGGCACCGCGAAGTTCGCGGCGGAGTTCCAGAAGACCTGCGAGCTGCTGGCGGGGACCCGCCCGACCGCGGTCAACCTGTTCTGGGCCATCGATCGGATGAAGCGGACGTTCGGGGCGGCGGTGCAGGCGGGCGCGTCGGTCGACGAGATCCGCGCCGTCCTCGAACGCGAGGCCCTCGCGATCGAGGCCGAAGACGTGCAGAGCTGCCGGGACATGGGCGCCCACGGGGCCGCGCTGGTGCCCCAGGGCGCCCGCATCCTGACGCACTGCAATGCGGGCGCGCTGGCCACGGCAGGCTACGGCACCGCGCTGGGCGTCATCCGCGCCGCGGCCGAAGCGGGCCGTGAGGTGACCGTGCTGGCCGACGAGACGCGGCCGTTCCTGCAGGGCGCCCGCCTCACTGCGTGGGAATTGACGCGCGATGGCATCGACACGACGGTGATCACCGACAACATGGCCGGTGCCCTCATGCGGCAGGGACAGATCGACCTCGTGGTGGTCGGCGCCGACCGGATTGCGGCCAATGGCGACGTGGCCAACAAGATCGGCACCTACAGCGTGGCCGTGCTGGCCCGCGAACACGGCATCCCGTTCTACGTGGCGGCGCCCGTGTCCACCATCGATCTGGCGACCGCTGACGGGGCCGGGATTCCGATCGAGGAACGCCCGGCCCGCGAAGTCACCCACGTGGGCCCGACGCGGGTGACGCCGGTTGCGGCGCGCATCCGGAACCCCGCGTTCGACGTGACACCCCACGCGCTGGTGACCGCGATCATCACGGAGCGTGGGGTCTGCCGGGCGCCGTACACCGAGTCGCTCAGGGGCGGGGGACAGTAGACAGAAGACAGAAGACAGAAGACAGAAGACAGAAGACAGAAGACAGAAGACAGCTTCGACGCCATGCGCATGCTTGCCATCGAATCGTCGTGCGACGAGACCGCCGCGGCCATCGTCGAAGAAACCGGCGACGCCGCGCGGCCGTGGATCACGCGGTCGAGCGTGGTGGCCTCGCAGGTCGCGATCCACCGCGAATGGGGCGGCGTGGTGCCCGAGCTGGCCTCGCGCCAGCACGTCCGCGATATCTGCGGCGTCGTGGAGCGGGCCCTGAGTGACGCTGCGGTGGCGCCCGGCGCCGTCGACGCGATCGCCGTGACGCAGGGGCCGGGGCTCGTCGGTTCGCTCCTCGTGGGGGTGGCGTTCGCCAAGTCCCTGGCTGCGGCGTGGGGCGTGCCGCTGGTGCCCGTGCACCACCTGGCCGGCCACATCGAGTCGCTGTGCCTCATGCACGGGCCCCTGCCGCTGCCCGCGATCGTCCTGGTCGTCTCCGGCGGGCATACCAGCCTCTACGAGGTGCGCGAGGCCGGCCGCTACCAGCTGATCGGCCGGACCCGCGACGATGCGGCCGGCGAAGCGTACGACAAGGTGGCCAAGCTGCTGGGCCTGGGGTACCCCGGCGGCCCGATCATCGACAAGCTGGCCCGGAACGGCAACGACCGCGCGGTGGCGCTGCCGGTGGCCCGGATGACGCACCCCGATCGCAACGCGCCGCTGCAGAAGGGGCAGTGGGACTTCAGTTTCAGCGGCCTGAAGACGGCGGTGCTGCGGCACGTGAAGTCCCGCGGGGTGGAGTGGCAGCCGACCGATGCGGAGCGGGCGGACCTGTGCGCCAGCTTCCAGCGCGCGGTGGTGGGGGCGCTCGTCGACAAGACGTTCGGGGCGGCCCAG
This sequence comes from uncultured Vicinamibacterales bacterium, assembly GCA_964396055.1. Lineage (GTDB taxonomy): Bacteria > Acidobacteriota > Vicinamibacteria > Vicinamibacterales > JAKQTR01 > CAYJPV01. Next base: position 350 of record CAYNDV010000310.1, on the reverse strand, counting down.
TGGTATGGGGCCCGCAGCGTCGGCATCGCGGGCGGCGTGTCGGCCAACAGCCGGCTGCGCGCCGACGCGCAGGAGATGGGGGCCCAGGCCGGCCTCCCGGTGTTCGTCCCCAGCCTGGCATTGTCCACCGACAACGCGGCGATGATCGGGGCCGCGGGCCTGCGGCGGTTTCACGAGGGCCGACGCGCGGGGCTCGACCTCAACGCCGACCCGTCGCTGGTGCTCTGACGCAGGCCGTTGGGCCGTTAGGCCGTTCGGCTTTCGGCCCGACAGCCTCACGGCCTAATGGCCTAATGGCCTAACGGCCTAACGGCCTAACGGCCTAACGGCCTAACGGCCTAACGGCCTAA
>CAYNDV010000309.1:0-3008 GCA_964396055.1 uncultured Vicinamibacterales bacterium | reverse complement strand
AGAAGGCCGGGGCCGGGTCGCCCACCTGCACCTCGGTCCCGACCGCCGCGAAGGCGGCCCCGCAGGTCAGCGCCGCCGCCGCCAGCCACACCGCCACGCGCGTGGCGGCCGGCCGGGATGGAATCAGGGTCATCCACATGGAACGCCTTCCTTGGTTGGGGGTCACCACCGCTGAAACGCCGGATGCCCAGCCTTCACCGCGACGAACGTCGCGCGGCACCGCGCCCGCACGATGCCCTCGGCCGCCAGCGTCGCCTCCACGACCGCGCGGTCGTCGGTCGACTCGACCACGCGCGCGCGCAGGTGCAACGGGCCGCCGCTCGGCGTCGGCTTGCGCAGCGTGACGGCAAAGTCGGCCGTCACGGTGAACGGGGGCTCGGCCGCGCCGGCCCGCCTCATCAGGTGGTACGCCGCCGCCCAGTTGCAGTGGCAGTCGAACAACACCCCGATGATGCCGCCGTTCACGAATCCCGGAAACGCCTCGTGGTGCGGCTCGGGCAACCAGTCCAGCACCACCTCGTCGCCCTCGACCCGGCTCTTGATCCGCAGGCCCTTCGCGTTGGCCGGGCCGCAGCCGAAACACGCCGTCGTGGGCGCATACCGATCCTGGAGGCTGAGTTCGCTCACGGCCTCAGTCCAGGTTCCTGAGTTCGTCGTCGATCCGCTCCGCTTCCGCCTCGGTTGGCGGCGCAGCGGCGCCCTGGCCGGCGGCTGGGGCGGCCGCGGGTTGCCGCAGCCTGCGGATGACGAACACGACCAGCGGAATGCTGCCCGCCAGGAACACCCACGGCAGCACGTACAGGAACGCGTTAAATCCGCGCGCCGGCGGTTCTGCCAGGATACGCTCGCCGTACTGCGCCACGTAGACATCCACGATCTGCTGGCGCGTCTGGCCCTCGGCCAGCAGCCGGCGAACCGTCTGGCGGATCTCGTCGGCAGCCGGCGACTGATGCACGGCCACCTGCTGCGACCAGCAGCACGGCGCGATCAGCATGCCCTCGAGGATCTTGGCTTCCCGTTCAAGCGCAGCCGGATCCGGGGCGGCAGCCGCCAACCAGAGAGCCAGCACGAAGGGCGACATCATCGTCATGAGATGGCCTGGAGCCAGGGACGGCTACCACCGCCGTCCCCTGGAACTGTTAAGTGTACCGCAAGTGATACGCGGGACGCACGTTCCGAGTGACGGCGGCCGCAGCCGGTCCGGCCGGGCTAGGCGGACGCCGCGGGCCCGGCGAGCATCCGGGTCAACGCCGGCTTCGACACCTTTCCCAGCGGGGTGCGCGGCAGGTCGGCCACCAGGACCAGTCGGCGCGGCAACTTGGCCGGGGCCAGGCGCACGCGCGCCCAGTCCCGCAGGTCGTCCAGCGACAGGGCCGCACCGCTCCGGGGCACCACGGCCACCGTCACGGCCTCGCCCCACTCGGCGTCCGGCAGGCCGACGACGGCGCAGTCCTGCACGGCCGGATGGGTCCGCAGCACGTCCTCGATCTCGAGCGCCGACACCTTCTCGCCGCCGGTCTTGATGATGTCCACGCTCCGGCGGCCCAGGAGGCGGAGCACGCCGTCGACGCGGATGGCCATGTCGCCCGTGCGGAACCAGCCGCCGGGCAGCCGCGCGGCGGCGGTCTCGTCGGGCCGATCCCAGTACTCGCGGAAGGCGCCGGGGCTGCGCACGAGAATCTCGCCTGCTTCGCCGTCGGCCACATCCTGGCCGTCGTCGTCGACGGTGCGGACCTCGACGCCCGGCAGCGGCACCCCGACCGTGCCCGGGCGGCGATCGCCGACCAGGGGGTTCGACAGCGCCATCCCGATCTCGGTCATGCCGTAGCGCTCGAGCAGGGCCTGCCCGCTGATCTGCCGCCAGCGCTCGAACACCGGCACGGGCAGGGCCGCGGACCCGGACACCGTGAGACGCAGCGCACGGGCACCGTCCGACCAGGCGCGGCGGTCGGCTGGCGTGGCGGCGTCCCACGCGGCGATCAGGCGCTGGTAGATGGTCGGCACCGCCATGAAGACGGTGATTTCGCCCGACGCCAGGCGCGTCCAGACCGGCACCGCGTCGAAACCGGGCGCCAGGTCGCAGACGGCCCCGGTCCACAGCGGGCACAGCAGCGCGTTGACCAGGCCGTGCGTGTGATTGAGCGGCAGCACGTGCAGCAGACGGTCGTCGGGCCGCCAGCCCCAGGCCTCCACGAGCGACTCGATCTGCGCCTGCAGCGCCGCGTGAGTGAACACCGCGCCCTTGGGCCGGCTCGTGGTGCCGCTGGTGTAGAGCACCAGGGCCGCGCGATCCGGATGCAGGTCGGGCAACCGGACGCCGCGTCGCGGCGCGTCGCACGGCACCATCCGCACGTGGGCCGCGAGCGCCACCGGCTGGAAGGAACCGGCGAATGACGACGCGACCACGGCGAACAACGCCCGGCTGTCGGCCGCCACGTACGCCCACTCGGCGGGCGGCTGGGTGACCGACAGCGGCACGGCGACGCCGCCCGCCCGCCAGATCGCGAGCAACCCCGCCACGAAGTCGATGCCGGGTGACGCCAGCAGCAGCACGCGCGCTTCGTGCAGGTCGTGCCGGCCGTCGAGCAGCACCGCCGCCAGCGAGGCCGAGCGGTCGAGCAGGTCGCCGAAGGTCCACGTCCCTCGGCCGTCGACCAGCGCCGTGCGTTCGGCCTGCGCGCCCACTCGCGCCATCAGTTCCAGGTTGCGCATCTTCGTGCTCCGTGCTTCGCTTCGCTCCGCTCCGTGTATGGTGCCCCTTCTTGCTTCTGGCTTCTGGCTTCTGGCTTCTGCTCCCTACCTCCCCCGCCCCCCCCGCCGCTGTCGCTCCACCATCGCCGCCACGTCGGCCAGCAGCGCCTTCGCGTCGTAGACGATGCCGTCCTTGATGGTGAGGCGCACGCCGCCCACCTGCTCCACCGCGCCAGCCTTCACGTTCAGGCGCGTGGCGCCCGTGCCGTACAGCACCTTGAGGTTCGCCACGGGGTTCTCGCCGACGATGAGCAGGT
>CAYNDV010000308.1:0-3009 GCA_964396055.1 uncultured Vicinamibacterales bacterium | reverse complement strand
TACGGCGTGTGGACGCGGTTCATCGAGCTGGCCGGCGAGGTGAACACGCACATGCCGCACTACGTGGTGGGCAAGACCATCACGGCGCTCAACGACGCGGGCAAAGCGGCGAAGGGCGCGAAGGTGCTGGTGCTCGGGCTCTCGTACAAAGAGAACATCGACGATGACCGGGAGTCGCCGTCGTACGAGATCCTCGAACTGCTCGAGGAGGCGGGGGCGGAGGTGGACTACTGCGATCCGTTCTTCCCGACGGCGCGGCCGGGCCGCAAGCACCAGTTGGCGCTGTCGTCGGTGCCGTGCACTGCGGAGGCCTTCGGGCGCTACGACGCGGTGGTGTTGTCGACGGCGCACGCGGCCTTCAAGGATCCGGCGCTCTACGCCCGCGTCGGCCTGCTGGTCGACACGCGCAACGCAGTCAAGCTGCCGCCCGGGGCGGTGACGAGGCTGGTCAAGGCGTAGGAGGGCCGTCAGGCCGTTCGGCCCACGGCCGTTCGGGGTGGCGGCGTGTCCCTTCTTGCTTCTTGATTCTTGCTTCTGACACGTCTCTAGTACACTCCCCCCATGTCCGTGCCACTCCTGATCGTCGTGGCGTGGGGCGCGCTGGCGTTTGGCGCGGTCTATGACTGGGCGTACGGCGGGCTGCTGGCCGCGTGCGTCATCCTGGCCCTTCGGGGCCTGCTCAAGCGGGTCCCGCACGCGCGCCGCCGCGTCAACCTGCCCGTGCTGGCCGGCCTGGTGATCGTGTGCGCGGCGATCTCTGTCCAACTGATCCCGCTCGATCGCGCCACGCTCGTCAGCCTGAGCCCGGCCACTGACGACTTCCTGCGGCAGTACAACATCGAGTACGCCACACGGGTTGTCTTTGAGATCGCGACAGAAGCAAGAAGCAACACGGCAGAAGCAAGAAGCAAGAAGCAAGAAGGGATCACGCCGCACGAGGCGGGCCCCACGCCCCACGTCCCACGTCCCACGTCCCAGGCTCCAATCAGGCACCCGCTGAGCATCGACCCCGACAAGACAGTGGTCGGTCTCGTGTTCGTCGCGGTGTTCGGGGTGTTCGTGCTCGGGCTGGCGCGCGGGCTCGGCGGCCGCGACCTGCGCGTGTTCGCGCCGGGCCTGGTGGCGCTCGGCGTGCTGATGTCGCTTGTCGGCATCATCCAGAAGGCGCTGTGGAACGGCAAGGTGTACGGCCTCTGGACGCCCGAGAACATCGGCGCCGGCGCCTTCGGGCCCTTCATCAACCGCAACCACTTCGCCGGCTGGATGCTGCTGGCGCTGCCCTTCGTGGCGGCGTACTTCGCGGCGCAGGTGGCGCGCGGCATGGTGGGCGTGCGCCCGGGCTGGCGCAACCGCGTGATGTGGTTCTCGACGCCGGACGCGAGCCGCGCGGTGATGACCGGGTTCAGCCTGCTCGTGATGGGTCTGGCACTGGCGATGACGCTCTCGCGCTCGGGCATCTCGTGCTTCCTGCTGGCCATCACGATCAGCGGCGTGCACGTGCTGCGCCACCAGGCCACCACCACGAAACAACGACTGCTCTCGGGCTACCTCATCGTGGTGTTCGTGGCGGCCGTGAGCTGGGCCGGCATCGACGCCATCGGCGAACGCTTCGCCCAGGTGGACTGGGAACTGGGCGGCCGCGCGGGCGCGTGGTCGGACGCGTGGCGCATCCACCAACTGTTCCCCGTGTTCGGCACGGGGTTCAACACCTACGGGACGGCGACGCTGCTGCACCAGCGCTTCCAGGTGAAAGACGCGCACTACGTGGAGGCGCACAACGACTACCTGCAACTGCTCACAGAGGGCGGCTACCTGGTGGCCGTGCCGGCGCTGCTGCTCGTCGCGCTGTTCGTGTGGCAGGTGCGCGCCCGGTTCCGCGAAGGCCACGACGATCGCACGGGTTACTGGCTCCGCCTCGGCGCCGTGACGGGCATCGTCGCCATGGCGTTCCAGGAAATCGTCGAGTTCAGCCTGCAGATGCCCGGCAACTTCGTGCTGTTCGCCACGCTGTGCGCGATCGCGATCAGGAAGGCGACGCCCAAGACAGGGACAGGGACAGGGACAGGGGCAGGGACGGGGACAGAAGCAAGAAGCAAGAAGCAAGAAGGAACACGAAGCACGAAGCACGATGAACGGAGCCACACTGGCACGCAGCGGCGGCGATCGCAGACGCGGCACCACATGATGATCATCGCGGCCGCGGCGATGGCGGCCGGCGCCGCGGCGTGTGGCGGCGGCGACGAAGGCGAGGCCGCCAAGCCCGCCGTCGAAGCGACGTACTCGAAGACGACGGGCAAGCTCGAACTGCTGACCTACGACACGAACCGCGACAAGAAGCCGGACGCGTGGAGCCACATGGACGGCACGCGCCTGGTGCGTATGGACATCGACCGCAACTTCGACGGCATTGTCGATCGCTGGGAGTACTACACGCCCGACGGCGCCATCGAGAAGGTCGGCTTCTCGCGAGCCAACAACGGCACCGTGGACGCGTGGGCGTACCAGGATGCCGCCGGCCAGTTGGCGCGCATCGAAGTGTCGACACGCCGCGATGGCAAGGTGAGCCGCTGGGAACTGTACGAGAAGGGCGTCCTGGCCCGCGCCGAAGAGGATTCCGACGGTGACGGGCGGGTGGACAAGTGGGAGCAGTACGCCAACGGGGCGCTCGCCAGCGTGTCAATCGACAGCCAGAAACGCGGCCGGCCCGACCGGAAGCTCATCTACGGAGCCGACGGAGTGCGGGTGGAGCGGATCAGGGACTAGAGGCTAGAGGCTAGAGGCTAGAGGCTAGAGGCTAAAGGCTAGAGGCTGGACGCTGGCGCGGAACGCCGGGAGGCATGGTCGGGGGAGGAAGCCTGGGCGTCCCGGCTGCCAGCCCCGCCAGTTATTGCGATGTATCACTTCCGCGACGCCACCCATTGGGTTGCTCGGGAGTCTGGGCTTTGGGTGTGTGGCGTGGGGCTCAAGGCGTGGAGGCCGTGGCACCTCTAGCCTCCAGCCTCCAGCCTC
>CAYNDV010000307.1:0-3022 GCA_964396055.1 uncultured Vicinamibacterales bacterium | reverse complement strand
CTAGAGGCTAGAGGCTAGAGGCTAGAGGCTAGAGGCGAGGGATGATCCCACTGATTGTGGCCCAGTTCGGCGTGCTTCTCCTGGTGTTCGTGTGCCTGCTGACGTCGGCGGCCGTGATGGTGTACGCCGAGCGCAAGGTGGCCGGCGCCGTGCAGCAGCGCCTCGGACCCTACCTCGTGGGGCCCCGGGGCGCCCTGCAGCCCATCGCCGACGTGATGAAGCTCCTGCTCAAGGAGACGCTGCGGCCCGCCGGCGCCGACAAGTGGCTGTTCATCATCGCGCCGCTCATCTCCGTGTCGGCGGCCTTCACGGCCTTCGCCGTGGTGCCCTTCGGCAGCCAGACCACGCTCTTCGGCCTGCTGGAGGAGCCGGTCGCCCTGCAGGCCGCCGACGTCAACGTCGCCGTCCTCGTGGTCTTCGCCATCGCCTCCCTCAGCGTCTACGGCATCGTCCTCGCCGGCTGGAGCTCGAACAGCAAGTACTCGCTGCTGGGGGCCCTGCGCTCCGCGTCGCAGATGATCAGCTACGAGCTGTCGTACGGCCTGTCGCTGGCGGCCGTCCTGGTCATCGCGGGGTCGCTCTCGCTGCGCGAGATCGTCGAGGCCCAGGGCGGCTACTGGCTCGGGTTCATCCCGAAGTGGTTCGTCTTCCTCCAGCCCCTCGGCTTCGTGATCTACATGATCGCGGGCGTGGCCGAGACCAACCGCGCCCCGTTCGACTTCCCCGAGGCCGAGCAGGAGCTGGTGGCCGGCTACCACACCGAGTACAGCAGCATGTCGTTCGCGATGTTCTTCCTCGCGGAGTACATCAACATCGTCACCGTCGCGGCGGTGGCCACGAGCCTCTTCCTCGGCGGCTGGCAGATGCCGTACCTGCCCGAGCTCATCGCCCGGGTGTCGCCCGAGCTGGCGAACCTGATGACGCCCCTGTGGTTCCTGCTCAAGGTGGGCGCGATCTGCTTCTTCTACATCTGGATGCGCTGGACGCTGCCGCGCCTCCGGTACGACCAGCTGATGGCGTTCGGGTGGAAAGTGCTGTTGCCGCTCTCGGCGCTCAACCTGTTGCTGACGGCGGCGGGGGTCATCTACTTTGGCTAGCGAACTCCTGGTCTTCTACCTCTTCGCGGCCGTGGCCGTGGCCGCCTCCCTCCTGGTGGTGCTGCGGCCGAAGCCGATGCACAGCGTGCTGCTGCTCATCGTGTCGTTCGCGGCCCTCGCCGGCCTCTACATCCAGCTCGGGTCGCCCTTCGCCGCGGTGATCCAGCTGGTGATCTACGCCGGCGCCATCATGGTGCTCTTCGTCTTCGTCGTGATGCTGCTCAACGCCCACCGCGAGGACGACCGGCCCGCCACGTCGGCGAAGGGGCCGCTGCGCGTCGGCGCGGCCCTCGGCGTCCTGCTCGTCGTCGAGCTGGCCTGGGCCCTCGCCGAGATGGGGAAGGGCGGCGAGACCCTCCTGCAGCGCGGCGCCGCGGCCGACGCGGATCGCATCGCCTCGGTGGCCGCCCTGGGGCAGACGCTGTTCACGGAGTACGCCCTCGCCTTCGAGGTGACCTCCATCCTGATCCTCGTCGCCATGGTCGGCGCCGTGGTCCTGGCCAAGAGGGAGCTCTAGCATGGTGCCGCTCGGCCACTACCTCGTGCTTTCGGCGATCCTCTTCGCCATCGGCACCGCGGGCGTCTTCCTGCGGCGCAACGTCATCACCGTTCTGCTTTCGATCGAGATCATGCTGAACGCCGTGAACCTCACGTTCATCGCCTTCGGCCGGACCCTCGGCTCGCTCGACGGGCAGATCATCATGTTCTTCGTCGTGACGGTCGCGGCGGCCGAGGCCGCCGTCGGGCTGGCCCTCGTGATTGCGCTCTTCCGCCATCGCGAGTCGCTCAACCCCGACCTGTTCACCAGCCTGAAGTGGTGAGGCGCGCGTGCTGGCCCTGATACCCCTGCTGCCGTTCGTCGGGTTCCTGATCAACGCCTTCGCGGGCCGCCGCCTGCCCAAGGCCGTGTCGGGCGCTGTCGCGTGCCTGGCCATGCTCGGCGCCTTCGGCGTGTCGCTGGCCGCCGTCTGGGCGCTCGTGCAGATGCCCGCCGGCGACCGCGGCATCGTCCAGGCCGTGGCGCCGTGGGTGACGTCGGGCGACCTCCAGGCCCCGTTCACCCTGCGCCTCGACCCGCTCGGCTCGGTGATGATCCTCGTCGTCTCGGGCATCGGGTTCCTGATTCACGTCTACTCGACGGCCTACATGCACGAGGAGACCGACGGCGAGTACGCCCGGTACTTCTCGTACCTGAACCTGTTTGCCGCCTTCATGCTGGTGCTCGTGCTCGGCGCCAACTTCCCCGTGATGTTCGTCGGCTGGGAGGGCGTGGGCCTCTGCTCGTACCTGCTCATCGGGTTCTGGTTCAAGAAACAGTCCGCGTCGGACGCCGGCAAGAAGGCCTTCGTCGTCAACCGCATCGGCGACTTCGGGTTCCTGCTGGGCATGTTCCTGATCTGGACCACCTTCGGGTCCCTCGACTTCCAGGAAGTGGCCCACAAGGCGGGTCAGCTGCCCGCCGAGGCCCAGTTCGGCGTCATCTCGCTGGCCACGCTGCTGCTGTTTGTGGGCGCCACGGGCAAGTCGGCCCAGATTCCCCTCTACGTCTGGCTGCCGGACGCCATGGAGGGCCCCACGCCCGTCTCCGCCCTCATCCACGCCGCGACGATGGTGACGGCGGGCGTGTACATGATCGGGCGCAACGCGGTGCTGTTCGCCCATGCGCCCGACACCCTGGCGGTGGTGGCGGGCATCGGCGTCGCCACGGCGCTCATGGCCGGCACCATCGGACTCGTCCAGAACGACATCAAGCGCGTGCTGGCCTACTCGACCGTCTCGCAGCTCGGGCTGATGTTCGTGGCCATGGGCGTGGGCGCCTTCGCCGCCGGCATCTTCCACCTCTACACGCACGCCTTCTTCAAGGCCCTGCTGTTCCTCGGATCGGGCGCCGTCATCCATGCCCTGGCCGGCGAGCAGGACATCCG
>CAYNDV010000306.1:0-3025 GCA_964396055.1 uncultured Vicinamibacterales bacterium | reverse complement strand
GCAGCACCTGCCGGATCGCCCGCGACCACGGCAAGCTGCTGGTCGAAGTGCCCAAAGCGCCGGAGGAGCGGCGCAAGCTCGGCGCGGCGGCGGTCGAGCGGTTCACGCCGCCGACTTCCTGGCACGTCGCTCTGGGGCTGTCGGTGACGGGCCAACCGGTGTGGTACGACCTGGACGACCCGGACATCGCCCATCTGGCGATCGGCGGCACGACCGGCTCCGGCAAGACGGTGGCGCTGCGCTGGCTGCTGTACCGCCTGGCCGTGCAGAACCCGCCGGCGCGGCTGGGGTTCGTGATGGTGGACAAGAAGGGGCACGACCTGGCGCCCTACTTCGGCAAGTCCGCCCACCTGCGCCACCCCATCGTCAGCAACCCGCTGGATGGTGCCCGCCTCCTGGCCTGGGCGACGAGTGAGATGGATCGCCGCCTGGCCGCGAACCAACGCGAGCCCAAGCTGGTGGTGGTGATCGAGGAGATCGGTGACCTGCTGATGGTGAACGGCGAGGTCGAGGGCTTTCTGACGCGCATCGCGCAGGTGGGGCGCGCGGCGGGCGTTCATCTGGTCGTCACCACTCAGCAACCGGGAGCCAGGAGCCTCGGCGACGCGCTGACCAACTTCACGGCGCGGCTCCTGGGCCGGGTCGCGACGGCGACCAAGACCTTCGGGGCCGCGGGGCGAGCGAAGACCATGGCCGATCTATTGCTGGGGCACGGGGACTTCCTGCTGATCACGGCCGGCGCGGAGATCCGCCTGCAGGCGCCACTCATCGGGGGGATGCAGTACGGCCGGATCCCGCGCGTTGAGCGCGTGCCCTCGCTGGATGACGAGCTGCCACTCGTGGTGCGCCTGGCTGATCTGCAACGCGATCCGCGCGGCCGGCCGGGGCGGGAACTGGGCGAGGCGGACTATCGGGCTATCGAGCAGGCGTTGGCCGATGGTCTTTCCGTAGGCGCGCTGGCCGCGCGTTTCGGCATCGGCAGCGAGCGGGCCAGGCGGCTTCACGCAGCCTACTGGGAGCAGAACGGCGATGAGGAGGGTGACCTGTGAGCAATGGCGCGCGCGTTCTGGCGATCATGGTGGCGGCGGCCGTGTTGGCGCTGATCGGCGGCGTGATCTACGCCCTGTGGTTGATCGGGGCCGAGACGGCCCGTGCCCTCGCCTTTCTGCTGCTCGGTGGCGGGTTGCTCGTCGGCCTGGTGTGGGCCGCGCAGTTCCCGCTGCGCGCCTGGCGGAGCAACCAGCAGCCGGAGCGCCACATCTACCATGACCGGGTGCGGGAGATCCACCACGTGCCTGTGCCCGATTCCAGGGTGACGCCGGCGTTGCCTACATTGTCAACGCCCCGATCGCTCGAGAGCCCGCCGGCCTACCCGGAACTCCTGCGGGCTGCATTCCTGGCTGGCGTGTACGGCAGCCAGATCAGCGCGCCAGGGGCTTCGACCGAGTTGGCGCCGTGGGATGGCGAGAACGACTGGGAAGAGCCGAAGGACGAATGAAAGCGGGGAGGCTGGGTTGATCGTTGCGATCTGTGCCAGGTTCGTGGCTCCGACGCCATATCACAGCCGCAGCTACCCCCCTGCTCCAAAAACGCGAACACACGACCCGCCCCGGGAGGGCCATTTGCGCCCTATATGGGCCGGTTTTTGGTTTTTCGGTGAGATGAATGTTGCACCACTTGACATATCTATACTTGAAACGGGCGTGCCAGTGGCCAGGCGAACGCCAATGCGGTCGGCACCCTCTGGCCCCTGGCCGGTCGCATGCCTGAGACGCTGAGCGGCACGATCCGTAGCCTGACCTTCCGCAACGACGAGACCGGCTACACCGTAGCCCAGTTCGAACCCGATGATGGCGAGGCCGTAACGGTCGTGGGCGTGATGCCGCTCCTCGCGGTCGGCGAGGCGGTGGAATTGCTCGGCGACTGGATGGAGCACCCGCGCTACGGCCGGCAGCTCAAGGTCGTCCAGGTGCGGCCGGTGGTGCCCACCAGCCTGGCCGGCCTGGAGCGCTATCTGGGCAGCGGGCTCATCCCCGGCGTCGGCCCGGCCATCGCCGGGCGCATCGTCGCGCACTTCGGCGTGGACACGGCGCACGTGCTTGACCACGCGCCCGAGCGGCTGCGGGAGGTTGCCGGCGTCGGCGCAGCCCGGGCGGAGGCCATCGCCCAGGCCTGGCAGAGCCAACAGGCGGCCCGGGCCGCGCTGATCTGGCTGCAAGGCCACGGGGTTTCACCGCGTCTGGCAGCCAAGATCTACGAGGAGTACGGCGCCCAGACGATCGCGCTGGTCCAGGCCGATCCGTATCGCTTGGAGCGAGACATCCCCGGCGTCGGGTTCCAGACGGCCGACAGAATTGCCCAGGCGTTGGGCGTGCCTCACGACGCGCCGGAGCGGGTGGCGGCCGGGATGTCGTACGTCCTCGAGCTGGCCGGCCACGAAGGCCATGTGTACTTGCCCTTCGACGCGTTGGTGACGCGGGCAGCCCGACTGCTCGGCGTGGATGCGTGCTTTGCCGAAACAGTGCTCCTGCAACGCCTGCGCGAAGAGGATGGCCTGGTTGATGAGGTGGTCGCACCCGCCGGCGCCGACCAGCAGGCCGAGCATGCCGTCTACCGCACCTGGTTCCACCGCGCCGAGGTTGGTCTGGCCGACCGCCTGGCGTTGCTGGCGCGGGCCGGCGGCGACCGGCTGGCGACCTTCCGCAGCCTCGACTGGCGGCTGCTGCGCCGCGTGCTGATCGAGGGGAACGCGGGCCTGGCCCTCACCGAGCGCCAGGCCGCTGCGGTGGAGGCCGCCTTCACCCGTCCGCTGACCGTCTTGACCGGCGGTCCGGGCACGGGCAAGACCGTCACCCTGGGCGCAGTGATCCGGTTGGCCGATGCCAGCGGCGTGGAGGTGGCGCTCGCCTGTCCCACCGGCCGGGCGGCTAAGCGTTTGAGCGAGGCCACCGGGCAGTTAGCGCAGACGGTCCACCGCCTGCTGGAGGTCAAGCCGCAGGACGGCCTGCTGAGCTTCACCCGGAAC
>CAYNDV010000305.1:0-3030 GCA_964396055.1 uncultured Vicinamibacterales bacterium | reverse complement strand
CGCCGCGCCCTCGCCGCCGATGGCCACGAGCCGTCCCAGGCCCGCGGCCGCCGCAAAACGCCCGCACGCCCGGTGCAGCGCGGGTCCGGTCACGCCGAGTTCGAGCATCTCGCCCAGCACCGCCACCCGGTGTCCGCGTGCGGGCGTCGCTGCCAGCGCCTCGAGCATCCGCGCGAGGGCCTGCGGGTTCGAGTTGTACGAATCGTCGACGAGCAGGATGCCGTCACGCAGGCGCTTCAGTTCGCCGCGGCGCGGCGCCGCCGCCAGCGCCGCCACCCGCGTGGCGATCGCCTCGAGCGGGATCCCGAACTCGAGTGCAACAGCCGCGGCCGCCAGCACGTTGGCCAGGTGCCCCAGGCCGATGAGCGGCACCGTGAGGGCGGCTTCGTGGCCCCGCGCCACGAGGATGGCCGCCGTGCCCGTCACGCCGCCTCCGCGGACGTCCCGTACCGTGACGTCTGCGTCCACGCCGATCCCGAAGGTCACCACGCGGGCCGGGCAGGCTCGGACGCGGGCCATCACGCGGGCGTCTGCGGCATTGGCCACCACCAGCGTGCCGGCCGTGGCGCCGTCGAGGATCTCGGCCTTCGCGTCCGCAATTGCGTCGATGGACGGAAAGAACTCCGCGTGCACCTCGGCCACGTTGGTCCACACGCGGACCTCCGGCTCGGCGATCGCGGTCAGCGTGCGCAGTTCGCCAGCGTGGTTCATGCCGAGTTCGACCACGGCCACCTGGCACCCGCGGCGCAGGCCCGTCAGCGAGAGCGGCAGGCCGATGTGGTTGTTGAAGTTGCCCTGGCTGCGGAAGACGTCGTAGCGCAGCGCCAGGAGGTCGGCCAGGATCTCCTTCGTGGTCGTCTTGCCCGCGCTGCCCGTGATGGCCACGACGACAGGCGCCGCAGCCCGGCGCACCGCCCGCCCGAGGTCCTGCAGGGCGGCCGTCGTATCGGCGGCGAGGATCGCGGGGACGCGGGCATCGGCCGGCACGGCCGTCCGCTCGTGCACCAGCACGCCGGCGGCGCCGGCCGCCAGCGCCTGCGCGGTGAACCGGTGTCCGTCGAACCGCTCGCCGGCCAGCGCGATGAACAGGTCGCCGGGCCGCAGCGTGCGCGAGTCGATCGACACGCCGCCCAGCGGGGCGTCGGCCGCGCCCGCGAGGATCGTGCCCTGCGTGGCCGCGGCCACGAACGACGCCGTGAGGCCGACCGGACGCCCCGCGGGCAGGGAGGTGTAGGCCGTCATGCCGGCCGCCTTCCCGCCAGCCGGCGGCGCGCCAATGCCGCGCGCGCCACGTCGACGTCATCGAAGGGCAGGACGCGGTCGCCCACGATCTGGTACCGCTCGTGGCCCTTGCCCGCCACCACCACCACGTCCGACGGCGCGGCCCCGAGAATCGCGCCGTCGATGGCCTCGCGCCGGTCGGCCCGACGCATCCAGCGTGGCGCCTCCGCGCCCGCGACCCCGCGCTCGATGTCGTCGAGGATCTGTTCGGGATCCTCGGATCGCGGGTTGTCCGACGTGGCAATCACCACGTCCGCCAGGCGGGCCGCCACGGCCCCCATCAACGGGCGCTTCCGGCGATCACGATCCCCGCCGCACCCGAACACGACCACGACCCGGCCGGCCGCCAGGGGGCGGACGGCCTCGAGCACGTTCGCCAGCGCGTCGTCCGTGTGGGCGTAGTCGACGATCACGACGAGGTCGTCGTCCGGCTCCGAGACGATCTGCAACCGCCCGGGCACGGCGCGCAACGCCGCCAGGCCGCCCGCGATCGCGTCGGCGGGCACGCCGAGGGCCACGCCCGCGGCAATCGCCGCCAGCAGGTTGTAGAGGTTGAAGCGCCCGGCCAGCCGCGACCGGATCGCGATGCGGCCCGCGGGCGTGAACGCGTCGAACGCGAGGCCGGCCAGTGACGGTTCGACCGGCCCGGGATGCACGGCCGCCAGCGGCGACAGGCCGTAGCTCACCACGGTCGGGCACTCCGCGGCCAGCGCGGGACCGCGGGCATCGTCGATGTTGACCACCGCCGGCGCGCCCGCGGGCAGCATGTCGAACAGCAGGCGCTTGGCCGCGAAGTACCGATCCATGTCGCCGTGAAAGTCCAGGTGATCCTGCGTGAGGTTGGTGAAAACGGCGGCGGCGAACCGCGTCGCCTCGACGCGCCGCAGCGCCAGCGCATGCGACGACACCTCCATCGCGCAGGCCCGCGCGCCGGCGTCCGCCATGCGGCGGAAGAGGGCCTGCAGGTCGAGCGCCTCCGGGGTCGTCCGCGGCGCGTCGAACAGATCGGCGCCCACGCTGTAGTGCACCGTGCCCACCAGCCCGCACGGCCACCCGGCCTGTTCCAGCACCGCGCGGACCAGGTACGAGGTCGTCGTCTTGCCGTTGGTCCCGGTGATGCCCACCACGCGCAGGGCACGGCTCGGATGGCCGTGGAACGCCGCGGCCAGGTGCGCCAGGGCCAGGCGTGCATCGGCCACGTGGATCCAGGGCACGGAGACCGACGCCGGCGCCGGCTGATCCGAGACGATGGCGGCGGCGCCCTGCGCGAGGGCATCCGGCGCGAACGCGGATCCGTTGAACCGCTCGCCAGTGATGCCGACGAACACCATGCCCGGCAGGACGCGCCTCGAATCGTAGGCGAAGCCGCTGATGGCGCGCGCCTCGGCGTCGCCGTCCCCCGGGCGCCCGCCCCGGCACAGCCCCAGTCCCTCGAGCACGAGCCGCACGTCGCCGATCGTCATGGCCGCTGCGCCGCTGACGCCGGCGCGACCCGGCTGAGGTGCAGCACGCAGGTGCTGCGCTCTTCGATGGGCGTGCCGGCCGGCGGTTGTTGGTCGATCACCAGCCCGTCGCCGGACACGCGGGCGGCCAGGCCGAGCCGGGCCAGACGCCGGATGGCTTCGCGGGCGCTCAGGCCCCGCAGTTCGGGCACCACGGGCGGCCCGGTGGTCACGTCGAGGGCGGCGGCCGCCGGGGCGTCGTGCACCGCGGCGGGCCGGATCGCGCCCGGCGCGGCGGCGAAGGGCG
>CAYNDV010000304.1:0-3032 GCA_964396055.1 uncultured Vicinamibacterales bacterium | reverse complement strand
AGACGCTGATCGAGTCGGAGCTGTTCGGCCACGAGCGGGGCGCCTTCACCGGCGCGATCAAGGATCGGCCCGGGCGGTTCGAACTCGCCCAGGGCGGCACGATCTTCCTCGACGACATCGACGACGTGCCGATGTCGATGCAGGTGAAGCTGCTGCGGGTGCTGCAGAACCGTACAATCGAGCGGCTGGGCGGATCGCGCACGATCCCGATCGACGTGCGGGTGATCACGGGCAGCAAGCGGGACCTGCGGCAGATGGTCGGCGAGAACAAGTTCCGCGACGACCTCTTCTACCGCCTCAACGTGATCCCGATCAACCTGCCGCCCCTGCGCGAACGGCGCGAGGACATCCCGATCCTGATGGAGCACTTCATCCGGCGGTACTTCCGGGAGCGCAGCGAGGAACCCCGGCTCATCGCGCCGGCGGTGCTGCAGTCATTCATGCGCTACCCGTGGCCGGGCAACGTCCGCGAACTGGAGAACGCCTGCGAGCGGATCGCGCAGACCTGCACGTGCGATACGGTTCGGGTCGGATGCGTGCCCGTCAGCGTACTGTTCCACAAGTACGCCGAAGAGAGCGAGCCCATCATCGAGACGCACGCACATCCCTCGGCCGTGTCGCTCGACGACCGGTTGCGTGAAGTCGAATCGAACCTCATCAGCTGGGCGTTGAAAGTCAGCAGCGGCAACAAATCGAAGGCTGCTGAGCTTCTCAACATCAAACGCTCGACGCTCGGCGACCGCATCAAGAAACTCGGCCTGGGCCATCTGGAATCCGCGGACTGACGGGCTGTCGGCGAGGCATCCCGCCAATCCCCCGGAAATCGGCGAAAGTCCGGCGCCCGGGTTGTGCGCCAGGCGCACAACTACCTCCGAATCAGCGGGTTGGCGATCTGGCACCGGGGTTGCTCCCTGTGCCGGCGTGACGTCAGCTGCCGAACCGTTCCGGCCAGCCACAGGCGTGCCGATGCAGTACCGGGTCCTCGGCCCGGACAGCAGCAACGTGCCCGTGGCGGATCTCCGGCGCCTCTTCCGCGGCCAGCGGATGACGGCGATCCGGCGGAATCGGCTGGCGCTTGGCGGGCGGATCCTGGCGATGTGCGGCTCGCGCGTCGTCGGGTTGGCCGCCTACGAGCGCGCCGACCGGGACCTGCGCGTGTACGAACTCGGGATCGACACCGAGTCGGCGTGCGGCACCGACGACATCGCCAATGGCCTGCTCGATGCCCTCGAACTGGCTTGTCTGGCGAGCGGGGCGCGTCGCCTCCTCCTGTTGCCCCGCACGGTCCTGAATGGAGCCCTGCTGCGCCGCCGTGGGTATCTCACGGTGGGCGAGGGCACCCACGGGGCCTGGGTCGAGAAGACCTTCGCGTAAGCCCCTCGGTCACGCCGGGTGGGCAGTCCCTGCGGGGACTGCCGGTCGGGTCGTCAACGGTGATGGCCGTGCCGTGCGGGACGAAGTGTGCCCGGGCGCCGGTCAGGCGCGCGTATCGGGTTTCTCGCGGGTGAAGACCTCGCAGGGGAAGCCGGCGATGCGGACGCGCTGCGCGATCTCCAGCAGGCGGGGCACGGGCACCTGGGTGAGATAGGGCCACGCCGGGGCCCGATCGATGGTGTAGATGTGCACCGAGGCGGGCCGGATTCGCTGGAGCGCCACCACCCAGTTGATCACGGCCAGGTCGGTCGTGTTGTCCACGCGCCCGGTGCGGTCCTTCACGAACATCGCCTGGATGATGATGTCGTTCAGGCCGGCCAGCCGCGACACGATGCCCTCGAGGGGCATCGTCGAGCCGTTGACGGCCCGCAGGATGTTCGCGTCGCCGGCGTCGAGCTTCATGTACCGCTCGTCGACGCGTGTGAGTGCCTCGCGCACGGCCTGGCGATCGAGCTGACTGGCGTTGGACAACACGGCAATCGGGACGCCGGGCACCAGTTCGTCGCGCATCGAGCGGATGGCGTCGACCACGTCGCCGAACCGCGGATGCATCGTCGGCTCGCCGTGGCCCGCCAGCGTCAGGCGGTCCACGCTCTCACCCTGGGCCAGCATCGGCTGCAGCGCCGCGCGGATCGCGCGGATCACGGCCGACGGGCTCGGCCAGGTGTCGAGCGCCTGCGCATCGGAGACGGGCTTGGACCACCCGTACTGGCAGTAGCTGCAGTTGAAGGAACACAGCTTGAGGTTCGCCGGCGTCAGGTTGATGCCCAGCGACCGGCCCAGGCGCCGCGATCGGACGGGTCCGTAGACGATGCCCTGATGCAGGGCCATCAGGGGCGACGGCGGTGACGGCCGCCGGGCCGGGGCCTTCGTGCGGCTGCGCGCAGGTTTCTGATCGGCCGGCGCACCCGCCGGCGTGCGGTTCTGAACGGGCTTTGTCACGAATCCTCCGACTGGCGGGCCGCCGTCCCTTTCATTATGGCACATCGCCGCGGGCGGCCGTGCCGGGCCGGAGGCCGGCATCAGGTCAACGCGACCGTCTCGAGTTCGTGCGGATCGAGCACCACGAACCCGTCCTTCTCGGTCCGCACGATTCCCTCTTTGCCCCAGCGGCTCATGATGCGGATGCAGGTCTCGATCGTCGTGCCAGTGAGGTCGGCCAGTTCCTGGCGGGACAGGGGCGACGGGATGAACGTGCCGCCTCGATCGGTGCGGCCCTGCTCCTGCGCGAGCTTGAGGAAGAGACGCGCGAAGCGGGGTTCCACCCGCCCGCCCGACAGTTCCGCGATGCGGTTCGTCAGTTCCACCAGGCGCATGTTGAGGCCGGCGAGCAGGCCGCGGACGAGGGTCGGGTGCCGTTCGAGCAGCGCGAAGAACGCCTGGCGCGGGATGAGGACACACGTCGTGGCTTCCATGGCCGCGGCCGAGGCCGGGTACGGGCGCCCCTCGTAGACGGCCACGGCCCCGAGCGGATCGCCCGGGCCGAAGACCTCGAGGATGACGTCCTTGCCCGCCGGGGTCATCTTGAACACCTTGACGCGGCCCCGGGCGACGACGCAGAAGGCGTCCGGCTCGTCGCCCTCCGAGAAGATGGCGTC
>CAYNDV010000303.1:0-3072 GCA_964396055.1 uncultured Vicinamibacterales bacterium | reverse complement strand
GCGCGTGCTGCGCGGCTTCCAGGAGCAGCTGGCGGCGCACGAGGCGGCGGCGATGATCGCGCGTGGCACCCGCGCGGGCGGCACGACGGTGATCATCGACGTGCCGGAGGGCTGGGACCAGGCCGGCCTCAAGTCACTGGTCTCGCAGGCGGTCGCCGCGCCCGGGGTGGTGGCGGCGCTCGTCTCCGCCGCCGAGCCGCGCGCCATCGTCATCGGCCGCTCGGCCGGGGTCACGCTGGATGCCGGTGCGCTCCTGAAGGACGTGCTCGCACGCTTCGGCGGCAAGGGCGGCGGCAAGCCCGATCTGGCCCAGGGCGGCGGCCTCACCGGCGCCGCCGACGACATCCGCAGCTATCTCACGGCGGCGATCACGGGTCAGCTGTCGGGTACCGCCGCACAGGGCTCTCATGCCGAGCAGTAACCGGCTCCGGCTGCTCCTGCGCGTTCCTCCCGCGATCTGGTTCTTCGTGCTCCTGCTGGGCGGCTGGGGCCTCGATCGGGTCGTGCCGCTGCTGATCCCGTTTCCCTCGTTCGCCTGGCAGGTGTGGCCCGCACTCGCGATCTTCGCTGCCGCCGGCGCCTTCGCCGGCTGGGCCATCCGGCTCTTCGCGGTGCGGCAGACCTCGCTTCTGCCGTTCTCGCAGCCGGCAGCGCTCCTCAGCACCGGGCCCTTTCGCGTGTCGCGCAACCCGCTCTACGTGGCCCTCGTCGCCACTCTGTGTGCGTTCGGCCTTCTCCTGGCCTCCTGGTGGCTGCTGATCGCTGCGGCCATCCTGGTGTTCGTGCTCGACCGTTTCATCATCCGGCCCGAAGAGGCCGCGCTCGCGCAGGCCTTCGGGCCCGCGTATGCGGCGTATGCCCGTCGCGTCCGCCGCTGGCTCTGACCCGTGATTCGAGAACTGGAGACCCCCATGCCCCGAACGATCACCATCAGCCTGCCCGTGACGGATCTGACTGCGTCAAAGACCTTCTACCGTGCGCTGGGCTTCGTCGACAATCCGCAGTTCACCGACGATGGCGCCGTGTTCATGGTGTGGAGCGAGTCCATCAGCCTGGTGCTCTTGACACGGACGAAGTGGCAGACGTTCACGACCCGCCCGATTCCGCCGAGCACGTCGAGCGAAGTCGCGCTCATGCTCTCGTGTGACTCCCGCGAGGCCGTTGACGCCATGAACACCTCGGCCGCCGAACACGGCGGCACGGCCGACATCAATCCCGTTCAAGATCACGGAACCATGTATGGCCGCGACTTCACCGATCCTGACGGCCACGTGTGGGGCGCGATGTGGATGGACATGTCCGCCATGCCGTCCAGCTGAGCACGGGTCGGTTGCCCTGCACTCCGCAGGTCGCACTCGACGATGGCACTGTCGGCAGTCCCGGAAGACCGGGCCGAACCCCCGTAAGCATTCAGCCAACTGCGTCTTGAGGTTGGCCGGGTTGTCGTCAACGCTCTTGGTGAGGAGGGTTGACGATGGCGCGATCGGCGAAATCGCGTGCCCAGCGGGCGCGCCTGGTACGACAGTGGCAGACGAGCGGCGGCAGCCAGGCGGCGTTTGCCCGGCGGCACGGGGTGCATCCCCGCACGTTCTGGGGCTGGGTCTACGCGTCCCACTTGGGGTTGCGCTCTCCGGCTGAGGCCCCCCGGTTCCTGCCGGTCCAGGTGGTGCGGCCGGCGGCCCCCGCGGCCCGCGAGATCGAGACAGGGCATCAGATATTGGTCAGTGTCGATCGGCCAGGCGTCTTATCTGCACCGTGAGTTGCCGGACCCTTCTCTTCGAACGGGCGCACTTTGGTACTGGACCCTGAACGACGTGCGACCAGCGCCCGTACCTTGTGGCGAACGAGACTCGGTGGGAGAATGCGGCCCTGTCCGCGCAGTTCATCCGGGTCCACTTCGGCGTGAGAGGGGAGTGAGGCCATCGTGACCGATTGCGATAGCCTGTTGCGCGCCGCTGATGCCATCCGTTGCGCGTTGCTCGGCAACGACGTGTACGCGCTGGCGCGGCTGGTGGCCGAGGACTACTGCGGCTTCGATCCGTCCGGCAGCAGAAACGACCGCAGGATGCTGCTGGAGGCCTATGCGCCAGGCGGCGTGCGGCTCCTCGCGTACGAGACCCGCGATGTCACGGCGCGCGTCGTCGGGGAGGTGGGGCTGGTGATGGGGCTCGGCCGCCTCAGCGGACGGTTCGGCGACCACCAGTTCGAGCACAACCTGCGCTTCCTCGACGTCTACGTGCGCCGAGAGGCCGCATGGCTGCTCCTGGTGTCCCAGGCCACCGAACTGCCCGCAGAGGCCTCTGCCTAGGCGTCGTATGGGTCCTTCGCTTTCCCGCCTGCTCCTGGCCGCCGCACCGCCGGTTGCCGCCAGCGCCGTGGTCCTCGCCGTGGGTGGAGTAGGCCGCGGCATCTGGCTGAGTCACCTGGCGGCGATCGTCGCGGCCGGCGGACTGGCATTGGCCGGCGCGTGGATCGCGCGAGCCACGCGTGTCGTCGTGTCACCCGCGGCGGTGATCCTGCTCTCCCTGGCCCTGGTGGCCGTGCCGCTCTTCAGTGGCTCCACCGGGCCCCACCGGTGGGTGGGGGCTGGGCCGGTGACCCTCTACATGGCTCCAGTGGTGCTTCCGTCGTTCTTCGCGGCCTGCGCGGCGTACTCGCGCAGCCGCGGCGGACGCGACTGGACAACGAGCACGGCGGCAATGGGCGTGAGCCTGCTGCTGGCGGTTCAGCCTGACGCGTCTCAGGTGCTGGCTGTGCTGGCCGCTTCAACCCTGGCCGTCGTGCGGGACCGCTCAGACCGGCTCCGATCGACAGTCACGCTCGGGGCCATGGCGCTGGTCACCCTGTGGGCCTTCTCCCGGCCGGATCCCCTCCTCCCGGTGCCATACGTCGAGGGCGCCTTCGCCCTCGCCCTCGCTCACTCGTGGCTTGCGGGTGCCGTGGTCATCACCAGCGCGGTCGCGCTGGTCGCGGGGCTGTATGCGGGATCGCTGAAGGGACCTTCGTGGCTGGCCGCCGTCGCGGCCTACTACGCCGTGCTGTTCGCGTGCTCGATTGCCGGCCTGACGCCGG
>CAYNDV010000302.1:0-3072 GCA_964396055.1 uncultured Vicinamibacterales bacterium | reverse complement strand
CGCCGGGCCCCTGCGGCCGCGCGCGGGCGCCGGCGCCGGCCGCACGCATGATCGATCTGCACCTGCACACGACCGCCTCGGACGGCGTGCACACGCCGGCCGACCTGGTGGCGCGTGTGCGCGCCGCCGGCATCCGCGTCATGGGCATCGCGGACCACGACACCATGGCGGCCGTCCCGGATCTCGAACAACTCACGCGCGACGCCGGCATCGGGTTCGTGCCCGGCATCGAGATCACGGCGGTGCACCACGAGAAGGACGTCCACATGCTGGCGTACTTCGTCGACTGGCGCTCGCCGCGGCTCGCGGCGTTCCTGGAGGAGCAGCGCCAGGACCGCGAGCGGCGCGCCCGGCTCATGGGCGGGAAGCTGGCCGCCCTCGGCGCGCCCATCGACATCGAGCGGCTGATCGCCGACGCGAAATGGAAGGCCATCGCCCGGCCCGTCGTGGCCCGGGCCCTCGTGGCTGCGGGCCACGTGCCCGACGTGCAGACGGCCTTCGACCGGTACCTGGCCGACGGGCAGCCGGCCTACGTGCAGCGCATCGGCGCCTCGCCCGCCGAGGTGGTGGCGCTCATCGCCGCCGAGGGCGGTGTGGTGTCCATGGCGCACCCCGCGGTGACGAGGCGTGACGACCTCATCCCCGACCTGGCCGACGCCGGGCTGGCCGCCCTCGAAGTGCTGCACACGGACCACACCGACGAGGACCGCGCGCGTTACCGCGCGGTGGCCGCCGGACTGGGCCTGGCGGTCACCGGCGGGTCCGATTTTCACGGCGAGGGCACGCACCATCCCGACCTGGGCCTGGTGTCGCTGCCCGCAGCCGACTTCGCCGCGTTCTGCCGTCGGGCAGGCCGCACCGTGGAAGCGGTCTGACACCTGGCGCCATCCCGCCCCACGGCTCGACATGTCCCACTCCGCCGTTTCCCCCTTCGTCGCCGAGTGGCTGCCGCGCGTCGCAGCTGAGCTCGGTGTGCCCGGCACGCCCGGGCGCGCCCTCGACCTCGCGATGGGCAGCGGACGCCACGTCCTCGCCCTCGCCGATGCCGGCTTCGGTGTCTTTGGCGTGGATCGGGCCGTGGACCGCCTTCGTGCCGCCCGCGCAGCCGCAGGGCCCCGTGCGATTCGCCTCCACCAGTGGGCGGCGGACCTCGACACCTATCCGCTGCCACGCGCCTTTGCGGACCTGCTGCTGTGCACCCGCTTCCTGCTGCGCGCGCGGTGGGCCGATCTCCAGGACCTGGTGCGGCCCGGCGGATTCGTGATCTACGAGACGTTCACCGTCGCCCAGCTGGCGCTCGGGGTCGGGCCCACCTCGGCGGAGCACCTGCTGCGCGCCGGGGAACTGCTCGAGGCGTTCCGCGCGTGGGACGTCCGCTTCAGTGAGGAAGTGGAGGCGCCGGCCGCCGTGGCACGCCTGGTCGCGAGGAAGCCCGGCCGATGACGCCCCTGCTTCGTGTCGAACGCCTGCACAAACACTACGGTGGCCTGCGCCCGCTCAGGGTGGAAGCCCTCGATGTGGAGGCCGGCCAGCGCGTCGCCGTGATCGGATTCGACGGCCCGGCGGCCGAGGTGTTCGTCGGCCTGCTCACCGGCGCGTCGCTGCCCGACGAAGGCCGCGTGGTGCTCTTCGGTCGCGAAACGGCTGCGATCACGGCACCCGACGACTGGTTCGCCGCGCTGGACCGCATCGGCATGATCTCCACGCGTGCGGTGCTGGTGGGCGACATGACCGTGGCCCAGAACATCGCCCTGGCGTTCTCGCTGTCGGTCGATCCCATGGCGCCGGACCTGGCCGATCGTGTCAGGCGGCTGTCGGTGGAAGCGGGCGTGCCGCTCGATGCGCTGGATCGGCCCCTGGGCGACGCGGCGGCGGCCATCGTGGCCCGCAGCCATCTGGCCCGGGCGCTGGCCACCGACCCGGCGCTGCTCGTCCTCGAGCACGCCAACGCGCTGACGACGCCCGCCGATGCGCAGGCGTTCGGCCGCGACGTGGCCCGCGTGGCCCGGGAACGTCGCATCGGGGTGCTGGCGATGACGGCGGACCGTGCCTTTGCCGACGCGTTGGCCGGCGTCGTGCTCGCCCTCGACCCGTCCACGGGCCGGCTTGTCTCGCGCTCCGGCTGGCGCCGGTTTCTCACTGGAGGCTAGAGGCTAGAGGCTAGAGGCTGGCCGTTCGGCCGTTTGGCCTGGGGCCCCCTGAATCCTTCGTGGGTGCCGGCTTCAGCCGGCACCGGATCGCGTCCGGCTGAAGCCGGACGCCACGAAGGGAGATTCCCTCGAGCGTCCACGGGAGTCTCTAGGCCAGCAGCCAGGCTGTGATGCGGCCGGTGTCCGTGAGGTCTTCCACCACGTGCGTGGCGCCGGCGGCATGCAGCGTGGCGGCATCGTAGCCGCCGGTGGCCACGGCCAGCGACCGCACACCCGCCAACCGGGCGCACTCCACATCCAGCGGGGTGTCGCCAATGACGATGACCTCGGACCGGGCCACGTCCGGGCACCCGGCGGCCCTGGCCCGTTCCACGGCGATGGCCACCAGTTCGAAGCGCTGATCGGCGTCGTCGCCGAACGCTCCGCAGCGAAACGGCGCCCACAACCCGAAGTAACCGAGCTTGATCTCCGCCGCGCGCCGGTAGTTGCCCGTCAGGAGTCCCAGGAACACCGAGTCTTCGCGCTTCAGCGCCTCGATGAGCGGCCGCACGCCGGGCAGCGGTCCCTTGTGCGTGCCCTGTTGCGAGGGGTGGGGACGCTCCGGAACGGGCCGCGCCATCTCTTCGGCCAGCAGCGGGAGGTAGGTATCGACGAAACGGTCGCGTTCACCATTGGTGGCCCTGATGGCGTGGCGCGCCATGACGTCGGTGAGGATTGTGGGATCGGTCCGCCCGGCCACCGGCACGCCTGCAAGCGCGTCCGGCACGCCGAAGATCGCCTCGAACGCGCGGGTCATCCCGCGCAACCCCGCCCCGCCCGTCAGCACCAGCGTGCCGTCGATGTCGAACAACAGCAGTCTCATCCTCTGCCCCTGGCGATCGCGCAATCGTCGTAGCCAGCCTCTAGCCTCTAGCCTCTAGCC
>CAYNDV010000301.1:0-3074 GCA_964396055.1 uncultured Vicinamibacterales bacterium | reverse complement strand
CTAAAGCCCTGCACTACAGTGTGACGCCGACGTGAATCGGCCCGAGCAGATCCCGCAACTGTCCCTCGTCGAGCGTTTCTTTCTCGAGGAGCAGCCGGGCGCTGCGTTCGAGGACATCGCGATTGCGCTGCAGGATGCCGAGCGCCTTGTCGTAGGCTTCCTGGACCAAGCTCCGCACCGCCTCGTCGATGGCCTGGGCCGTCCGCTCGCTGTACTGGCGCTCGCCGCCTGCCATGCCCGGGTACCCCAGGAAACCCTGCCGCTCGCGGTCGTAGGCCACGTTGCCGAGTTCTGGGACCATGCCGTAGCGGGTGACCATGCTCCGGGCGATGTCGGTGACACGGCCCAGGTCGTCGGCCGCGCCGGTTGAGAGATGCCCGAACACGATCTGCTCGGCCGCCCGCCCGCCGAGCAGGACCACCATCTTGCCCAGCAGTTCCTCGCGGGTCATGAGGAACCGGTCCTCGGTGGGCCGCTGGATGGTGTACCCCAGCGCGCCGATGCCCCGCGGGATGATCGACACCTTGTGCACGGGGTCGCAGCCCGGCTGGCCCGCAGCCGTCAGGGCGTGGCCCATCTCGTGGTACGCCACGATTTCGCGTTCGCGCGGGTTGAGCAGGCGATTGCGCTTCTCGAGCCCGGCGATGAGGCGCTCGATGGCCGCGTTGAAGTCGGCCATCGAGACCTTCTCGGCGCCCCGCCGCGTGGCGACCAGCGCCGCCTCGTTGACGAGGTTGGCCAGGTCGGCCCCGGCAAAGCCCGGCGTCAGCGCCGCGATGGCGTCGGGGTTCACGTCGGCGTCGACCACGATCTTCGGCAGGTAAACCTGGAGGATCTGGACGCGACCGATCCGGTCGGGCCGGTCCACGAGCACCTGGCGGTCGAAGCGGCCGGCCCGCAGCAGCGCCGGGTCGAGGATCTCGGGCCGGTTCGTCGCACCAAGCAGGACGATGCCGCTGGTGGGGTCGAAGCCATCGAGTTCGACGAGCAGCTGGTTGAGCGTCTGTTCCTTCTCGTCGTGGCCGCCCATGCCGGGCATGGCGTTGCGCGCCCGGCCCATGGCGTCGAGTTCGTCGATGAAGATGATGGCCGGGGCCTTCTGGCGCGCCTGCTCGAAGAGGTCGCGCACGCGGGCCGCGCCCACGCCGACGAACATCTCCACGAACTCCGAGCCGCTGATCGAGAAGAACGGCACGCCCGCCTCGCCGGCAACGGCCCGAGCCAGCAGCGTCTTGCCGGTGCCGGGAGGGCCGACCAGCAGGATGCCCTTGGGCATCCGCGCGCCCAAACGCGCCTTGCTCTTCGGGTCCTGCAGGAACTCCACCACCTCCTGCAGCTCTTCCTTGGCCTCGTCGACGCCCGCCACGTCCGTGAACCGGGTCTTCGTATTGGTCTCAACGTAGATTTTCGCCTTGCTCTTGCCGATCGACAGCATGCCGCCGGGGCCGCCCATCCGGTCGGCCATGCGCCTGGCGAAGAACGCCCAGATGGCGAAGAACAGCAGGATCGGCAGCACCCACGAGAGCACGGTCGTCAGGAACGTGCTCTCGACGTGCCCGGTGAACGTCACCTTGTGCTCGGCCAGCTGGCTCGCCAGTTCGCCGTCCACGCGCGTGGTGACGAACTTCGACTTGCCGTTGACCGGTTCGGTGAACTCGCCGCGGATGTCGCGGTCGGTGACCACGACCTCCTTGACCTTGTTCGCCTTGAGCTGCGACTGGAACTCGCTGTACGGGATCGGCGCGATGGTCTGGGTGGCCACCCACAGGTCGTGCAGCAGCAGCACGCCGAGGGCGGCAAACAGGACGTACCCGATGTTGAACTGCGTGACTCGTTTCATGGTGGCTCCCGCCCGGGGGCCCGGGGCGTCTGACAGTATATAGACGCGCTGAACCGGCGTTCAGTCACAGGGGAACAGGCCGTTCGGCTTTCGGCCGTTCGGCCGTTCGGCGAAGACGGGCCGTTGGGCCGTTGGGCCGTTCGGCCGTTGGGCCGTTCGGCTCCCGGCCGTTGGGCCGTTCGGCGGAGCATCGTGCTCGTTCTTGCTTCTTGCTTCTTGCTTCTGTCATAAATGCCCCATGAACCTTCGCACCTTCGGACGGCTGGGATGGCAGGTGACGGACATCGGTTTCGGCACCTGGGGCATGGGCGGATGGAGCGGGTCGGACGACGAGACGTCGCGGGCGGCGTTGCGGCACGGCCTGGAGCGGGGCTGCAACTTCCTCGATACGGCGCTGGCCTACGGCAACGGCCGAAGCGAGAGCCTCATCCGGGAGGTCCTGCGGGACTGGACCGGTGCGCGCCCGGTGATTGCCACCAAGATTCCCCCGAAGAACGGCCGGTGGCCGGCACTGCCCGAGTACAGCCTCGACGAGGTGTTTCCGGCCGACTACATCCGCGCCAGCACCGAGCGCAGCCTTGAGAACCTCGGTGTCGAACGTGTGGACCTGCAGCAGTTCCACGTGTGGACCGACGCGTGGGCGCAGGACGAGCGGTGGCAGCGGGCGGTGGCCGACCTGAAGGCCGAGGGGCTCATCGGCGGCATCGGTATCAGCATCAACCGCTGGCAGCCGGCCAACGCCATGGCCGCGTTGCGCACGGGCCTCATCGACGCGGTGCAGGTGGTCTACAACATCTTCGACCAGGCGCCCGAAGACGAGTTGTTTCCGCTCTGCCAGGAACTGGGCGTCGCCGTCATCGCCCGCGTGCCGTTCGACGAGGGCTCGCTCGCCGGCGTGCTGAAGCCCGGCGACACCTGGCCCCAGGGCGACTGGCGCAACCTGTACTTCACCCCGGACAACCTGCGGGAGACCCTCGCGCGTGTGGACCGGGTCGTGGCCGACCTGCCGGCCGGCATGCCGCTGCCGGAGCTGGCGCTGCGGTTCATCCTGCACCACCCGGCCGTGAGCACGGTCATTCCCGGCATGCGCTCCATCCGCCACGTCGACGGCAACCTCGCGGCCTCGGACGGCCGGCCCTTCCCGGCCGATGTGCTGGCCCGGATGCGCGCGCACCGGTGGGACCGGACGACGGTGATTCCGTAGAGGCTAGAGGCTAGAGGCTAGAGGCTAGAG
>CAYNDV010000300.1:0-3111 GCA_964396055.1 uncultured Vicinamibacterales bacterium | reverse complement strand
AGCGGATGTTCAGCCCGGCGGCCTGCTGGACCATGAGCAGGGCCTTGAGCGCCCGTTCCTCCTGCTCGCGGTACGCCACGAACGTGTAACCGCCCTGGGCCCACTCGAGGGGATCGCCGTAGGTCTGCTCCCACGTCGAGAACACCTTCAGCGACTCGAGGCACAGGTGGATCTTCGCCGGGGTGGAGTGGGTGGCCCGGATGCCGCCGATGGCCGCTTTGTTCGACCCCTGGCCCGGGCTGGCGAACTGATCGATGACGAGGGGCCGGATGCCCTGCTCGGCCAGGAACGCCGCCGTGGGCAGGCCCACGCTGCCGGCGCCGATGATGACGACGTCGAAGGTGTCGGTGCTCATCACAGGCCTCCTTCGTGCGCGTCGGTGGCGTGGCGTTTCGGTTGTTCGTCCGGGGGCGTGTCGGCCGGGGCCAGTCCCGCGAAGGCGCCGAGCGGCACCTCCATGACCAGCGGCCGGCGGGTCAGGTCGGTCACCTGCGCGTCGGGCACGCCCTCCTCACGGAAGATCCGCCTGATCAGGCTGGGGCACGTCTTGCCGCCGCACGCGCCCATGCCGGCGCGCGTGATGGCCTTCAGTTCGTTCATGTCGCGCACGCCGCCGCGGATGAGTTGCCGGATCTCGCCGGCGGTCACCCGTTCGCACCGGCACACGATCATCTCGTCGTCGACGACCGGCACGGAGGTGTCGGCGGGTTCGGTGACCCACGGCTCCTGCACCCGGATGCCCGCGATCTGCGTGGCGATGTCGCGCGGCGCCCGCACGCGCACCAGCGCGCAGCGGTCGGCCACCTTGGCCTCGCGCACGCGCGTCACCTCGACGTTGCCCAGGATCGCGCCTTCCGTGTCGAGCACCGTGACGATGTCGCCCTTCTTGAGCGACGTCGCTGTGAATTCGTACGGAATGGTGACCGACGCAAAGTCCTGGTTCTTGCGGAAGTCCACCAGCGTGACCGCCAGACCCGGGCAGATGGCCACGCACATCTCGCACGCGTCGCACTGCTGCCCGACGAACTCGGGCAGGCCCATGATGTCGTCGCCCTCGATGCGGATGCCGTGCTGCGGGCAGATCGACGTGCACGGGTTGCACGGGATCTCCTGCGAGCAGTGGAACACGGGGTACGCCGCGGCGGACGGCTCCGGCAGGTCCTCCTTCACCGTCGCGCCCGGACGCGACTTCAGCACCTCGGCGGTGCGGTGCCATTCGGGCGGCACGTCACCCACATCGCGACCCAGGGCCCGGGCGATTTCCAGGCCCCGGATCCGGCCCGTGAACATCGCAGCCGACGCCTCGGCAATCTCCTCGGAATCGCCCGCCGCATACACCGGCAGGCCGAACTCGCGCGCCTTGGCCGTGAACTCGTCCACCGGCTCGAGCCCGACGGCCACCAGGACCGTGTCGCAGGCAAACGTCTTCTCGGTGCCCGGGATCGGGGTCCAGCGCTTGTCGATCTTCGCGATGGTCACCGACTCGACGTCCTCGCGGCCGTTGGCCGCCAGCACGGTGTGCGACGTGTAGACGGGCACGCCCATGCGCACCAGCTTGTCCTTGTGCACCTTGTAGCCGCCGCACTCGGGCAGCGCCTCGCACAGGCCCACCACCTCGATGCCGGCCTGCAGCGCGTGGTAGCCGGCGATCAGGCCGACGTTGCCGCCGCCGATGATGAACAGGCGCGACGTGGGCCGCACGAGATCGCGGTTCACCAGCGTCTGGAAGGCGCCGGCGCCGTACACCCCGGGCAGGGTGTTGCCCCGGAACACCAGCGACTTCTCGCGGGCGCCCGCCGCCACCAGCACCACCTCCGGCCGGACGATCACGTAACGCCCGTCGCGGATGATGCCCACGCGGCGGTCGGAGAAGACGGCCAGGGCCGTGCTGTTCAGCCACACCCGCACGTTCTCGAAGGTGCGGACGTCCTGCTCGAGCCGCGTGGCGATGTCGATGCCGCGCGTCCCGGCGTGGCAGGCGTCGATCGACCCGAAGAACTTGTGGGTCTGCAGCACCAGCTTGCCGCCCAGGCGGTGCTTGTCATCGACAATCAGCGTCCGGACACCCGCGCGGCCCAGCTCGATGGCCGCCGTCAGCCCGGCGGGCCCGCCGCCGATGATCAGGCATTCGGTGTCCACGGTGGCCGTGTCGCCCAGCGCGGATACGATGGCCGCGTCCACGTCCGGCAGCACCGGCTTGCCGTCGAGCGGCGCCACGCGCATGCCGGCCCGGACCGGCACCATGCACGACTTCACGGGCAGCCCGTCGGCAATCACCGTGCACTGCGCGCACTGGCCATTGGCGCAGAAGATGCCCTGCGGCGCGCCGTCTTTCGGGTGATGGCCGAACACGCGTATGCCGCTCGCGAAGAGCGCCGACGAGATCGTCTCGCCGGCAAACGCCGTCAGCGCGCGATCCTGCCAGTAGAACTCGACGGTGGCGCGGGCCGGCACGGGGAGGATGGGGTGTGCTCGTATGCGGTACTCGACCACGGAGGTGGCTCCTGTCGGGAAGGACTACCGGCGGTTCCGCACGGCCCGGGATTCCGGTGCAGCACGTATCCGGGAAGAAGGAACCTGGCAGACCGTATCGGTGGGGGGGCGGCCGGCACCGCCACGGCCGGGCAGCGCCTTCTGGGGGGATCTTATCAGGGGCTGGGGGCTCGGGGCTAGAGGCGTGGGGCGTGCACCGGGCGGAGGGCGGGAAGCGTGAAGCGCTGCGGGTACCGTGTTCCTTCTTGCTTCTTGCTTCCTGCTTCTGACGAACTCCACTCCCCGAAACCCCAGCCCCCAGCCCCACGCCCCATCACTTCCCCGCGAGATAATCCACCGCCAGGCTGGCGAGCGCCCGGACGCCGGTGACCAGGGCCCCCTCGTCAGGCGAGAACTTGGGCGAGTGGTTGGCCGGGACTGTGGCCAGGTCCGCACCCTCCGGGGCGACTCCGAGGAAGAAATACAGGCCGGGTACGCGCTGCTGGAAGTACGAGAAGTCTTCGGACGTGGTCGTGGGGTTCGCGTTCGGGTTGAATCGCTCGCCGGCCACCCGTTTCAGCGATGGCGTCATCCGCTCCGTCAACGCCGGGTCGTTGAACGTCACCGGGTACCCCGCCT
>CAYNDV010000299.1:0-3144 GCA_964396055.1 uncultured Vicinamibacterales bacterium | reverse complement strand
CTTCTGTCTTCTGTCTTCTGTCTTCTGTCTTCTGTCCCCCCTTGTCCCCTGCCCCTTGTCCCTGTAGGCTGAGTACGCTTCTGGCCACGAGATGAGCCGCATCCTCATCGTTGAAGACGACGTCGACATCGCGAACCTCGTCGAGCGGTACCTCCGGCGCGCGGGCCACGACGCCGACGTCGTGGGCGCAGGCGACCGGGCCCTGGCGTCGGCCCGGCAGCGCGTGCCCGACCTCGTCGTCCTGGACCTGATGCTGCCGGGCCTGGACGGCATGGAGGTGTGCCGCACGCTCCGGCGGGACGCCGCCACCCGCACGGTGCCGATCATCATGCTGACGGCACGCTCGGAGGAGGCGGACCGGATTGCCGGCCTGCAGGAGGGCGCCGACGACTACGTTACCAAGCCGTTCAGCGCCGCCGAGCTCGTGGCGCGCGTGGACGCGCTGCTGCGCCGGGCGCGCCGCTGGGAGGACGCGGGGCCGCAGCCGCTGAGCTTCGGTCCCATCGTGATCGATCGCGAGCGCCATCGCGTCACGCAGGGCGGCGAAGAAGTCCGCCTCACCGCCAAGGAGTTCCTCCTGCTCGAGTACTTCCTGCAGCACCGGGGACGGGTGCTGTCGCGCGATCTGCTGCTCACCGACGTCTGGGGTTACCGCTACACAGGCGGCACCCGCACGGTGGACGTCCACGTGCGGCGGCTCCGCGAGAAGCTGCCGTTCCTGGCCGACGCCATCGAGACCGTCAAGCAGTTCGGCTACCGTCTCGAGGCCCCGGATCGGCCCGGCCCGGACGGGCCGCCGGAGCGGCCATGAAGCTCGGCGGATTCCGCGGACGCACCTTCGCCGCCGTCACCGGCGTGGCGATGGTGGCCCTCACGGTCGCGGCGGGGCTGACGCTGGTGACGGTGCGCGCGCAACTGCTGCGCGCCATCGAGCGGACGCTGGTGGCCGAGGCCCGGCTGGCCGCCACGCTGCTCGCCGAACGCCTCGCGGCCGGCCAGGCCGCCGACCTCGATGCCGCCGCCGATCGGATCGGCGGCCTGACGCAGGCGCGCGTCACGCTGATCGCGGCCGACGGTGCGGTGGTGGGTGATTCCACGGAGCCCGCCTCGGTGCTGCCGACCCTTGAGAATCACGGCGCGCGGTCCGAGGTCATCGATGCGATCCGGACGGGCGTGGGCCTCGCCCGCCGCCACAGCGCCACT
This sequence comes from uncultured Vicinamibacterales bacterium, assembly GCA_964396055.1. Lineage (GTDB taxonomy): Bacteria > Acidobacteriota > Vicinamibacteria > Vicinamibacterales > JAKQTR01 > CAYJPV01. The sequence goes on along the minus strand of CAYNDV010000299.1, from coordinate 1,941 downwards.
CTCGACCTCGATCTGCTCTACGCGGCTGTTCCCGTCGGCGACGCGCGCGTGCGGGTGCTGCGCCTGGCGCTCCCGCTCACCGATGTCGATGAGCAGGTGGCCGCCATCCGCCGCAGCATGCTGTCGGCGCTGGCCGTGGCGCTCGTCTGCGCCCTCCTGCTCGCGTGGCTGTCGTCGATGCTGCTCGCCCGCCGCGTCGATGCCATCGCCCGGACCGCCACCCGCTACGCCGCCGGCGATTTCTCGCAGCCCGCCTTCGATTACGGCCGCGATGAACTCGGCACGGTCGCCCGGGCCCTGGACGACACCGCCCGCGAACTGGGCCGGCGGATGACCGAACTGGCCCAGGACCGCGCCCGCATGGAGGCCATCCTCGCCGGCATGCTCGAGGGCGTGATCGTCTGCAACGCCCAGGGCCACATCCTGCTGGCCAACGATGCGGCCCGCCGCCTGCTGCGCGCCGACGGCCTGGCGCCGGGCCAGCACCACCTGGAAGTGCTCCGCAACCCGGATGTCGCCACGCTCATTGCCGGGGCCCTCAGGGGCCAGACGCCCGACGGCCTCGAGTTCTCGCCGCCCCGCGACCCCAACCGCACCATCGTCGCCCGCGCCGCCCCGGTCGCCACCGCCGGCACGCGGGGCGTCGTCCTCGTGCTGCACGACATCTCCGACCTGCGCCACGCCGACCGCATGCGGCGCGACTTCGTGGCCAACGTCTCGCACGAGCTGCGCACGCCGTTGACCGCGATCCAGGGCTACGTCGAGGCCCTGCTCGACGACGATCCGCCCGATGCGCCGGACTCGCGGCGGTTCCTGGAGATCATCGCGCGGCAGGCGAACCGCATGGAACGCCTCGTGCGCGACCTGCTGCGCCTCGCCCGCCTCGAAGCCGGCCAGGAACCCGTCGAGCGGGTGGCCTGCGCGACTGAGTCGGTCTTCGCGGGCGTGATCACGGAACTCGAAGCGGCCATCGACGAGCGCGACCAGGTGGTGGCCACCGTCATTGCACCCGACGCGGCCGGCCTCGTCACCGACCCGGCCAAGCTGCACGACGCCCTGCGCAACCTCGTGGAGAATGCGGTGGCCTACGCCCCGCCCGGCACCCGCATCGAGCTGGCGGCGCGGCGGGACGGCGAGGCCGTCGTCCTGTCGGTGGCCGACGAAGGCCCCGGCATCCCGGACGCGGACCTCGCGCGCATCTTCGAGCGGTTCTATCGCGTGGACAAGGCACGATCGCGCGAATCCGGCGGCACCGGCCTGGGCCTGTCCATCGTGAAGCACCTCGTCAGCCTGCTCGGCGGCGAGGTCAAGGCCTCGAACCGCGTCTCCGGCGGCGCCCTGTTCACGATCCGGCTGCCGGGCACCTGACCCCGGGCCCGGCGGTGGCGAACGGATGGTGCAAGCGCCGGGTATTTACCCCGAGTTTACGCGCGGCGGCCCTGCGGACTGGCATGATCATCGGGTCACTGGTTTGACCTGTATGAACATCATCAAGCGCTACGAGAACGACCGGCACACGCGGCGACTGCTGGTCCACCGCACCGAGGACTTCGGCTGGGACGTGTGCGAGGAGTACGACGCCCAGGTGGTCCATCGGACGCACTACGCCGACTGGCATCGCGTGGAACGCGCGCGGCAGCGGTTCGAACTGGCCGCCCCCGCCGCCGATGGCTGGCGCGAAGTCCGGGCGACCTGACGCGGGCGACAGAAGTAGTTGTCGCCGCCCCGTGCATCGCCTACCCTAGTGCGCATGCAGGACGTCCTCGCCATCATCCTCGGCGGCGGTCGCGGCAACCGCCTGTTCCCCCTCACGCTGATGCGGTCCAAGCCCGCCGTCCCGATCGGCGGCCAGTACCGCCTCATCGACATCCCGTTGAGCAACTGCCTGCACGCGGACATCCGCCGCGTGTTCGTGCTGACGCAGTTCAACTCGGCGTCGCT
>CAYNDV010000298.1:0-3148 GCA_964396055.1 uncultured Vicinamibacterales bacterium | reverse complement strand
CCCCGAACCCCAAGCCCCACGTCCACCCGCCGCGCGGCGGTGGCGCCGGTCCGGCTCATGCGCAGCGCGCACGCCAGGACCAGCACGCCAGCGCGGGCCGCGCGCCGCAGCGCAGCGGCAAATGCCGGGTCGATCGCCTCGGCGGGCGACACCGACATCACGTCCGCACGCTGGGCCACGAAGACGATGGCGGGAGCCTGGCCCCGGCGCGCCAGCCGCGCCAGTTCGCCGCAGTGCTTCGCGGCGCGCTCGCTCACGGCGTCCGGAAACAGACCGCGCTCGTCCTCCACCAGCGAAACCGACTTCACCTCCACGAAACGATCGCCGACGACGAAGTCGAAGCGCGAGCGCCCGTGCGTGACCTCGGCCCGCACGGTGCCGCCGGTCAGTTCGGGAAACAGGCCGGCGTCGAGCAGCGATGGAAACACCCGGTTGGCGTACGTGGTGACCGTGCCCGCCCAGACGCCGTTCGCCCGGGCCGCCAGCGCCGTGTACGGCAGCGTCCGCGGCGGCGGAAAGGGCCCGTCGATCAGCACCTCGCAGCCGGGCGCCAGCACGCCGGTGAGCCGGCCGGGGTTCGCCAGGTGCGCCTCCACCACGGCGCCGTCCTCCAGCCGCACGCGAGCCAGGAACCGGTGGGGGCGTTCGACGAAACGCGCGCCGATGGGCCGTCCGCCGGCCGCGAGCACGCGCGGAGCCGCGAGGGGCGTCCACGGGCCGATCACCGCCGCGTGCCTCCGCCGTTGTCGTCGCGGTGGATCGTGATCGGCCAGCCGGGGTACGGCGCCGCGCCCGGCGCCGCCGGATCGACCCAGCGCGGCCAGTTGGCCATCGTGATCCGGTTCGTCGCGCGCTCGAACGTGATGATGCCGTAGCCCGGCGCGCGATCGTTGATGTCGGCCGGCGCCACGCCGAGGGTGAACGGGTTCGAGACCGCCAGGACGGTCATGCGGTTGCCGAAACCGTCCAGGTAGTCGCCCGTGTTGCGCGGCGCGCCCGGCGCGCGGTTGGCGCCCTCCTGTTCGGGAAACCAGCGCCGCGGCCAGAAGTTGGCCACCGACGGCACGCAGATCGCGTACGGGCCGTCGCGGAAGCCGTCGATGCCGTACTGGATCGTGCTGCCGAGGTGCTGGTCGCCGGCGATGTGCACCGCCTTCGCCCGCTGCATCAGCCGCAGCGCCGCGAGCCGCGGTGACTGCGGCCAGCCGTTCGAGTCGTGATCCTGCACCGGGTCTTCGCCGGGCGCGTAGCCGCCCGGCGACTGGATCGGCAGCTTCGTCGTGATGTCGTCGGCGCGCGATCCGCGCGGCAGCGTCGCCACGTTGGCGAAGATCGTCTGCGAGACGACCGCCTTCATCCACACGTCGGCCGCCTGGGCACTGGCCCACCGCTCGAGGAAGGCCATCTGCCGCGGGCCCAGCAGGTCGGCGCCCGGCGCGTCGCCCGACACGGCCGAGTTCCACGCAGGATTGCGGGCCCAGCCGTTCACGATCTGCGCCTCGGGCAGGACCACGGCCGGCGCCGACTTCCACTTGCGATCCTCGAGGATGGCGAAGCTCACGCCACCCCAGACCAGTTCGGTGAAGTAGACGCCGATGCCGCGATCCGCCGGTGCCGGATCGACGGGGGCCGGCAGGTGACTGGTCTGCGTGCGCTGGACCATGTTCACCCACGCCACCGGCATCGTGTAGCCGCCGCTGTCCTGCTTCTGGGTCTGGACGCCGACGCCCTCGCGACACAGCGACGGATGGATGTCGCCGGCGTCGCGGCCGCCGGCGCCCCAGAGGTTGCCGTGGTAGACATCGTGGTCGTCGGGCAGGGCCACCGACGGAATGTTCCTCAGCAGGTCGCGGTACTCCCAGCCGAAGATGTACCACTTGCGCAAGTAGTCGAGCACGGCCGCCTCGAGCGGCGCGCGCTGGACGCCGAAGCCGCCCACCGGTTCGTAGATCTGGTCGCCTGTGAAGACCAGCAGGTCGGGGCGGTGGGCCGAGACGTGCTTCACGATGTCGGCGTGGGGAAAGCCGAGATCGTTGTTGCCGGTGAACGCCGCCACCACCACGGCGGGCTTGCCAGCAGGATCGCGTCTGATCGTGCCCTCGAAGGTCCACGTCTGCGCCCGCGCGCGGCGATCGGGCAGTGTGAGGGACACGCGGTACGAATGGTCGCGCGAGACGTCCCATCCGGTCACCCGGAAGGTGGCCGTCCGCGCCAGGGGATCGATGGGCGCGCGTCCGGCCTCGATCCACCGCGCGCCGTCGCGGCGCTGCAGCACGGCCTCGCGGCGGGCCTCGTCGCCCACAGGGGTCATCTGCGCCGTCAGCGTGAGCACGCCGCGGCTCACGGTGTACTGCGTGAAGAGGATCGGCCCGAAGGCGCGATCCGGGTGCGCGTCGATCTTCGACCCGCCCACCGTCCACGCGGCCGCCCGGCACGGCGTCTCGTGGCAGACCAGCGCCAGCCCGCCTCGCAGGTTCTCGGGATTCGACACCGCCAGGCTTGTCGACGCCAGCTCACGGCCCGTCCGCGCGAGCGCGGCAAGCCGCAGCCGCCACTCGCGGCCCGTGCGGGCCAGCGCCAGCCGCAGCGTCCGCACGTCAGCAGGCGCGGCGACACGGCCGAGCGACGTCTCGCCGATGAACAGCCGCCCGTCCGCCGAGAGGCCCGCTTCGATGCCCCTTCCGAACACCGCATCGTCGCGATAGTCGTCGAACCGCCCGCGGGTGGCGACGCGGAACCCCATCCACGCGCCCGTCGCGGCCCCGGACGCGAAGGGCGGCTGCGCGATGGTGATGTCGGTCGTGAACCCCGCCACGCGGGCGCTGAGCGATCGTGTCAGCAGCGCGAGCGACCGTCCCGGGCCGGCGGTCACGCACGCCAGGCTGCCGTCGGCGACGCGCCAGTCCTGGAGCGGGTTGGCCCAGAAATCCGGCGCCACCCACACGCGGTCGGGCGTGGTGGCAAACGCCGACGTCCACGTCCGGGATGCCTGGGCCCACGCCGGCGGTGGCGCCCCGACGGCGAACCAGACGAGGAGGACAAGACCCATCCATCTGCGCATCGCGGTCTCCGGGGACATTATGGGCCATTCGGCCGTTCGGCCATCGGCCGTTGGGCCATTCGGCCATTCGGCCATCGGCCGTTCGGC
>CAYNDV010000297.1:0-3156 GCA_964396055.1 uncultured Vicinamibacterales bacterium | reverse complement strand
CTAGAGGCTAGAGGCTAGAGGCTAGAGGCTAGGGGCGAGTTATGGCGAAGATTCGTGTGCTGATTGCGAAGCCCGGGCTCGACGGGCACGACCGGGGCGCCAAGGTCATTGCCCGGGCGCTGCGCGACGCGGGCATGGAAGTCATCTATACCGGCCTGCGCCAGACGCCGGAACAGATCGTGAGCGCCGCCGTCCAGGAAGACGCGGACGTCATCGGCCTGTCGATCCTCTCCGGCGCCCACAACCACATCTGCCCCGAGATCACGCGCCGGCTCAAAGAGAAGGGCCTCGACGACGTGCTGGTGGTGGCCGGCGGCATCATCCCGGACGTCGATGTGCCGAAGCTGAACGAGGCCGGGGTGCGGGGCGTCTTCCGCCCCGGGACGCCGATGCAGGAGATCATCGACTTCATCGGCCGCAACGCCCGCGAACGCGCGGCGGTCTAGGCGTGCCGCTGCCGGCCCCCGGGGTAATGCCCGGGGGTGGCGGAGCCGATAACGTCAGGTGTTCGTCTGCCGCGCCCGGGCAGCGGCCCGGGTCTGCAGCCCGGGCTTTCGTGGACGCAGGTAGTTGGGGACCATGCCGCACAAGCTGCTGTTGGCCGACGACTCTGTCACCATCCAACGCGTCATCGAGCTGACGTTCGCCGACGAGGACGTGTCGCTGACCGCGGTCGGCGACGGCCGGCAGGCGATCGAGCGGATCGAAGCGGATCCCCCCGATATCGTCCTGGCCGACGTCGGCATGCCCGAGAAGGACGGCTACGAAGTGGCCGCCTTCGTCAAGAACAACCCCCGCACGGCGCACATCCCGGTCCTGCTGTTGACCGGCGCGTTCGAGCCCGTCGACGAGGAGCGCGCCCGCACCGTCGGGTGCGACGGCGTGCTGGCGAAGCCGTTCGAGCCCCAGATGGTGATCACCCGGGTCAAGGAACTGCTCGCCGAGGCGTCGCGGCCCGTGCCGCCGCTCCGGCAGCCGCCCCAGGCCCCGCCTCCGGCGGTGACGGCGTCATCGCCCGATGCCGCCGCGGCGCCGGAGCTCCAGATCGAGACCGTGCAGATGTCGACCACCGAAATGCTGGCCGAGCTGGACGCGCTGACGCTGCCGATGCCGCCGCGCCCGGGGCCGGCCGCGGATCCGGCCCCCGAGCCCCCGCTGCCGGCCGACGAGCCGCTGGCGATCGAATCGGCCCTCGACGCCGCCGTGCGGATTCGCCGGCGCCAGACGATGACCGTTCCGGAGTTCGGCGTGCCGCCGGCCGAACTGCCAGACGAACCGCCCGTGCCCGCACCGGCCTCCGCGCCTCCCGCCGGGCAGCAGGCGGCGCTCGATGACTATTTCGAGCGGCTCGATGCGGCGTTCTCGACCCTCGGGCAGGCTGCACCCGAGCCGGTCCCGGCTGCCTGGGAACCGCCTGCGGCCCTGGCGCCGACTGCCGAGGCCGCCTTCGAGTCACCCGCTGCTGCGCCGGCACCGCTCACGTACCCCACAGACCCGCTCCCGGTTCCTGCGGGTGAGGCGCGCGCGCCCGTGTTCGCCGACGCGTTCTCCGCCCTGCTGGCGGCCGAGCGTGGCGAAGGGGACCTGGCCCCGGTGCTGCCGGTGCTCGCGCCGAACCCGTACGCGGCGCCTGCGGCCGTCGACGTGGATGCCCTGGCCGACCGCGTGACGCGCCAGGTGCTCGAGCACCTCACGGATCGCGTGGTGCGCGAGGCGGTGACCGACATCGTGTCGAAGGTGGCCGAACGACTCGTGCGCGAGGAAATCGATCGGCTCAAAGCCTCCCTGCGGTAACGCGCCCGGCCCGCGCGCCGCCCGCTTGATGCTCCCTCCGCTTATCCGGTACGCTGTACCCTTCGTGTGACGAACGGGATCCATCGTCATGACGCCGCCGGCACGTCCGCCGGCCGGTGACCGTCCCGGCTGACCGAACCCATGTCCGATCTACCGAAAGTCTTCGACCACAAGGATGTCGACGCCCGCTGGTACGCCTTCTGGGAGTCGATCGGCGCCTTCACCGCCCGGCCCGATTCGCACAAGCCCGTGTTCAGCATGGTGCTGCCGCCCCCGAACGTCACGGGCTCGCTGCACATGGGGCACGCCCTCAACCACACCCTGCCCGACATCGTGGTCCGGTGGAAGCGGATGCTGGGCTACGACGTGCTCTGGCTGCCCGGGACGGATCATGCCGGCATCGCCACGCAGAACGTGGTCGAGAAGCAGCTGGCGGCCGAGGGCAAGGTCCGGCAGGACCTGGGCCGTGAGGCCTTCGAGGCGCGCGTCTGGGAGTGGGTGAAGACCTGCCACGGGACTATTACGAGCCAGATGCGGCAGCTCGGCGAGTCGGTCGACTGGACGCGCGAGCGGTTCACGCTGGATCCGGGATTGTCGCGCGCGGTGCGCCGCGAGTTCGTGTCGCTCTACCGCGAGGGGCTCATCTACCGCGACAACTACATCGTCAACTGGTGCCCGCGGTGCCACACGGCCCTCTCGGACCTCGAGGTGAACCACCGCGAGACCGACGGCAAGCTCTACCACATCACGTACCCGGGCGTGGGCGGCGGCCCGGGCGTCGAGGTGGCGACCACGCGCCCCGAGACCATGCTCGGCGACACCGCCGTGGCGGTGAACCCCGACGACGAGCGGTACCGCCACCTGGCGGGGACGCGCGTCAGGCTGCCGATCATCGGCCGCGACCTGCCGATCATCGCCGACGCCTTCGTGGATCCCGCCTTCGGCACCGGCGCCGTCAAGGTCACCCCGGGACACGACCCGAACGACTTCGCGATGGGGAAGCGTCACTCGCTGCCGTCGGTGGCGGTCATCGATGGCAACGGCACGATGACGGCCGAGGCGGGCCCGTACGCGGGGCTTGATCGGTTCAAGGCCCGCAAGGCGATCGTGGAGCGCCTCCAGGCCGAAGGGCTGCTCGTGAAGATCACCGAGCACAAGCACGCGGTCGGGCAGTGCCAGCGGTGCGAGACGGTGGTGGAACCCCTCGTGTCCACGCAGTGGTTCGTCCGGATCGGGCCCCTGGCCGCCGAGGCGATCCGCGCGGTCGAGGACGGCCGCGTGGTGTTCCTGCCGGACAACTGGACCCGGACCTACTTCGAGTGGATGACCAACATCCACGACTGGTGCATCTCGCGCCAGCTG
>CAYNDV010000296.1:1516-3162 GCA_964396055.1 uncultured Vicinamibacterales bacterium | reverse complement strand
ACCAGGCGGCGCCGCTGCTCGTCCCAGAGGGCCAGCGGCACGCACTTGAGGCTCTCCCACATCGTCAGCGTCGGCGCCCGCTGCAGTTCCGGGAACTGGTCCATGACCTTCTGCAGGTAGTAGTTGGGAATGCCGGCGTGCAGGTGGTGCACGTGGTGGATGCCGATGTTGCCGGTCAGCCACTGCAGCACTTTCGGCAGCTTGTAGTACGAACAGCCGGCCAGCGCCGCGGTCTCGTACTTCCAGGCCGGGTCGTGCTCCCAGTAGGTGAGATCGAACTGGTGCTGGATGTAGAACAGCCAGACGCCCGCCGTGCACGACACGATCAACACGGGGAGGTGCACCGCGAGGAGCGCGGCGGGGCCGACCAGCCAACCCAGGCCCAGGATGGTGGCCACCAGGCCGAGGTCGTTGATGAGGATGCTGCGGCGCTCACGGGTCCACTCGCGCGGCGCGATGAACGGCAGCCGGTGTTCGATGAGGAACAGGTAGACCGGCCCCACGCCGAACAGGACCAGCGGATGCCGATACAGGCGGTATTTCAGGCGGCCCCAACGTGACAGCTTGAGGTATTCGTCCACCGTGAGGGTGTTGATGTCGCCGAACCCGCGGTGATCCAGGTTGCCGGATGTGGCGTGATGGATGGCGTGGGCGCGTTTCCAGTAGTGGTACGGCGTCAGCGTGAAGATGCCCAGCACCGTGCCCACCCAGTCGGCCACTTTCGTCGAGCGGAAGAACGACCCGTGACCGCAGTCGTGCTGCACGATGAAGAGGCGGACGAGCATGAAGGCCGTCGGCACTGCCAGCGCGAGCGTCAACCAGTACGATACGCGCAGGCTGAAGTACATGAGCACCCATCCGGTGACGAAGAAGGCGGCGGAACTGGCCAGTTGCCAGATGGACCGTTTCGGGTCCGGCCGTCTCCAGGCTGCCAGGCGGGCGCTCCAGGACGCGACGTCGGGGGACGCGGGGCTAACGTCAGCTGCTGTCATGATCTTTCTATATTACAAAAAAACGGACGCGGTTCAGATCTTGAATCGCCCCGGCACCCGGAGGCGTCCAACGGGCAGGTGGGGAACCGCATGGCTGACCAGAAGCACGAAACCGCCGCACCCTTCGCCGTCACCAGGACCGACGAGGAATGGCAGGCGTCGCTCACGCCGCAACAGTACGCCGTACTCCGCCAGCACGCCACCGAGCGCCCGGGCAGCAGCCCCCTGCTGGTCGAGCATCGCGACGGGACCTTCTCGTGCGCCGGGTGCGGCCAGGCCCTGTTCGACGCCACCACGAAATACGAGAGCGGGAGCGGCTGGCCCAGTTTCTACGCAGCGGTGGATGGGGCGGTCGCCACGACGGACGATCGCTCGCTGGGCATGCGGCGTGTCGAGATTCACTGCAGCCGGTGCGGCGGCCACCTGGGCCACGTCTTCCCGGACGGCCCCCGTCCGACGGGCCTGCGCTACTGCACCAACGGTGCCGCGCTGGTGTTCACAAGAATCCCGGATTGATTTCCCTTTCGATACGCGAGGGAAATCAATCCGGGATTCCTCGCGCCCCCATCACCGCCGCTTTCTTTTCCCGCCGCTCTTGAGCTGCACGTACACGCCGGCCAGGCTGATGACGATCCACGACGCGTAGACCCAGAA
>CAYNDV010000296.1:0-1416 GCA_964396055.1 uncultured Vicinamibacterales bacterium | reverse complement strand
CCCGCCACGAGCACCAGGGCGCCGATGGCGCCGCCCGCGACGGCGCCCGCCGCGACGGCCCAGGCCTGGCCCGCGCCCGCCATCGACGCGCCGATCAGGGCGCCAAGGATGAACCCGTACACGCCGAGCACGAAGCGGAAGAGCCGATACCCGGCGAAGCAGGCGATCAGGCCGCCTGCCAGCAGCACCACCGACGCCGGCACCTGCACCGACTGCGGCACCATTGCGCTCAGACCTCCCGCCGGCCTTCCATCGCCTTGTGCATCGTCACGTCGTCGGCGTACTCGAGGTCGCTGCCGACCGGCAGCCCCATCGCGATGCGCGTGACGCGCACGCCCAGCGGCTTGAGCAGCCGCGCCAGGTAGATCGCCGTGGCCTCGCCCTCGACGTTGGGGTTGGTCGCCAGGATGACCTCGTCGGCGCCGCCCGTGTCGACGCGGGTGAGCAGGCCCTTGATTTTCAGGTCGTCGGGCCCGACGCCGTGCAACGGCGACAGCGCGCCCATCAGGACGTGGTACTGGCCGTTGTAGTCGCGGCTCCGCTCGATCGCAAAGACGTTGGTCGGCTCCTCGACCACGCAGATGCAGCGCCGGTCCCGCGTCTCGTCCGCGCAGATGGCGCAGGGGTCCGCATCCGTGACGTTGTTGCACACGGAGCAGTAGCCAACCTTGTCCTTCACGTCCCGCAGCGCGTCCGCCAGGCGCTCGGCGTCTTCACGCGGCGACTTCATGACGTGGAAGGCGAGGCGCTGGGCGCTCTTGCGGCCGATGCCCGGCAGGCGCTGCAGCTGCTCCACCAGGCGCGTGAGCGGTTCGGGCTGTGACATGCGCGCCAGCCGCCTAGAACAGGCCGGGCATCTGCATGCCGCCCATCATCCCGCCGAGCTTCTGCTGCATGGCCTCATCGGCCTTGCGGCCCGCATCCGTCACGGCCGCGACAATGAGGTCCTGCAGCATCTCGACATCGTCTTTCGACACCACCTCGGGGTCGATGCGAATCGACTGGAGCTGCTTCAGCCCGTTGACGACCACGGTCACCATGCCGCCGCCCGCCGTCGCCTCGATGCGCGTCTCGGCCATCTCGCGCTGCATCTGCTCCTGCATCCGCTGCGCCTGCTTGGCCATCTGCTGAATCTGTTTGATGTTCATGGTTGCTTCAACTCGGTGACGTCCTTGATTTCGGCCGGGAAGATTTCCAGCAGCGTCTGCACGCCCGGGTCGGCCTTCGCGGCAGCCAGGAGTTCGTCTTTCGCCGGGCCGCGGCCCCGGCCCGTTTCCCCGCCGGCGGCCCGGGCCGGCGCGTCCACCACCTCGGCCGCCACCGCGAGGCGGCGCCCGGCCACGCGCTGGAGCACCGGCTCCAGCCACGGCTTCGCCTGGTGCACCTGATGCGCCAGAAAGCTGCTCCCGACCGCGA
>CAYNDV010000295.1:0-3179 GCA_964396055.1 uncultured Vicinamibacterales bacterium | reverse complement strand
CGTCCGGCTGAAGCCGGACGCCACGAACCCTGAACCTATGAAAAGGGCGCGCCGGGGACGTTCCCCAGCGCGCCCTTCGTCTCTGGCTAGCCTCTAGCCTCTAGCCTCTAGCCTCTAGCCTCTAGCCTCTAGAACGACAGCCGCCCCGACAACTGGATGACGCGCGGGCCGGTGTTGGTCGACGTCACGCGCCCGAAGCTGGTGCTGTTGACGTTCTGGTCACCCGAGTAGAACGTGACCGTGTTGAACGCGTTCAGGAACTCGGCCCGGACTTCGAACCGGTAACGGCCCGCGAAGCGGAAGTTCTTCGACACGGCGGCGTCCACGCTCCAGGCCGCCGGGCCGTCGAACGACAGGATCTCGAGGCTGCCCACTTCGCCCGCGGTCGGGTTGAAGAAGACCTGCCCCGGGAAGCCCGCCGTGTTGGTGGCGTTGTCGGCGCCCACGCCGCGCCCCGTCGTATCGAGGACGGCCGGGTCGATCCAGTAGATGTTGCCGTTGGGCGCCTTCACGATCTTGAACAGCTTCTGCAGCTGTTCCTTGGTCAACGACGTCACCGCCGTCATGTCGCCCGACCGGCCCGTGCGGTTGAACGTGCCGCGCGCCGACAGGATCGAAATCGGCGATCCGCTCTGCCAGTGGATGATGGCGCTGGTCTGCCAGCCGCCCAGCACCGCGTCGACGAACCCGCCCTGGTTGAGCCACTTGCGGCCCTGGCCGAAGGGCAGGTCGAAGATCACGTTGGCGTTGACGACGTGCGTGATGTGGAACACGCCGCGGCCGGTGTTCAGCTCGGGCCGGTTGATGTCGATGAACGGCTCCACGCGGTTCTGGGCCGTGCCGGTCGAGTTGGTCCGGTTGTGGGCCCAGGTGTAGTTGGCACCGAACATGAACCCGTTGCGGTACTGCCGCCGCAGGTCGAACTGCCAGCCGTGATAGTTGCTGTAGCCCCCGTTGATCATGGCCTGCGCGGCGTAGATGCCCGGGTTGTCCATGAAGTAGGCGCGGGCCTGGGCGGCCGTCGACGCCGTCGTCATGTAGGTGTCCGCCAGGCGCGCCACCTCACCCTGCTGGATGATGGTGTTCACCGTCGACCCGAACAGGCCCCCGCCGAACGTCGGGATGATCGTCAGGGGCTGGCTGCCCGGGATGGCCGGGTTGTACACCGGGTTGAACGTCCCGGTGGCAGCCTGCGCCAGGTAACCGTTGCTGCGGGCCCGCAGGAAGTCCTGCAGGAACGGGCCGCCGGCGTCGAGCTGGTTGTAGTCGACGCCGCGCCAGATCTCACGGCCGAACGTGCCGACGTACCGCGCCTCGGCGGCCATGAACCACGGCAGTTCGCGCTGGATGCCGATGCTGACCTGGTGCACGTGCGGCTGCTTGATGTTGGGATCGATGCCCATCACCGTGGCCGTCGAACTGAGCGCCAGCTGGTTGGCCAGGGTGCGCGTCGACAGGAACGTCGGCGTCGGCACCGTCGGCACGCCCGCGCCGAGCTTGCCGTAGAGGCTCGACGAAGTCACGGTGGTGACCAGGCCGGCGTTGGCCGTCGACGCAGCGCGTGCCACGGTGACGGTTTCTTCGTTGACGAACGTCAGCGAGTAGCCGCCGCGGATGGCCGTGCGGCCGTCCTTGAACACGTCCCACGCGAACCCGGCCGTCGGGCCGAAGTTGTTGAGGTCCTTGTTGTAGAAGTCGCCGTCCACGAAGGTGACCGAGGCGTTCGGGTTGAGCACCGTGTCCTTGATGCTGCCCGTCAGGGTCGGCAGGAACGCCAGGTTGTCCTGCTCGCGCAGCGGGCTGTAGTATTCCCACTTCAGGCCGGCGCGCAGCGTGAAGTTCGGCTTCAGCCGCCAGTTGTCCTGGATGTAGGCCGCCCAGTTGTTGAACGCGTACTTCTTGTCGTCCGGCACCCCCGCGACGAACCCGGACGTCTGGGACGTCACCTGGAACGTGCGGCCCACCGACGTGTAGGTGCCGCCCAGCATCGCCAGCATCGCGTTTGCCGAGGACAGATCAGCGGCGCTGATGCCACCCGGGAACATGCCCGAGGTCAGCTGGCCCGACGCCGGCGCCAGGCCCGGCGTGAAGCCGAAGCTCACCGTGGGGTACTGGCCCGCGTAGTTGTACGGGTTCACCCGGATGGCCTGCAGGCTGGCGCCCATCTGCATTTCGTGGCTGCCCCAGATGAGCGACGCGTTGTCGCTGTACTGGAACGTGTTGGTATACCGGCCCTGCGGCATGAAGGTGACTTCACGGTTGGTGAGACCGTTGGTCATGTTGTAGAACGTCCCGCTGTACTCGACGTCGCTGGCGAACTGTACGGGCGCCAGGTTGGCCCCCACGCGCAGCTCGTTCTGGAACCGCGACGAGGGCAGCCACCGCCACGCGAAGGCGTAGCGCTTGGGATCCGAATTCGTGTACACCATCGGGCGCGGCAGCGAGATGGCGTCGAGGTCCGTCCGGTCGTCGGTCTCCTTGAAGTAGCTGAAGATGCCCTCGAACCGGTTCCGCGAGTTCAACTCGTAGTCGATCCGGACGCCCATCTGGTTCCGGTCGTTGAAATCCTTCTGCTTGAACCGGTACCCCGCCGTGTTGAGCACGCGGTCAGACCGCGAGTCGCCCGTCTCGTAGTTGTTGACGTTCGACGCCTTCGGCAGCTTCGACAGGATGTCCGCCGTGACCTTGGGATCGATGGTGACGCCCACCAGGTTCAGGACATTGACTTCCTGCACGGTGCCGTTGCTGGCCACGTAGCGGAAGACGCCGCTGGCCCAGTTGTCGCGCACCGGGATGGTGTTGTTCTGCGCCACTTCCTGCCGCTGGCGGAAGCCCTCGTAGTAGGCGAAGTAGAACAGCCGGTTCTTGATGATCGGGCCGCCCACGCTGGCGCCGAACTGGTTCCGGTTCAGGAACGCCTTGGGCACGCCGGCCTTGTTGTTGAAGAACGAGTTGGCCGCCAGGGCCGAATTGCGGTTGGCCTCGAAGATGCTCCCGCGGAACGTGTTGGTGCCTGACGGGGTCACCATGCGCACCGACGTTGCGCCGCCTGCGCTGTCCGCGCCCGACACCGACGTGGTGATCGAGAACTCCGCCACGTTGTCCGACGTCGGCCGGTTCGGCAGGAAGTCCAGGGAGTTGGTGCGGATGAAGTTGTCCTGGATGTTGATGCCGTCCAG
>CAYNDV010000294.1:0-3249 GCA_964396055.1 uncultured Vicinamibacterales bacterium | reverse complement strand
ACTCCCCGCGTCTCCGGATGCCAGATGTACTTGTGCACCTGGAGTTGCACGCGCACCGGCAGTCGCTCCGCCAGCACCCACGCGGCCAGCTGTGCGGGATCCTGCACGCCGTGCACCGGGGAGAAGAGCACACTGGCGCACCGGCCGTCTAGGCTCCGGTCGCGCACGACCTTCGAGGCGAAATCGAAGTCGGCGCGGTCCTGGATCACGAACTTGATTTCGTCGGTGGGCCGCAGGGCATCGAGGTTGGGCCAGCAGTTGCGATGCGCCTCGCCGCTGGCCGGGCACTTGACGTCGATGATGCGCACCACGCCGGCCGGCACGCGATCGACGCTGATGTGGCCGCCGGTCTCCAGCAGCACCGTGAGACCACGATCCAGCAGCGCCTGCATCAGCGGATACACGTCGTCCTGCAGCAGGGGTTCGCCGCCGGTCACCTCCACGAGACGGCAGCCGGTGGCCTCCACGGCGCGCACCACGTCCTCCACCGGCATCTTCGAGCCGCCGGTGAAGGCGTACGGCGTGTCGCACCAGCGGCACCGCAGGTCGCAGGCCGCCAGGCGCACGAACACGCACGGCAGCCCCGCGTACGTGGACTCGCCCTGAATCGAGTGGAAGATCTCACTGATCGTCAACATAAGCCGACGTACCATTCTACGGCACCGGCGACGGGCCGTTGGGGCGGAACGAGGCCGTTCGGCCGGGACAAGGCCGTTCGGCCGTCGGGCTACGTGCGGTTGGGCCGGGGCAGGCCGTTCGGCGGGCCGCGTGATCCCTTCTTGCTTCTTGCTTCTACGCGTGAACCACAATGCCCCACGCCCCACGCCCCACGCCCCACGCCCCACGCCCCACGCCCCACGCCCCACGCCCCTGAATGCTATATTCCCCCCATGTCCGCGTTGCGCATCGGTACGTCCGGCTGGAGTTATCCGTCGGGGCCCGGCACCTGGAACGGCATCTTCTACCCCGCCGCCGCGGCTGCGCGCACCAGGCACTTCGACGAACTGGCGTACTATGCAGAGCACTTCGACACCGTCGAGGTGAACTCGAGCTTCTACCGGCTGCCGGATCCCGCCGTCACCCGCACGTGGGCGCGTCGGACGCCGCCGGCATTCGACTTCTCCCTGAAGCTCTACCAGAAGTTCACGCACCCGGGCATGCACGAGCGGGCCGGCCGCTCACACCCCACGCCCGACGTGGAGATCGGCGCCGTGCCGGCGGTAACGCTGGCCGACGTCGAGATGTTCAAGGCTGCTGTCGGGCCACTGGCCGACGCGGGCAAGCTGGGCGCGTTGCTGGCGCAGTTCCCGCCGAGTTTCCGCGACAGCGACGAGACCCGCCGTTACCTGGCCTGGCTGCTCGACGCCTTCAAGGGGTACCCGATGGCCGTGGAACTCCGGCACCGCAGCTGGAGCGATCGCGCCGCGCAGACCCTCGACCTGCTGACCGGCCGCGGCGCCGCCTGGGCGCAGATTGACGAGCCGAAGTTCCGGTTCTCGATCCGCCAGAACCTGCTGCCCAACCTGCGCGGGCTCTACTACATGCGCCTGCACGGCCGGAACGCCGAGCAGTGGTGGACCCACGATCACCCGGACGATCGGTACAACTACCTGTACTCGGCCGACGAAGTCGGCGGCATCGCCGACACGATCGCCAGCGTGCGCCGCCTGGTCCAGCGGATGTATGTCTACCTGAACAACCACTTCGCGGCGAAGGCGGTAGCCAACGCGGCGGCGCTGCGCCACGCGGCCGGGCAGAAGGTGCCCGGGCCGTACGGACCCGAGATGCTGCGCCGTTACCCGTTCCTGGCCGGGTACGTCACGGCCGCCGACGGGCCTGCGGGCACGGGGCGGCTGTTCGAGGAAGACGAGGATGGGGCTGGCGGGGAAGGATCCGCAGGGGGCGCGGGGTCACTGGAGAACTAGCGGCTCGAAGTAGATTCGCCGGAACGCCAACCACGATCGAGTGGTGCCAGGTCGTTCCTGCAGCGTTCTCCACGGCCCTGCGCGCCCTGCGAAATTGAGTCGGCCCTATTTTACATAGATCCGCTTCACGAGATCGCCCATTTCGATCTTGTCCACCACGTCCATCCCCGAGATGACCTGTCCGAATATCGCGTACTTGCCCTCGGGGATCTTCTTGGGCAGCTTGACGATATAGAACTGGCTGTCGGCCTTGGTCGGGTCGCCGGCATGCGCCATGCCGACGGCACCCTTCTTGTGCGTGAGCTTCTTGCTGATTTCGGCCACGCCGATCGGCTGGCCGTTCCCCCGGCGGCCCCACTGCGCCTGCCGCTCCATGGACTTCGAATCGGGATCGCCCACCTGCACCACGAAGCTCTCAACACGGTGAAAATGCTGCCGGTTGTAGAAGTTCTTCTTCACGAGGCCGAGGAAATTCTCGACGGTCTTCGGCGCCTCCTGCGGGTACAACTCGATGGTCACACTGCCCTTGACCAGTTCGATCACCACCACCGGGTTGGCCGGCGCCTGGGCCGACACCGCACCCTGACCGAAGGCCCAGACCGCCACGAGAGCCGCCGCCACGCACACACGCAACATCTGCCGCATCATCCTGCTCCTTGAGGGGCGCATCGAACGGGGGGAATCATATCACCAGGGGCTGGGGGCTGGGGCGTGGGGCGTGGGGCGTGGGGCGTGGGGCGTGGGGCGTGGGGCGTGGGGCGTGACGATTGTCAGAAGCAAGAATCAAGAAGCAAGAAGGGCTCACTCTGTCACGCTGCACCCTGAACCGTAAACCGTGAACCTGGAACCTGGAACCTGGAACCTGGAACTTACCCCCCGTCCCCCAGCCGTGACGGGCAGCGATCGGCGATGACGCAGCCGGCGCACCGGGGCGAGATCGGGCGGCACACATTCTGGCCCCACGTGACGAGGTAGAGGTTGAGGTACGGCCACCATCGGGCCGCCACCCGTTCGTAGAGGGCCTGCTCGGTTTCGTCCGGCGTCCGCGTGCGCACCCAGCCGAGCCGGTTCGAGATGCGGTGCACGTGCGTGTCGACGCAGATGTTGCGCAGGCTCTTGAACCCGAGAATCAGGACGAGGTTGGCCGTCTTGCGCCCCACGCCGGGCAGCGTCAGCAGTTCCTCCATCGTGCCGGGCACCCGGCCGCCGAACCGGTCGAGCAGGATCCGGCACGTGTCCTTCACGTGGATCGCCTTGGTGCGGTAGAAACTCACCGGGTAGATCAGCCGCTCGATCCGCGAGACCGGCAGCTTGACCATGCGCT
>CAYNDV010000293.1:0-3278 GCA_964396055.1 uncultured Vicinamibacterales bacterium | reverse complement strand
GTCCCCAGTAGTGCATGCGCTGGGGATTGTGCTGGCGGACGGCGGGGGAGTCAAGAAAGGTTCACGGTTCACGGTTCCCGGTTAGAGTCCCAACCGTAACCGCGAACCGTGAACCGTGAACCGTGAACCGCGAACCGTGTTCCGCAGGGCTAAAGCCCTGCACTACGAATGGAACCTGGAACCTGGAACCTCCCATGCCCCATGCCCCGCGTCCCGCGCCCCTAGAAGATATCCGTGGGCCCACCCGACCGATACGTTAGTTCGCCCCAGACGATCCGATCGCCCCAGACGATCCGGTCGCCCCAGACGATGCGGTCGCCCCAGACGATGCGTTCGCCGTCGAGGAGGCCGAGCGCGGTATCACCCCACACGATGCGCGAGCCCCACGTGGAGGGATCGGACCACACCACGCTGTCGCCCCAGACGATGCGATCGCCCCAGACGATCCGGTCGCCCCAGACGATGCGCTGGGCCCACGCCGGGTCGTTGAACAGGATCTGGTCGCCCCAGACGATGCGATCGCCCCAGACGATCCGGTCGCCCCAGGCGTAGGTCTGATCGCCGAACGCCGAGGCGTGCTCCACGGGCGTGGTCAACCAGTAGCCGCCACCAGGCGCCCCTGGGTTGACGGCTGCGGCCAGGCGCATCGCGCCGTCGGCATTGGCCGTGCCGGCGCCCTGGCTGAGCGTATCCACGCCCGGCAGCGGGATCGCCGTGTACTGGAGGATGGCCTTCACGGCATTCGGCGTCAGCGATGGCGCACGTGAGTCGCGGTTGGCCTCCAGCATGAGAGCCACGATGCCGCTCACGACGCCGGCCGACATGCTGGACCCGCTCAGCCTGATGAACTGTTCCCGCTTCCTGCCGTCGGCGAAGCTGGTCACCAGGTTGGGGTTCTCCATGTAGATCGTGCTGCTGGTGCTGATGTCGGACACCAGCTGCGTGCCAGGCGCCACGAGATCGGGCTTCGCGAACCCGTCGTACCAGGACGGCCCGCGTGAACTGAACGGCGCCACCTCGTCGTCATCGAGGCTGAGCGTGCGCCGGTCGTTCGTGGCGCCGACCGTGATGGCGGACGGTGCGTTGCCGGGCGAGGTGATCCCGCCGTAGCCGATCTCGTCCGTGCCGGTCCGCTGGCCGATGTTGCCCGCCGAGACCACCACCACGATGCCCGCGCGCACGGCCGCCTCCACGGCCTGGACCAGCGGGTCGGTGGCGGCCGGCTCGAACACCGGATGCCCCAGCGACAGGTTGATGACGTCGATCTGCAGCGCGGCCTTGTTCGCCGTCGCGAACTGGATGGCCCGGACGACGTCACTCGTGCGGCCGCGGCCGTTGCGGTCGAGCACCTTGAGCCCGATGAGCTTGACGCCGGGCGCGATCCCCCGGTAGAGGCCCTCGGTGAAATCGCCGCTGTTCGAGATCAGTCCGGCGATGTGCGTGCCGTGGCCGTAGTCGTCGAACGGCTGGCTGATGGATTTCGGCGGCAGCGGCGACCCGTCGGCGGCCTGCATCGTGAAGTCGTAGAACGCGAACGTGCGATCGACGTCGCGTGTCGGGGCGATGCCCGAGTCGATGACAGCCACCCGGATTCCGCTGCCGTCGGTCTTGTGCCCGGCCCGGAGGCCGACGGACGCGCGCAGGAAACTCGCGGCCTCCTCGGCGTCATCTGCCGCATGCGCGGTCACGATGGCGTCCGAAGAGACCGTCGAGACGTCGGCGCGTTCGGCAATGGCGGCGAGCGCACCCACGCTGGCACGGGCCATCACGAGGTGGCCCGATCGCTGGACGTGGCTGACCCCGGCGTCGAGCCCCCGAAGGGCCGCTTCGAGGGCGGCGGCGTCGTCGGCCGTGCGGGCCGACAGGATCACGGGTTCCGGCTGGCGGGTGGTCCCGCGCTGGAGGATCCTGGCGAGCCGCGCATCGAGCTTCTGCAGCGCGGCGGCCGAGATCTCCGACGACACGATGGCCTGCGCGGCAGGTTCGGCCCCGCCGACCGGCGGCAGGGGCTCCACCGACGGCGTCGTGGCGGACGGCGGCGGGTCAGCCGTCCAGCCGCTGGAGCTGGACCGCGAGACGGCCGGCCGTGGCGTCGCCTGGGTGCGGCGTTCGGCCCCGGCTGGCGCCGGTACCGTGAGTGCACCCGGCTGGGGTGCGAGAACGGCGTCCTCGACACCAGCCAGCCCGCCGTCGTCGTCGGTGAAGACTCCGCCGGCGATCAGCAGGTTGGCCACGACCGAGGCAGCAATGACGATGTAGGCAGCCGTGTTCCAGAGGGCTGCCGTCGAGGGCCTTCGTTTCGTCGGTGTCGTATCGTGTGTCATTTCGTGCATAGGGGGCTCCGCCTCCGCCCTGTATCGAGCAAGAGACGGGCCAGCCCCAAGTGCACGAAATGTCGCGGTTTTGACGACCGACTGGCCGTGGCCGTGCCTCGTTCCCTGTCACGGAACGAGGCACGGGGCCGGAAACGGGGCAGGGGGCGCCGTTCCAGTTCCAGGTTCCAAGTTCCAGGTTCCAGGTTCGCGGATTGAGCCGGAAAACACACGACGGGCGCGTCGGGGAGTCACCCGACGCGCCCGCTTCGTTTCTAGCCTTTGGCTCCTGGCCAAAGGCCCGGGGCCCAAAGGCCCGGGGCCCAACGGCCCAACGGCCCAACGGCCGAACGGCCTACTTGGCCGGCGCCGTGGCCTTCGCCCTGGCCGGCGTCGGCACCGCCGGCGTCAGCGACACGCTCATCTCGTCGAGCAGGCGCTTCGCGCCGTCCACCTCGGCCATCGTCCACAGCATGTAGCGGCTGTCGACGTGGATCGAGCGCGTCTTGACGCTGTCGAAGAGGTAGTCCGACGACACCGACTCGTAGGTGCCATCGAAGAGCAGGCCCACCAGTTCGCCGCGGGCGTTGAGCGTGGGCGAGCCGGAGTTGCCGCCGGTGGTGTCCACCGTGGACAGGAAGTTCACGGGCACGTCGTTGACGCCCGTGTCGAAGAACACCGTGTCCTTGCCGCCACGCAGGGCCTTGATGGCGTCCAGCTGCTTCTGCGGCGCGTTGAAGTCGCCCGTGCCGGTGTGTTTCTCGACGATGCCCTGCAGCGTGGTCTGCGGCTTGTAGAAGAGACCGTCGCGCGAGGCGACGCCCTTCACCTGGCCGTAGGTGACGCGCAGGGTGCTGTTGGCGTCGGGGGCCAGCAGGCCACCGGCCTTGTCGATCATGGCCTGCATGTAGACGGGCCGCAGGCGTGCGTACGCGCCGGCCCGGTTCTTGGCCGCTTCACGGTTGG
>CAYNDV010000292.1:0-3293 GCA_964396055.1 uncultured Vicinamibacterales bacterium | reverse complement strand
ACGAGGTGACCCCCACCACCCGCATCCCGGCGGCGCGCGCCGCGACGATGCCCCATCGCGAGTCTTCGATCGCCACACAGGCGGATGGCACGAACGCCCCGCGGCCCAGGCGCGCCAGCGCCAGCTGGTAGGGTTCGGGTGACGGCTTCGAGGTGACGGGATCATCCGCTGACACGATGACCGGGAAGCAGACGTCGAGTCCTGCCATCTTCAAGACCACCCCGATCTCGGCGCGCAGAGCGCCGGACGCGACGGCCACGGGCACCTGCGCGGCAAACTCCCGGACCCGTTCCGCCACGCCCGGAAACACGAGCGGCTCCGCCCCCAGCAACTGCTGGACGCGAACGGTCTTGCGGGCAATCAGCGCGTCCACCTGCCCGTCGGTCAGCCGGATGCCCTGGTCGAGGGCCACCGCCGGGAACCCCTCGCGGTCC
Organism: uncultured Vicinamibacterales bacterium; assembly: GCA_964396055.1. Classification (GTDB taxonomy): domain Bacteria; phylum Acidobacteriota; class Vicinamibacteria; order Vicinamibacterales; family JAKQTR01; genus CAYJPV01. The sequence continues at coordinate 2,859 of CAYNDV010000292.1, read as the reverse complement.
GAATACCCGAGATACCGGGCGTAGTAGTCGTCCAGCGTCAGGGCCACACCGACCTGCGCCAGTTCCTCCTGGAAGGCCCGGAAGTGCACCGGTTCGGTGTCGGCGATGACCCCGTCGAAATCGAACACGATGGCCTGCAGCTGAAAGACGTGGGGTGTCATGGGTTGTCCGGTGTTCAACGGGCGGGTCGTGCGATCAGGGGCCTGGCGAGCTTCTCGCCGGCGTGGATGGGAACCGGAAGCCGGTTCTGCGCCGGCGGGTACGGGCAGTCGTACGCGCTGTTGTAATAGCAGAACGGGTGGAACGCTCGATTGAAGTCGACCACGTACACCCCCGTCGCCGAACGGTCCATCTCCAGGTACCGGCCGGCCTCGTACGTCTCCGTGCCGCTGGTGAGATCGGTGAACGGCACGAACAGGCGATCCGGCGGCGACCCGGCCTCGACGAACGCGCCCAGCGCGAGTTTCTGGCCCTTCAGCGTGAACTCCAGGATGCCCACCAGTTCCATGTCCCTGATCTTGCCGGTCGAGGTGGGCATCTGCACCGGCGTCCGGACCGCCACCGGCTTGAGGGACGCCGGCACGGCGTACTCCGGATCCGGCGCGAAGTACTGCAAGGGCAGGAACTCACCGAAACGCTCGGGCGGAACCGGCTGGCTCGGCTGATGGCGGAAGGCCTCGTCTTTCGCCGCCCGGGCGGACTCCAGCGTTCGCGCGAACTCCGCGGCGGGATCCTCGGGCTGCGACGAGCATGCCATCAATGCCGCGCAGAGCGCGACCAGCGCCGCAGCGTTCCACAGGCTCCTTCCTGCTTCTTGCTTCTTGCTTCTGCTCGCATCCACCGTCAGTTCCTCTCGACAACCGCCGCCGCTCCCATGCCGCCGGCGGCGCACATCGTGACGAGCCCGTAACGTGCGCCGCGGCGGCGCAACTCGTACACCAGCGACGTCGTCAGCCGGGCACCGGCGCATCCCAGCGGATGACCGAGCGCGATCGCCCCACCGTTGACGTTGACGCGCTCTTCGTCGACAGACCATTCCCGGAGGCACGCGAGCACCTGCGAGGCGAATGCCTCGTTGAGTTCGACCAGATCGATCTGATCGAACGACAGGCCCACGCGCGTCAGGAGTCTCCGCACGGCTGGCACCGGCCCGAGGCCGAACCGCTCGGGTTCCACGCCCGCCGTCGCGTAGCCGACGAACCTCGCGAGGGGCGTCAGCCCGAGATCCGCCGCCCGCTCCGCCGACATCACGATGACGGCTGCGGCGCCGTCGCTCATCTGGGACGCGTTGCCCGCCGTGACGGTGCCGGAGGCATGAAACGCCGGCTTCAGCTTCGCCAGCGCCTCGCGCGATGTGTCCCGGCGCGGGCCTTCGTCGACGTCGAAGACGAACGCGCGGCCCTGGGGCGCGCCGCCCGGTCCGCCCGGTTCCACCGCCGACACGGCCACAGGTACGATCTCGTCCCGAAACGCCCCGCCGTCGATGGCCGCCAGCGCCCGTTGGTGGCTGCGCAACGCCCAGGCGTCCTGCGCCTCGCGGGTGATGCCGCCTTCACGCGCGTGGTGCTCGGCCACCAGGCCGGTCGACAGGTAGACGTCGGGCCGCGTCTCGACCAGGCCGGGGTTCGGCGCGATCACATGGCCCCCCATCGGGATCGCGCTCATGCTCTCGACGCCGCCGGCCACGACGATCTCGGCCGCGCCGCAGCGGATCCGGTCGCTGGCGACGGCGATGGCCTCCAGGCCCGACGCGCAGAACCGGTTGATCGTCATGGCGGACGCCGTCACGGGAATGCCGGCGCGCAGGGCGGCGATGCGCGCCACGTTGAGGCCCTGCTCGGCTTCCGGCATCGCGCAGCCCAGGATGACGTCCTCGACTTCTTCCAGCGGCAGACCCGGAGCCCGGCGGATCGCTTCCGCCAGCACGCAGGCCGCCAGTTCGTCCGGCCTCACGGTGTGCAGCGAACCCGCCGGCGCGCGGCCGATCGCGGTCCTGACGGCGGCGACGATGACGACATCCCTCATCACTGGCCCTCCTGGGCTCGGGACGCTTCTCGCCGATGACCAACCTGTGTTTCAGAACCGTGATCCGGTCGGTCGGCCCCGACCCCAGTCAGCAGGCCCTGGACGACGTCCGCCACCTCCGCCACCTGGCCGTCGAAGAGGTGGTTGGCGCCGTCGATTTCGACCAACTCGCGGGGTTCGGGCACCCGCGAGTACAGCGCCAGGGTGTCCTTCAGCGGACAGGTCTCATCGAGGGTGCCCTGGATGAAGAACTTCGGCTTGGGGCAGTCGTAGAGCGCCGAGAAGTCGTACGCCTTCGCCGGAGGTGCGACGACGAGGATGGCCGCCACCCGCTCGTCGGTGGCGCCCACCGTGGCCGCCACCCAGGACCCGAACGAAAAACCCGCCGCCCAGATTGGCGTCCCGGGGTACCGCGCGGCTGCGAAGTCCACGGCCGCACGGAAGTCAGCCAGCTCGCCGGGCCCATCGTCCCAGGCCCCTTCGCTGACCCCGACGCCCCTGAAGTTGAAGCGCAGGACGGCCGCCCCCGTGCGGCACAGCCCCTTGGCCACCTGGTAGACGACCTTGGTGTGCATCGTTCCGCCGTAGAGCGGGTGCGGGTGCGCCAGCACCACAACGGCGCGCGGTGGATCGCTCGTCGCGGGCGGCGGCAGCGTGCCGTCCGGGTTGCGCACCGGGCCGATCCGGCAACTCCACGCCGGATCGTCCAGCAACGCCTCGAGCCTGCCCACAGGTCCTTCGATGTGACGGATCATGGATGCACCTTCGCGCCGCCCTCGCCAAGCGATTCGACGAAATCCCACACCAGGCCGGCGAACTCGCCAGGCCGTGTCA
>CAYNDV010000291.1:0-3344 GCA_964396055.1 uncultured Vicinamibacterales bacterium | reverse complement strand
CGACGGCCGCGTTCACCTCGGCGCTCTTCGAGACGTCGACGCGCTGGAACCAGGCGTCGCCGCCCGCAGCCTTGAGGGCCTGCTCCACCTGCGCTGCGTTGGCGTCCGACACGTCCCATGCCGCCACGCGGCAGCCCTGGCCGGCAAACGCCTCGGCGGTGGCGTACCCGATACCGGCGCCCGCGCCGGTGACGATCACGACCTTGTGCTTCAGTCCGGTTTCCAGTGACATATGCGTTGTCCGTGTCGGCAGCCGTTACAGGCGGAACGCCGTTGCGGCCTGGTTATAGCCCACGCCCGACCCGACGAAAACCACCAGCGAGCCCGGCGCAATCAGGCCCTTCTCGCGGGCATCGTCGAGGGCCATCGGAATGCAGGCCGAGCCGGTGTAGCCCCAGTTCTCCATGACCGTGTGCGTGCGGTCCATGGGCAGGCCGAGGTCGCCCATCACCAGCTCGATGGACGGCCTGCGCACCTGCGTGAAGATGATGAAGTCGATCTCGCTGACGGCGAAGTCGCCCTCCTTCGCCAGCTTGCGCACCAGTTTCGGCCAGCCTTCGTGATTGATCTCGGGCGGGTATCGCTCGAGCATCTTGACGCGCGCCCGGCCGGCCCGGACGGATTCCTCCGTCGCCGGTTCGTAGGTGCCGCCCGAGTAGATGCCCCAGTGCTTGTGGTACGCCCCGTCGGCGAGGAACGACGCGTTCAGGAAGCCCGGCTTGTCGGCCGCCTCCAAAACGGCCGCGCCGGCCCCGTCTCCGTAGAAGAAGCTCATCGGATCGGCCGGGTCCGCGAGCTTGTGCATCAGGTACACGCCGACGACAAGCACGATCCGGATGGCCGGGTTGGTGGCGATGAAGCCGGCGGCGGTGGCCAGGCCGGTCGGGAACGACGCGCAGGCGCAGCCGATGTCGAAGGTGCCGGCGCGTGCCGCGCCCAGTTTGTGCTGCAGGACGACCGACGTGGCCGGGGTGATGTAGTCCGGCGAGTCGGTGCCGAGGACGATGAGGTCGACGTCGGCGGGCGCGTGGCCGGCCCGCTCGAGGGCCTGGCGCGCCGCCGGCAGGGCCACGTCGGACGTGGCCCAGGATTCCGGGGCGTGCCAGCGGCTGCGGATGCCGCTGGACGCCTCCATCTTGTCAACGAACTCGGGCAGGTGCGCGAAGCGCTGGCGGAGGAGGTCGTTGGTGACCTCGATCTCCGGCAGGTACCGCCCTGTCGCGGTGATGGACGCATATCGCGTCATCGGACTGTTCCTCCCGGGAGCATGGGGGATGGGCGAAGTCGTTGCACGGGCCGGCGATCACCATCCTGTGATCGCCGGCCCCAGGGGTACTCGATGCGTCCCGAGCCCTAGAAGGTGAAGCGCACGCCGAGCTGGGCCTCGAAGGGCGGCAGCGTGGACGTGTACTTGCCGTAGTTCGGGTTGGCCACCGCCGCCGCGTTCGGGTTCTGCAGCGTGGGCCCGCTCAGGAATTCGGCGCCGTTGACGGTCAGCGAGTTCACGTCGTAGTTCGTGCGGTTCAGCAGGTTGAAGAACTCCGCGATGAGGTCGGCTTTCATCTTCGCGCCGAGCTTCAGCCCGTAGGTGGCCCGCAGGTTCACGGCCACGAAGTCCGGGCCGTCTTCCGAGAACTTCTCCACGCCGGGCTTGCGGTCCGACGACTTACCGTCGCCGTTGTAGTCGTAGCCGTAGCGGCGGTTCCAGGGCTGGCCCGATCCGTACTCGAAGATCGGCGCGACGGTGAAGCCGGCCGGCAGGCGCAGCACCGCCGATGCCGTGAACCGGTACCGCTCGTCCGAACGGGCCCGTCCCCACTCGGCTTCGATGTTGGCCGGGTCGCTCGGGTAGTCGGTCAGGGCGGGGCTGAAGTCGTCGTTGATGTTCTTCTTGTCGGCGACGGTGAACGACGCCGTGACGACGTGGCCGCCCTTGATCGTGCCGTTCACGCTGGCGACGAAGGCCTTGTACTCCGACCGGCCTTCGTTGGTGTAGTAGTTGATCTGATTGAAGGCCTTGTTCGGCCGGCAGGCCGCCGCGGCGACGTTGCACCCCGGGGCGCTGTTGCCGGACCAGTTCTTGTCACGGATGACGGCTTCGTCCTCGCCCTTCACGTAGATGCCTTCGAAGTCGGCGTAGAGGCCGGTGCCGCCCAGCTTCACCGTGTACCCGCCCGTGAATTGCAAGGAGTACGGGTTGACGAACGTGTTGTCGATGCGGCCCGAGTCGCGCGTCAGCGGCAGCCCCGTGGTGGTCGGGTTGTTCGGATCGAGGGCGAAGGCCGGCAGGCCCAGCAGCAGGCCGTTGATCCGTTGCTGGATGATCAGCCCGGTGTACCCGTTCTGCTGCAGCTCGATGTGCGCGGGCACCAGGAGGAACCGGCCCGTGAACATGCCGGCGCCGCCGCGGACGACGTGACGGCCGTCACCCATGAGGTCCCACGAGAACCCGGCGCGGGGCTGGAAGTTGTTCGTGTCCCGCCCGCGCGCGGTCGTCATGAGCGGGTCGGTGTAGTCCGGGTTGTTCGCGTTCGTGTCAAGGTCGTACCGCAGGCCCAGGTTGATGGTGACGCGGGGCGACGGCTTCAGGTCGTCCTGGATGAAGCCCGAGATGATGTTCGTCTTCACCGTGGACAGGCCCGTTCCCGTGCCGCCCGCGTAGAGCAGGGGCAACGCCCGGGTGTCGGTCACGTAGATCAGCAGGCCCTTCCCGTACACCGGGAAGTTCCACTCGTCGCTCACCCGCTGCCACGCCCCTCCGAACTTCAGGTCCTGCGCCCAGCGCCCGCTGCCGACCCTGAGAAAGAAGGTGTCGCGGATCTCGAAGATCTTCCCGGTGTCGAACTGGTCGCCGACGATATTGGCGCCCGTCTGCAGCGTGGTGCCGCTCGAGAAGTATTCCGCCATCTTCGGGCTGTTGTTCGGCTCGTCGAACTTGCGCTGCCCCACCTGAATCGACAGGCTGTTCAGCGAGCGGTTGCTCAGCGTCCACGCATGGGTGGCGGTGAAATTGTAGTTGTCGCGGTCCAGCTTCATGCCCGAAGATTCGTCGCCCACACCGCCCACGCGGAAGTTGTCCTGCCGGTACCGTTCGTAGACGAACTTCAGCCGCAGGTTCTGGTCCTCGTTCAGCCGGGTGTCTACGCCGCCGTACAACAGCGACTGGTCGAAGGGCACCTTCAGGTCGGCGGCCTGCGAGGCGTAGGCGCCGCCCGGGCGGAAGAGCGCGAAGTTGTTCTCGCCGATCTGCTCGAACGACAGGAAGTAGTGGGCCTTGTCCTGCACCAGCGGCCCGCCGAGCGTGGCGCCGAACTGCTGGCGCGAGTAGTCGACCTTCTTGAGGT
>CAYNDV010000290.1:0-3357 GCA_964396055.1 uncultured Vicinamibacterales bacterium | reverse complement strand
CCCTGGGCGACCAGGCGGATGATGGGCTCCCGGGAGCGGGGCACACGTTCCATGCTTGCGCGCATTCTACACCTGCGGCGAGAATGGCCCCGTACCGACCGCCCGGCGCCGCCCGCCGTCTAAGGTAGTGAGGCGGGCGGGGGACGGGACCCCCGGGACCCGGCCTGGCGTCAGTCGCGCGACTATGGCGGTAAGTGACGAGGAACTGGTCGAACGCAGCGTGGCGGGCGACACGGACAGCTTCAACCAGCTGGTCGTGCGCTGGGAACGCCCGATCTTTGCCCTGGCGTACCGGCAGATCGGACGCGAGGAAGAGGCCCGCGACGTTGTCCAGGAGGCCTTCCTGCGGGCCTTCCGGGCCCTGCCCGGATTCAAGGGGCAGGCCAAGTTCTCTTCGTGGCTCTACCGCATCACCCTGAACCTGTGCCGGGACTGGCTGCGGCGCGAGCGCCGCGCGCCCTTCGTCCCGACGCCCGAAGGCGTCGATATCGCCGATCTCGAGCGCCCCGACACCGTGGCGACCGAGTCGGTGGAAGACCTGGTCGCCCGCAGGGACCTGAGCGAGCACGTGGCCAGGGCCATGCGCCGGCTGCCAGACGAACAACGATCGGCGATTCTCCTGAAGGAGTACCACGGCCTCACTTTTCAGGAGATTGCCGAGCTCCAGGGGTGTCCCCTCAGCACCGTGAAGACCCGGCTCTACCAGGGCCTGACGGTGCTGCGGCGGGAACTCCAGCGAGCCGGGACACTGACGACGGAGGCCTCGGTCGACACGCCATGAGCGAGACACGATTGTGCGGGAATCCTGACGTCCTGGTGGCGTACCTTTACGGGGAAGACGGCCCCGGCGATCGCCAGGCCTTCGAAGCGCACCTGCAGATCTGCCAGGCCTGCGCCCGTGAGGTGCGGGAGTTCAGCGCGGTGCGCACGGGGCTGGCCCAGTGGACGCCTCCCGACCCGCGGCTCGGCTTCCGCATGGTGCGCGACGAGCCCGCGGCAGGGACGTGGCGGTCGTGGTTCCACTGGCCGGCCATGCCAGCCTGGGCGCAGATGGGGGCGGCCGCGCTGCTGGTGGGCGTGGCGGTGGGGATTTCCGGGCTCGAGGTGCGGTACGACGGCCAGGGCGTGGCGGTTCGAACGGGGTGGTCGCCCGATGCGCCCCGGGCGGCCGTCGCGGCGCCGGCCCAGGCCAGCGCCGCCCCGTGGCGCGCCGAACTGGTGGCCCTCGAACAGAAGCTCCGCAGCGACTTGCGGCCCGCCGCACCCGAGGCCGGCGCCGGGACCCTCCGCGCGTCGGCTCCGGCCGACGGCGGCGGGGACCTGCTGGCGCAGGTGCGGCGGTTGATTACAGAGAGTGAGCAGCGGCAGGATCGGGAACTTGCGTTGCGGCTCACGCAGGTGGTGCGCGACCTGGATGCCCAGCGCCGCGCGGACCTGGTTCGCGTCGCGGACGGGATCGGCGCGATCGAAGGCCGCACCGTGTCCGCCGTGGCGCAGCAGCGGCAGATGCTGGATTACCTGATGCGCGTATCGACGCAGCGGGAACCGCGGTAACGGAGGGATGCCGTGAAGCGTGGATGGACGTCTTCCGTCGTGATGGTGGGGTGCCTGGCGTCGCTGGCGGCGCCGGCGCTGGCGCAGCCGGTGGCGCCACGCGGCGCCCAGCCGGCCGCGCCCCAGGGGGTAACGCGGTTCCAGTTGGCGGCTGTCGAAGGCATTCTCGAGGCCGCCGTCCAGCAGGGGGCGCGTGTGGTGAGCCGCCGCTGGCGGGCGGTGTCGCCCGACGTACTGTTCATCAGCGGCAACGCGCGGGCGCGGGGGTTCGTGCTCGAGAGCTACGGCGTCTTCTTCGACGTCGAGGTGCCCGCGATGCGCCAGAGCCTGGCGTGGTCGTGGCGCATGCTCGACCGCGATCTGGGCGGCACGACCATGGCCCTCCAGACGCTCCGCGAGCACCTCAAGACCGTCAGCGATCCGGTGTCGCGCAAGGAGCTGGAGCAGGCCGTCAAGCGCCTGGAACTGCAGATGGGGCCCGTCGTCAAGATTCAGGACGACCCGATCGTGGTGGCCCAGGCCGGGCGCGGTGTGCCCGTCGTGCCCGCCGGATCCGCGGCGCCTGGCGCCGCCCAGGCCCAGCCGCGTGCGCTGGCGCTCGAACTGCTGGAACAGGACCCGGGCGAGGTCTACACGACGGAGGTCAAGAACGCGCTGATCGACGCGATGCTGGACCACACCTTCGCCCTGACGATCGGGCCGGAGGAGTGGCTGACGGTGGCCGCGCACGACAACCAGGACCGCCGTATGGGCATCGCCGACGTCGAAGAGGCGGTGACGATGCTCATCCGGATCAAGGGGGCGGATCTGCAGGCGCTGCGCGCCGGGCGCCTCACGCGCGACGAGGCGCGGCAGCGGGTCGAAATCAAGGAGTACTAGTTGGTGAGCAGCTGCCGCTTGACCGGCACATCCTCGAGTTTCGTGAAGGCGCCGGCGCCGAACTTGGCGTAGATCTCCACCTTCGCGTCCTGGAAGTACTGGTTCATCAGCATCTGCGCCCGCGGCTGCTCGCCGGTGAAGCCCCAGGTTGCGCGCACGGTGATCGGCTTGCTCGTGGCGCCCGCGTCGAGGGCGTCGTCGCCCCGCAGCACGACGAACGATGACCCCAGTTCCTCCTGGTCGTTCGGGAACCGGAAGACGCAGTACACCTGCAGGCCGCTGAGCCGCGCGGTGCCACGGTTGGTCACCGTGAACGACGCGCTGGGCACCAGCTTGTTCTTGCCCTCCACGATGCCGGCGTCAAACCAGCCTGTCGTGATATCGCCCACCGCGATGTCCTTGGCGATGTCAACGGCCGGGGCCGAGCAGCCGGCGGCGGCGAGGGCAGCCAGGCACACGAAGGCGACAAGCAGGAGAGACGGCACGCGCATGGGGATTCGGCTCCTCGTCACGTTAGTCACCGGAACGGGGCTCCGGGTTCCACGGCCCCCCGGCCGGGTCTCCCGGCGGGCCGCTGGCGGGGCCCTCGCGCCGGCGCAGCGGCACGAACCGCACGGGAATGATGGTGCGGATCCGCGTCCGGCCCCCGGCGTCCTTCTCGACCAGTTGCAGCTCCTGCACGTCATGGACGGGACCCACCGGGATCACCATCCGCCCGCCCGGTTTCAGCTGGGCCACCAGCGCCGGCGGAATCGCCTCGGGGGCGGCCGTCACCAGGATGATGTCGAACGGAGCCCGTTCCGGCCAGCCCTGGTACCCGTCGCCGTGCCGGACCTCGACGTGGCCGAACCCGAGGCGCTCGAGCCGCTCCCGCGCGTCACGGGCCAGCGTCTCCTCGAGTTCGATGGAGCAGACGCGCGCCAC
>CAYNDV010000289.1:0-3363 GCA_964396055.1 uncultured Vicinamibacterales bacterium | reverse complement strand
GGAACCGTCAGCACCTGCCGACCGGATGGTGATTCCCGCACGAGCTTGATGTGGCTGCCGCGCTGCGACGCGACCTGAAACCCGAGGCCGCAGAAGATACTGACGACCTCGTCGCCCGAGAGCCTACGAAGCTTTGGCATACGACGGCTGCACTTCGATGGTGACCAGCAACGTCGGGTTTGTGCGCAGTCCGAACTCCGCGGGGTCTTCACCGTCGAGGTGAAGAGCAACGGCCTCGCGCAGGTTCTCGATGGTCTGATCGACGGTGGTACCCTGCGTCACAACCGCAACTTCGAGGCACTCACCGACGAATCCCGACTGATCCCCACGGCGGATAGTGGCGGTGATGTTCTGGCGCAACTCAGGCATCGCTTCCCTCGGGACAATTCTAGCCCGCATGCCGATCGAACGGACACGGATTCTCATGAGGGCCGCGGAGCCACTCAGGGAGGCGGCGGGATTGGAACTCACGTCCGCACCAAGTATCGGGTGCTTTGTTCCGCAATTGCCGCCAGACCCTCCGGACGTAACGGCGTTGTGCGGAACATGCGGGTCTTGCGTGAGAAAGTGGTGGAGGCGGCGGGAGTCGAACCCGCGTCCGAAAGCACGTCGCCGCAGGAATCTACATGCGTGTCCGCTCTTGCATGGTTCGCGACCGACGTCGAAGAGCGGCGAGAAACCGCCGGCCGCTAGCCCCGAGAACGATTCGCCGCCGCGCGTCGGAACAGCCCGCGTCAGCTAGCCAGCGATGATGACATCCAGTTCCGCCGTGCTGGCCCGGACGGAGTGGACGTCGCGGTTAGTTAAGCCGCGAGAGCGAGCTGCGTGTCCGCAGTTACGTTTGTTTCCACCGGATTAACGAGTCGATGGGGCTCGGCATGCATCCCGCGGACCAGTACCCCCGTCGAAGCCAAAGTCGCCCCCACGTCGGTCGGTCGGCTGCCGGCCCGCAAAACGGCGGCAACCTGTGCGGATACTCCCATTGTATGGCCGCGCGCCCGACGCGCGACACGAAAAAGGGGCCAGGCCCCTTTTCAGGCAGCGGCCTGGCCCCCTCATGGACCCGTCTTGGTTCCCCTACTTCGGGGAGTAAGCGCCGAAGCCCGCCGAGTACGGACTCACGTACTGCACGCCGTGGAGGCCCGCCGTCGGATCGTTGCTGACCTCCTGGATGACCGCGAACTCCCCCCAGATGGCCGGCCCGATTTCCGTCCCGCCAGCCGCGTACCAGATCCCACCCAACAACGTCGCGTCCGCCGGCGCGGCGACGATCTTGACGAAATACGTCCAGCGCCGCAGTTTGCCCTTGGCGTCCAACGAGAAGCCGCTCTGATGGTTGGTCAGCCACGCACCGGAGCCGATGAAGCTGGCGAAGCCGAAGTGGCGGTCGAGCTTACCGTCTCCGTCGCAGTCCTTGTTGCTCAGCCAGGCATCGTTCCACTTCATCGACAACTCGATGTCCTTGTACGGCTGACACCACGCCGCGTCGCGGTACGAGTCGCAGTACAGCCCGTTGAACAGACGCGCCTGGTAGTTGTACCCCCACTGATCGTACCCGGTCTGGAGCGTCACCCCGTCGGATCCGATCAGGGTGCCGCTCTGAATCGTGGTGCAGGTGCCCTGCGCCGAGACCGACAGGGGCAGCAGCAGCAACGCGCACGCGACAACGACAATCAATGTTCTCTTCATTGGACTCCTCCCGGATGTTCCGATGCTGACGGTGAGTGGCGTGGACCGGCCGGGCACACCCCGGCCGCTTGCGGACGGCGCGGCGGACTCCGGACGGCACGCGGCGGCGACGACGGCAGACGGGGCAGCATGGCGTCCCCCTGCGGCTCAACGTTGACGGATGGAGACCTGACCATACGCCTGCCCCGATCCTGCGTCAAGCGGGCGAGGGACACCCCCGCAATCGAAAGAGGGGACTGTTCCCTCTTCGGGACGTCCGGCAGGTGCGACGAAAAGGGGCCAGGCCCCTTTTCCGTGTATCCCCAGGGACACCATTGCACGCCGCGGCGACAGGACTGCACTTTTCGTCACCTGGAACCGATACCCTCACTTGACGACCGCGATCCGGCACCCCGATAATCGGGCCAGGCCCGGAAACGTCAGGCATCGTGGCACTTATGTCGTTCGAGCAACAGATCAAGGATTTCGCCCAGGCGGCCGCCCGGCAGATCGCCGGCCAGATCGAGGAGCGCCTCACAGGCCTCGCCAGCGAGGTGACGCAGGCGGCGTCGGCCGACCGCGTGTCGGTGGTGCGCGAACTGCGCCTGGCCGCCGACGCCGAGGTGGCCAAACGCTCGCAGGAAGCCGTGGCCGCGGCCCAGGCCGAGCACGCCCGGCGACTCGAGGAGGCGGTGTCGCAGGCGCGCCAGGAACACGCGCGCCGGCTCGACGAAGCCCTGGCTGCGGCCCGCGCCGAGGCGGCCCGCCGTCAGGACGAGGCCCTGGCCGCCCTGCGCGAGGAACTGCAGCGCGACAAGGACGCGGCCGTGGGTGCCGTACGCGCCGAACTGAGCCGCGAACACGAAGCCGCCCTGGCGGCCGCCCAGGCCGAGATCACGCCCCAGATCGACGCGGCCGTCGCGCTGGTCCGCGCCGACGCCACCCGCACGATGGCCGACGCGCTGTCCCGCTCCCGCGCTGAAGCCGATACGCGCCTGGCTCAGGCCATCGCCGATGCGCGCCGCGACGCGGTCTCGTCGGTGGAGCGCACCCTCGCGGACGCCCGCGCCGAAGAGCGGCAGCACGAAATGGCCGGCGTGGAGCGCCTGCGCGACGCCATCCGCCGGCTCGACGCGGCCCGCACCCTGACCGACGTGCTCGATGCGCTGGCCGAGAGCGCCGGCCGCGAGGCGCCGCGTGTGGCGGTGTTCGTCCTGCGCGGCGCGCGTCTCGCGGGCTGGCGGCATTCCGGCTTCCCCGAGGACGTGGATCCGGGCCGCCTCGACATGTCCGCGGAGCACCCGGGACTGCTGAGCCGGGCGCTGCGGGCCGGCCGGGCGGTGAACACCTCCGAGAGCCTGCCGGGCGATGCCGCCTTCGCGACGCCCTTTGGCCCGCTCTCCGAGGACCAGGCCGCCCTCGCCGTGCCGATCCGGATCGGCGGCGAGACGGTGGCCGTCGTGTATGCCGACGATGCGGTGGAGGGGAGGAACGTGCCGAGCGCGTTCCCCGAGACCATCGAGGTGCTGGCCTGCCACGCAGCGCGTTGCCTCGAAGTGCTGACGCTCAGCCGCGCCCAGGCCCAGGCGCAAGCCCAGGCGCAAGCGCAGGCGCAAGCCCAGGCGCGTCGTGTCGCGGCCTCACCTGTGCCCGTGCCCGCCGCGGCGGCTGTGCCCGCGCCGTCGCAGGCGCCGG
>CAYNDV010000288.1:0-3370 GCA_964396055.1 uncultured Vicinamibacterales bacterium | reverse complement strand
GGCCTCGACGAGTGGTACGGCGCGTTCGAAGAGCGGTACCCGCCGCCGGCCGGGTACGCGCTCGACGTCCGCGCGATTCCGTGGACCCGCCACGGACTGTGCCTCGACACGTTCGAGCCGTTCGTCGTCTCGCTGCCGATGACGCTCGCGCAGTACCTCCGCTACGTCATGAGTGAAGCCGGCGTCGAGGTGGCCGTCGCGGGCGGCACCCCGGAGGACGAGATCCTCGCGTGGTGCGCGCCCGCGCTCGAGCGGCTGTTTGCGGACGAGACCCCGGTGGTGGAATTCGACGCCTACCTCGCGTGCGTGCATCACGCTAGGGGCTAGAGGCTAGAGGCTAGAGGCTAGAGGGGCTGGATCCCGACCCAGACGCTTCGGCGAGGCTCAGGGTCACCCCTGGCAAGGGGGTGAACCCTGAACCGTAAACCGTGAACCACCCAGCCCATAGCCCATAGCCGAACGGCCTAGTACGTGACCCTGACCCGGTAGGTGAGCACGCTGGTGCCGTCGGCCGCCACCGGCACGGCGAACCGCGCGGCCCAGGCGTCAGACTTCTCCCACTGGTGCGACGACCGCACCATGCGCCAGGTGCCGCTCAGCGGCTCGTTCACCTGCACGGTCACCGGCACGTCCTTGTGGTTGCGCAGGGTGATCTCGAACGCCACCTCGTAGACCGATTCGGCGATCTTCTCGAAGTCCGTCTGCCGGCGCTCGCACACGACGTCGAAGGCGTTGCCGATCTTGAGATCGAGCGTCTCGTCCTTTGGCGTGTGGTCGATCCGGTCTTCGCCGATGAAGTGGATCCCGCCCTTCGCGTCGCCCTGGTAGACGCGGATGACGCCGGCGGGCATCGGCATGCCCAGGCCGCTCTTCTCGTCGTTCCGGAACCGGTAGAACGTCTCCACGTCGTCTTTGACGGGCGTACCCGGCCGGTGCCGATTGCGGTAGTAGTAGGCCTGGCCGTTGACTACGTAGCGTTTCTCCACCGGCACGCCGGTGCCGCTGAGCATGGCCAGCTGCTTCGTCTCGTTGTTCGCGACCGTGGTGCGCCGGCCCAGCGAGTAGAGGTGGTATTCGGAGAACGCCTCCTGCGCCATGCCGATGTCGCTGGCGGCGCGCGGCGCGGCCATGGCCTCGAGAGCCATCTTCTGAGCGGCCGGGCGGACGCGGTTGAGCTGGCCGGCCACCAGCTGCAGCTTCGTGTCGCGGAAGGCCGTGCCGCTGCGGTTGGTCACGGTCACCCACCCGTCAAGGTCCGCAGCCCGGTCGTCGCGCCCGACGGTGAGCACGTAGTCGGCGTTCCATGCGAGCCCGCCGGCCAGGTACGACGCTTCGATGCGGTGGCGGGGAGCCCCGCGGTTGGACAGTTTCCAGACCAGGGTCGGGCGGCTGAAGAGGTTGGCCGGGAGATCCGGAAACCGCAGGTGATCGGCGCCCAGACCCGTCACGTACTCCTGCCCGATTTTCCAGATGGGCCCGCTGTTGTAGCTGACGAGGGTGGCCTTCACCTCCTCCTGTCGCGACGTCCCGTTTTCCGTGCGTGTCCGCACGAGGGTCACCTCCCGCCCCACGTACTTGCGGAGCAGCTTGTCCGGCTCCAGCAGGTCGTACTCGTAGTTCTGCTCGAGCACGGTCAGCCGGGACGGGTCCGACAGGGACCTGAAGTGCACCGTGGCCGGATTGACCGTGGCGGCCACGTCGACGAAGTGCAACTCGCCTTCGCCGGGCTGGATGGCGAGTTCGCGCACGTCGCGGACGAGGGCGAGGTTCTCGTTGTAGACGGTGACAGACAGGTCGACCTGGCCCGCCGTGCCGGCGGGGTCGGTCGGGGCCGCGGCATCGACGCCGGCCGACCGCCCCCCGGCGGTCAGGGCGACGACGGCAATGGACGTGGCCGCAAGTGACAGGATACGAATCGTGTGCATCGGAACCTCCCGTGTTCTGTACTGAGAACGGGGAGGCGGCGGATTCTTGCAGGGTTCGGGAATTGGGGTCGCGGCGCGTCTCCCGGCCCGACGGCCGAATGGCCAGGTGTCTGCCTAACGGCCTGCCGTCCCCGCCAACTGCCGGAGACGCGCGAGCCATTCGGCCGCAGACGGGGCTGGCGGCGGGGTGCCGCCGTGCCCGCGGACGACGAGGCCGCCGTCCAGGCGGTAGATGCCCAGCGGGCCGCCGACGGGCGTCAGCGCGTCGGGGAAGCCCTCGCGCGGCGCGGGCACCAGGAACAGGACGTAGTCTCCGCCCCCCTGCAGCGGCAGCCAGTGCGACGCCGGGACACGATACGTGGCGTCGCGGCCTTCGACCTCGCCGCCGACCTGCGTCACCGACACCGTGCCGGTCGGCGCGACCGACGCCGCACGTCGGAACACCTCCACCACGTCACACGTGGTAATCAGAAGCGGCTCCCACACCGGTGGAGTGCCCGGCAGCGCGATCCCCGGCACGAGTACCGGCGGACGACTGTCACGCACACGCACGCGGATGACGAGCGCGGAAGACCGCCAGTAGGCGTCGAGACTGTCTTCCGGCAGGATCACGCGCGGCTCGACAGGCAGGACGGCCTTCTGTCTGGTCACCGCGGCGCCTTTGCCCTCGACCCGGAGGGCGTCGGCCGAGACCGACTCCGCCTTCCTGGCCTCTGCAGCGGGAACGGCCTCAACCGGCGCGGCGGCGGGCGGCGCGGCCGCCTGGGACTGGACGATCTCACGGCTCGCCGCCAGCGAGGGGCGGTCAGCCATCTCGGTCTCGCCAGCCGTGGTCGCAGCTGCTTCCGGCGCCGTCACGTCCAGCCCTGTGTGTTCGGGACGCGCCACGCGCTGACGTTCGTCGACGGTCATCGGCGTGTCGCCAGGCACCGGCGGGCGGACGGCCACGTAGAGGATCACGCCCAGCGCCGCGGCTGCCAGTGGAGTCGCCCACCGCAGGGCCGGCCCCGACCACCATCGCCATGCGCGCGGGCGCTCCAGGTCGCGGGCAGCTCGCACGGCGATCTCAGGTCCGTCGTCCTCGACCATGACGGCCAGCACGGCCTGGCAGCGCGGACAGGTGCTGGCGTGGCCTTCAACGATCGTGCGCTCGGCGGCAGGAAGGACCTGCTCGGCATAGGCGGCCAGGATTTCCGCGTCGGGACAATCGGCCGGCGGCGACGCGCCGTCCCGCGGAGCGGACACTGCGGCGCGAAGCACCCGCTCGAATCCGGTGTCCGGCTCACGCATGCTGCCCACACCACCCTCCATCAGGAGAACGATCCCGCTGACGAATCTTGCATAGTCGCCAAAGGGTCACGGTTCAGCGTGACAGCGTGATCCCTTCTTGCTTCTTGCTTCTTGCTTCTACACGTGAACCACAATCCCCACGCCCCACGCCCCAC
>CAYNDV010000287.1:0-3403 GCA_964396055.1 uncultured Vicinamibacterales bacterium | reverse complement strand
CGGTGCGCAAGCAGGCCGCGACGCCGGCCACGCCGAATCGGACGCAGCCCGCGGCGGCGCCGGCCGCGTCGGCGACCGCACCGGCAGCCGCCAACGGGCGGACCGCCGGTGGCGGGCCGTTCGAGATCGACAAGGTCGACGAACGCCCGACGGTCCGGCGGCAGGTGCCGCCGGTTTACCCCGCCGAGGCGCTCCAGCGCCGGGTGGAGGACGTGGTGGTGCTGCGGGTCCTCGTCGACACGTCGGGGCAGGCCCGCGACGTGCAGGTCCTGCGGGGCTCCAAGAAGGACGTCGCGTTCGACGCGGCGGCCATCATCGCCGTGCGGCAATGGACCTTCACGCCCGCGAAGAAGGCGGGGCGCGCGGTGGAGTGCTGGTTCAACGTGGGCGTGCCGTTCCAGCTGAGACGGTGACCTCATGACCGACGCCGAACTCGACGATCGCGTAGCCGAACTCCTGCAGGGGTACGGGTCGGTCTCGTCCGTGCTGATGGACCGCGCCCGCGAGGTGCAGCGCTCGCGGGGCGTGTCGCTCGGGCGTGCCCTCCTCGAACTGCGCGTCGTGACACCGGACGTGCTGAGCCGGCTGCTCGAGGAATCCACGGGCTCACGGGCGGTGGACCCGTCGCTGATGACGGTCTACCCCGACTTCGTCGAGCGCATGACGGCGATGGTGCCCGTTGACGCCACCGAATCGCTCTTCGTGTTTCCGGTGCAGACGGAAGTGAACACCGTGCACGTCTGCATGCTGAACCCGACCGACGGCATCACGGTGCCGGCGCTCGAGGCCCTGTCCGGCCTGCACGTGGCCGCGAAGGTGGCCCACGAGACGGCGATCCAGCAGGCACTCGACCTGCACTACAAGACGGCGCTCGGCCGGCCGGCCCGTCGCGGAACGGCCGAGGAGCGCCAGGCCGCGGTGGATCGGGCGTACCAGGCCAGGCTCGATGAGCCGTTCCAGCGCCTCCTCGATCCGGCCGTCTCGCTGGTGAACCGGTCGCGCGACGCCGTGGCCAGGGGCGGAGCCGCCCTCGAGCAGCTGATCCGCGAACCGGTGCTGATCCGGCTCGTGCACCAGATGATCTGCCGGGCCGTGGCCGCCAACGCGAGCGACATTCACGTCGAACCGCTCGGCGACCGCCTCCGCGTGCGCGCCCGGCTGGACGGCTCGCTGCGTACGCTCTGGACGCTGCCGCCGGCCGCCAGCCTGCCGGTGGTGGCGCGGCTGAAGGCCATGGCGGACCTCCCCATCGAGCCGGCGTCGACGCCGCTGGACAGCCGCATCAGCTACGACCTCATCTGGGGCCGGCAGGTGGACTTCCGCTTCTCGCTGGTCCCGTCCGCTACGGGCGAACGTGTCGTGCTCCGGTCCCTCGAACGATCGCGCGGACGCCGCAGCCTCGACAAGCTCGGCTTCCAACCCGACGTGCTCGCGTCGGTGACGGCGGCGGCCGACCTGCCCAACGGCATCCTGCTCGTGACGGGGCCCACCGGCAGCGGCAAGACGACCACGCTGTACGCCCTGCTCGACCAGCTGAACAGCGACGACGTGTGCGTGCTGACGGCGGAGGACCCGGTGGAATCGCGCATCGAGGGCACGGGGCAGGTGCCCTGCGACGAGTCGCGCGGCGTCACCTTCGCCAGCGCCCTGCGCAGCTTCCTGCGGCAGGACCCCGACGTGATCATGGTGGGCGAGATTCGCGACGTCGAAACGGCCGACATCGCCCTCAAAGCGGCACTGACCGGCCACATGGTGCTGTCCACGCTGCACACCAACGACGCGCCGGGCGCCATCATCCGCCTCATCAACATGAACCTCGAGCCGTTCGTGATCGCGTCGGCGCTGCGCCTCATCCTCGCGCAGCGCCTCATCCGCCGCCTGTGCCCGGACTGCCGGGTGGTCGACGACCGGCCCGATGAGGCGCGCAAGGCCCTGGGCCTCGGATCACAGGGCCTCGTGGGCCAGACCGTCTACAAGGCCGGCGGCTGTCCCGCCTGCCTCCAGACCGGCTATCGGGGACGCATCGCCATCCACGAGGCGCTCGTCGTCAACAACGCCATCGAGGAACTGATCCTGGCTCGTGGCTCGGCGGGCGCCGTGCGCGCCGCCGCCCGCCAGTCGGGGATGCGGACGCTGCGCGAGAGCGCCCTGATGCTCGTGGCCCAGGGCATCACGTCCATCGAGGAGGCGGTCGAGAACACGATTGCCGTCGAAGAAGCGTGAACTCGGGCGCCGCTGCGGCTATCATGGCGGCGTAGGCCCGGCACGAGGCGGCCCGGGGCGGCGCCTGACCGGGACACCGGCCCGCAGGAGACGATGAGCGACGAGACTTCGGTCGTCCGGACGATCGGGCGGTACCACGCGGTCGAGGAACTCGGCCGCGGTGGCATGGGCATCGTCTACAAGGCCTTCGACCCGGTCATCGGCCGCACCGTCGCGCTCAAGACCATCGGGTTCGTCAACGAGGACGCCGAGGCCCGGACGCTGCGCGAGCGCCTCTACCGCGAAGCCTCGGCCGCCGGCACGCTGACCCACCCCAACATCGTCACGATCTACGACGTGGTCGAGGACGGCGCCACCACGGCCGTCGCGATGGAATACGTCGAAGGCGAGACGCTGGGCGCCCTGATCGAGCGCCAGGGCGCCCTGCCGCTGGACCAGGCCGTCGATCTGTTCGCCCAGATCTGCTCCGCGCTCGACTACGCCGGCGCGAAGGGCATCGTCCACCGCGACATCAAGCCGGCCAACATCCTGCTGGGCGCCGACGGCCGGCCGAAGGTGACCGACTTCGGCATCGCCCGCCTGGCGGTGTCGGGGCTGACGCAGACCGGGACGATCATGGGCTCGCCCAGCTACATGTCACCCGAACAGGTCCGCGGCCTGCCCCTCGACCCGCGCTCCGATCTCTTCTCGGCGGCCGTGGTCTTCTATCAGATGATCACCGGGGAGCGGCCCTTCGGCGGCGACGACATCGCGACGACGATGTACCGCATCGTCAACGAACCGCCGACCGCCGTCGAGTTGCTGAACCCGACGATCAACCCGTCGGTGTCAGGGGTCCTGCAGCGCGCCCTGGCGAAGAACCCCGCCGACCGCTACGCGAGCGGCGCGGAGCTGGTGGGGGACCTGCGGCGCGCCCTCGGGTTCGACGGCACCGCAGGCTTCACGAGCGCCGTGGCGCCGCTGCCGACGGGTGCGCTTCCGGCCCTGCCGCAGGCGGCGGCGCGTCCGCCGCTCGTCCGCTACGCCGCGATCGGCCTCGGCGTCGTGCTGGCCGGTGTCATCG
Organism: uncultured Vicinamibacterales bacterium; assembly: GCA_964396055.1. Classification (GTDB taxonomy): domain Bacteria; phylum Acidobacteriota; class Vicinamibacteria; order Vicinamibacterales; family JAKQTR01; genus CAYJPV01. Next base: position 117 of record CAYNDV010000287.1, on the reverse strand, counting down.
GCCTGGTGATGCTCGGCGGCGGGGGCGGCAGCGAGGATGCCGCGCCGCCGGCGCAGGTGGCCACGGCCGGCACGCAGGACGCCGCCATCGAGGTGCCCGGCGCGCCGCAGCCGGCCC